>JAHEEG010000295.1 GCA_024640825.1 Gammaproteobacteria bacterium
AAGGTCATCACGACGCTCAGGGTTATGGCCGCAGAGCATCTCCTGGCTGGCGTATGCGGGGGTCAGCGCCGCAAGCCGCGCGGGATCGAATTCCGGGTCATCTTCCTCACCGTGGTTGAGATGCACGGCACGGGCAATGCCGAAGTCGAGAATTTTGGCCTTATTGTCCGGTGCGATGAACACGTTCCCAGGTTTGAAATCCGCGTGCACAACGCCGGCTTCATGGGCGTGCTCGAGCCCCGCGCACAGACAGCGAATGATGGTCCAGGCCATCTCATCGGGCAGGCCTGTCGGATACGCCCGGAGCAACTCCGCCAGCTCTTGTCCTTCCAGCAGTTCCATGATGATGAAGGGCACATCGCCATCCTTGTCGAAATCAAAGATGGACACGATGCTCGGGTGCGACAGCGCCTGGGATTTGACGGCTTCCCGCTGCAGAGCGATGAACGCTTCGGGATGCTCGCGAAAGTCGTTGTTCAACACCTTCACGGCGACGAAAGGCTGTCGGTCCCTGGCTTCAACCTTGCGCAGATCTTTGGCCCGGAAAACGGTCCCCATGCCGCCGCTACCCAACTTCTCCTCAAGCACGAAGCGCTGTTTCAACACTCGAGGTGGATCGGCTTCGCCGCTTCCTCGCGCGCTACCGGTGCGCGATACGCTGGTGTCCGTACGGAGTACCGTAATGTCCTGAGCTTCGCTCATGACGACTCCGGACGGGCAATCACCAGCGACACGTTGTCTCTGGCTGGACCTTGCAGGCACCGCTGCAGCAGGGAGTCTGCGGCTTTCTCCAACTCGCGGGCGCTCAGGCCTTCCACCAGCTCATGCTTTTCCAGCTCGCGGTAAAGGCCGTCACTGCACAGCAGAAACGTATCATCGAGATCGACATCAAAAACGGCAATATCCAGATGCAGCTGATGCTGGCCGCCGACGGCGCGGGTAATGATGTTGGTGTCCGCGGCCAGCGCTTCCGCCTCGGAAACGGCCCCCGAGTCCAGCAGATCGGAAATCGGATTGTGATCGCGGGTAATCAGCTCCAGATGGCCAGATCTGAGACGGTAGAGCCTGCTGTCTCCCGCCCACAGCGCCACCCCGGTTCGACCCCGGCAGACCATAGTGACCACCGTACTGCCGATCGTGGTTCTGACTCCGCAGCTCTCGGCATGGCGACGCAGATCCAGGTTGACGCCAAGCAGCGCATCCTCCACGGCGTCAACCTGTTCGGACAGTGAAACTTCCGGAACCAGCGCGTGCAGAGCGCTGACGATGGCCTGACTCGCAACCTCCCCTGCGTGGTGCCCACCCATACCGTCGGCAACTGCCCAGAGTTGGGCGTCGGGGCAGCTGAGCACCGCATCTTCGTTGTGGTGACGTCGCTTGCCAGTGTGCGTCTGTTCCGCGCTGTGCCAGGTGAGATCCATTAAAAGTCCCTCGGCCAGGCCGGTACTCATCCGATGCGGAAGCGAATGGCGGAGTCTTCTGTCAGGGGCTCACCCAGACTGATCCACCCCTCGCCCCAGAGTCGGATTTCGCCCCGCCGCACGAAAACAACACGTTCGTCCTCCGTCTGCACAAAGGTCCCGTTGCAGCTGTGATCGACCAGCACACACGACCGCTTGCGCCGCTCAATGTGCGCATGGTGGCGCGAAGCAAATCGTCTGGAAACGGTGAGATCAGAATCGGGCAGCGAGCCAACGGAAAGCGCCTGCCGGTCGCCATTGAGCGCGACCCGCCGGTCACGCCAATCGAGAACAAGCTGTGAGCGCTCCTGCGCATCCATGTCGCATACCGCCGGTAATCCGAAGTCTGAACAAGCATAGGGGAGCGGCAGCCCGCTGAAAGCGACCCACCTCACAGCGCCAGAGGAACAGTTTCTCAGAATCGGTGTGGCCCGCAGGCCTGGCCGGGTTGGCCTACACCGGGGCGGCCTTGGCCGATGGAGCACGGCCGGACGGCCCTGCCCGGCAGGGGCGGAAACCTAGTGCATGAAAGCGAACATGCGACGTCGGTAACTCGCCGCAACGTCCGAGCCTTTGCCCAGCAAATTGAAGATCCGAATCATAGTCAGACGGCCGATGTCATCTCGAAAAGTCCGGTCCGCCTGCAACACCGCCATGGCGTTGTCGAGGGCCTGCGGGTAGTCGCCGGCCGCAGCAAGCCGAACCGCCATCTGATAGCGCAGCTCAAGATCGTCCGGGTTCCCCTGCACCGCGGCCTGCAACTCGGCCAGCTGCGGCATTCCGGCGGCTTCCTCCAGTACTTCCAGACGTGTCTGGGGACGCTCCCGCTGTTCCGTGTCCCCAGGAATCTCAGCCAGCAACTGACGCGCATCATCCACCGCCCCGGTAAGCAGCAGAACGTCCGCAAGCTCGACCTTGAAAGCCAGATTCTGAGGTTCCTCAGCCACCGCCTGCTGGAGCATCTGCAAGGCTCGGTCATAGTCTCCAGTCGCCAGCAGTTGATCGAGCGCGCCGCGCAGCGATTCTGCGGGCGACAGCGTCAGCTCGTCGATCAGGTTCTGCAGTGTGGTTTCTGCCTGTGGCCCATCGAGCTGATGTGCCAGTTCGCCCCCCTTGACAACCCGCAAGCTGGGCAGACCCTGAACACGCAGATGCTGGGCCAGCGTCTGGTCCCGGGCGACGTCGACGAGACCGAGCAGCACCTTACCCTGCTGGCGGGCAACCAGGGTTTCCAGCGTCCTGCGGGTATCCACCGATGGCGGAACCTGATCGGCCCAGAACAGGATCAGCACGGGGGTCTGCTGAGACTTTTCCACCACTTCGGTCTGAAAAGTCTCCGGGGAAACGTCAAAAACGTAGGAATTTGCTTCCATCACACAATTTTCAGCCAGCTGCGAAAGTGCAATAGTACTACAGGTGCTACAGTCCGGAGATTCCCGCTTGCTTGGCCTATCCGGGCAGCTTTCGCTACGATCACCGCTCATATTTCACTGCAGCGAGATTGCCGTGCCGAACAGCGCTGACGCCTCCGCACACGAGACGCCGCCTTTGCCGCCTTCCCCCACTCGCCCCCCCTTCCAACTGGAAGGACTGGACCACCTCGTTCTCCGCGCGCGGAACAGCGACCAGCTGGTGCGCTTCTACTGCGAGGTTCTTGGCTGCCAAGTGGAACGAACGGTCGCCGCTGTAGGTCTTGTTCAGCTGCGCGCCGGAAATGCTCTCATCGACCTGGTAAGCACTTCGGGCGAGCTGGGTCGAAGAAAAGGCGCTCCGCCGCAGGCCACGGGCGGACAGAATCTGGATCACTTCTGCCTGCGGGTAAATCCTTTCGATGTTAAGGCAATGACCGAACACCTGAGACGCTGGGGCGTGACAGGCAGCCCGGTAAGAGAAGTCTACGGCGCCGAGGGCACCGGGCCCAGCATCTATATCGCAGACCCCGAGGGCAACCAGATCGAACTCAAGGGCCCCGCGAATGAGCCCGCCAAACGGTTAGACTAGGCGTCTTCTGTCTTCGTCATCGCGAGAGCCCAAATGCAGCACGAAACCGCGCCAGTCAGAGCCGACGAGGAAATGGACTGGCCCAGACTCGCCGACTATCTGGCCCGACACCTGCCGGCCGCTCGCGGCGAGATGAGCGTAGCCCAGTTTCCCGGCGGCAGTGCCAACCTGACCTATCTGGTGCGGTTCGGCGACACAGAGTACGTTGTCAGGCGCCCTCCTCTGGGGCCAGTCGCGCCCGGAGCGCACGATATGGTTCGCGAGCACAAGGTCCTGTCCCGACTGTATCAAGCATTTGCTGCAGCGCCCCGCTGCTATCTGCTGTGTGAAGACGAAACAGTGATCGGCGCCAGATTCATCGTCGTGGAAAGACGCACCGGAGTGGTCATCAGAGACGCTTTTCCAGATGCCTGGCAGGGTCTGCCGGATATCGCCATTCGCACGAGCAACGCGCTGGTGGACGCCATGGCCGGCTTGCACAACGTCGATCCGGCAAGCTGCGGCCTGGAGGACCTCGGTCGGCCGGAAGGCTTTGTGGAGAGACAGGTGTCGGGCTGGCAGAAACGCTGGGAGCTGGCCAGAGACGCAGACCAGCCAGGAATGGACGAGCTGCACAGGCTGCTTGCAGAGCGCATACCGACGCCGCAGCGGACCAGCATCCTGCACAACGACCTGAAGCTGGATAACTGCCAGTTCGAGCCGGATGATCCAGATAAAGTGAAATCCATTTTCGATTGGGACATGGCCACCCTAGGGGACCCCCTGGTGGATCTGGGAACCCTGCTGGGCTACTGGCCCGAGCCAGCCGACCCGGCGCCCAGAGCCGTGAGGCCTGAAGGCGCCAGGGACCCCTTCCCCAGCCGGCGGCAGATCTGCGATCGCTACGCGGCCAGCACCGGGCTGGACCTGACCCATGTCCACTGGTACGAGGCATTCGCACTGTGGAAAACCTCAGTAGTGGTGCAGCAGATCTACATCCGCTACAAACGCGGGCAGACGCGTGACGAGCGGTTCGCCACCATCGCGGAGCGAATTCCCATGTTGGTCGACCAGGCGCTAACGCTGTTTGCCCGGCAGCGGAGCCAGGCCTGAAACAGCTGACGGGGCCGGCTGGATCTCAGAGGTCGCTGAGGGCGCGGCGGATCTGCTCCTCCACGTCGCGCAGCCGGTCCTTACCGAAGTAAAGGGCTTCGCCCACGAAGAAGCTGGGCGAGCCGAAAACGCCGCGCGCTACCGAGGCCTCGGTGTTGGCAACGAGCTGTTGTTTGATCTCTGGATCGCCGATAGCCTCGAGGATCTGCTCCGCGGGCAGATCTGATTCTCTCAGCGCGGCCGCCATCACCTCCGAGTCGTCCATTTTTTTTGGGTCCGACCACATGTGGCGAAACACCTCCTCGACGTAGCGATCGAAAAACCCAGCCTGCTGCGCGTAGACCGCGCCGCGCATGATCTGCAGCGTGTTGACGGGAAAGTGCGGGTTCCGCCGATAGTCTTCGATGCCGTGATGCTCCAGAAAACGCTGGGTTTCCAGCTGCATGTACTCACCCTTATTGCGGATACCCTGCAGCGATACCGCGGGCGATACGTTACCAGTAGCCTTGAATACGCCTCCCAGCAGCACGGGCACGTAGTCGAAGGTAACCCCGACCCGATCTTCGATCTTCGGAATGACCCGATGACTCAGATACGCGTTGGGGCTGCCGAAATCGAAATGAAATTCCACCTTGATCGTCATATCTGCGGTCTTCCTGGATAACCTTTCTATGATCCCATCTTATCGAATCGCGACGAAGAGACAGCCCCCGCTTCAGCAGAAGCAATCGCACTGCCAACGATCACAACGCCCGCAGACCGGCAGGTTGACCCTTGGGCAATATGCTGGTCGGGCTTTGTCCTGCTGCGGCACTTCTGTAGTCTTGGGAAGGACGGCCGTGGCCAGAAGCGGTCGGATAATCAGGGGAAAACCATGCTGCAGAAACTGCTCATCGCCAACCGCGGCGAGATTGCCATCCGCATCGCCCGGGCGGCTGCCGACCTGGGCATCAAGACCGTCGCCGTTTACGCCAAAGAGGACGCCCGATCTCTGCATCTGCTGCGGGCCGATGAGGCGCTGCCGCTGGAGGCAAGCGGTGCCGCCGCCTATCTGGATATGCAGCGAATTATCGAGGTGGCTGCCATCGCCGGCTGCGACGCCGTGCATCCCGGCTATGGGTTTCTTGCCGAAAATGCGGAGTTCGCGCAGCGGGTGACCGAAGCTGGGATCGTCTTCGTCGGACCGCGGCCTGAGGTTCTCGCCCGACTGGGCGATAAGGTGTCCGCACGAAATCTCGCCGCTGAATGCGGCGTGCCGATACTTTCGGGCACCAGCAGCGCCACCAGTCTCGAAGCGGCCAAAGCCTTCTTCGATGCCCTGCCGGAAGACCTGCCAGAAGCCAAGGCCATGGTTGTCAAGGCCGTCGGCGGCGGCGGCGGGCGCGGCATGCGCATCGTCAGCCGGGCCGAAGATATCGAGTCCGCCTACCGGCGCTGCGCGTCAGAAGCCCAGGCGGCATTCGGCAACGCGGCACTGTATGTAGAGCAGCTGGTGGCGAAAGCCCGTCACGTGGAAGTTCAGATCCTCGGAGACCAGGCTGGCGAGGTGACCCACCTGTGGGACCGGGAATGCACACTGCAGCGCCGTCACCAGAAGCTGATCGAACTCGCGCCCAGCCCGTCGCTGCACCACACAACGCGCGAGCAGCTGCTGGATGCTGCGGTGGCGCTTGGCCGCCATCTGGACTACACCAGCCTGGGCACCGTGGAGTTCCTGCTCGACACCTCAGACGACGGGCAGCCGTTCGTTTTCATCGAAGCCAATGCCCGGCTGCAGGTTGAACACACGGTTACCGAAGCCGTTACCGGCGTGGATCTGGTGAAGGCGCAACTGCAGTTGGCCGGCGGCGCATCACTGGCATCACTGGGGCTCAGCCCAACCCCGCCACCCCCGAAAGGTAGCGCTGTCCAACTCCGCGTGAACATGGAAACCATGCAGGAGGACGGTAGCACGCGGCCTGCCGGCGGCTCCCTCACCGCGTTCGAAGTGCCTAACGGGCCCGGCGTCCGCGTGGACACCTTCGGCTATGCCGGTTACACGACGAGCCCGGCGTTCGATTCGCTGCTGGCCAAAGTCATCGTGTTCGAGGAAAGCGGCGATCTAAGGCGTCTGCTGTCGAAAGCCGACCGCGCCCTGAATGAATTCCGTATAGAGGGCGTGCCCACCAACCTGACTTTCCTGCGCAGCCTGATCGCAAGCGACGCCGTTCGAGAGAACCGTATCTATACCCGATACGTGGAGGACAACGTCATGGACCTGGCCCGGTGGGCACCGCCTTCCAGGCCTGGATTCGCCGCCATTGACCCCGCGCAGCCCGCCAACAGCCAAGCCGATTCCCTGCCGGGGCGTGCCGGTTACACCCTGGAAAGCAGCGACCCCCTGGCCGTGCTCAATCTGGCGAGAACCATCGACGACACCCCCCGGGAGGCGGCGCTGGCGGAACAGGAGGGACTCCGATCAGTAACCGCGCCCATGCAGGGGACCATCGTCTCCGTGGAGCTGGCCGAGGGTGACCAGGTGCGGCCCGGCCAGGCGCTGATCATCATGGAAGCCATGAAGATGGAACATGTCATCGAAGCCCCGGTGGGCGGCGTGCTGAGGGAACTGCGCGTCGCAGCGGGCGATACTCTATTCGAAGGGCATACGCTGCTGGTGATCGAGGAAGCGGACGTTGCGGCGGACGAAGCCGCCATGCTCAGCGAGTATGACCTGGATCTGACGAGGCCCGATCTGGCCGAATCTTTCACCCGCCATGGGTACGGACTGGATGAAAACCGCCCCGAAGCCGTGGCCCGACGCCACGGCCGCGGAAACCGCACCGCCCGGGAGAACATCGCCGACCTGGTGGATGGGGATACCTTCGTCGAGTACGGACCGCTGATGGTGGCCGCGCAGCGGCGTCGGCGGACCATCGAGGATCTCATGGAGAAAACCACCGGCGACGGCATGGTCGCCGGCGTCGGCTGCGTCAACGGCGCCCATTTCGGCCGCGAGCATTCGCGGGTGGTTGCCATGTCTTACGACTACATGGTTCTGGCTGGCACCCAGGGCCACATGAACCACCTGAAGAAAGACAGATTGTTCGAACTCGCCGAGCACAACCAGTTGCCCCTCGTACTGTTCGCGGAGGGCGGCGGTGGCCGCCCGGGGGACACCGACGGCACCGGCGTCGCCGGCCTCGACTGCTACGCGTTCAATTACTTCGCGCGCCTCTCCGGCCTGGTACCCCTGGTCGGCATAACCAACGGCTACTGTTTCGCCGGCAATGCAGCGCTGCTGGGCTGTTGCGACGTCATCATCGCAACTGAGGGATCCAACATCGGCATGGGCGGACCCGCCATGGTGGAAGGCGGCGGGCTGGGGGTGTTTCGCCCGGACCAGATCGGCCCCATGAGCGTGCAGGTCCCCAACGGCGTCGTGGATATCGCCGTCAAAGACGAGGCTGAGGCCGTGGCCGCTGCCAAACAGTACCTGAGCTACTTCCAGGGCGCACTGCAGGAATGGGAATGCCCCGATCAGCGCCTGCTGCGACATCTGATCCCCGAGAATCGTCTGCGGGTCTACGACATCCGCCGAATCATCGAGCACCTGGCAGACGCCGGTTCGGTGCAGGAGCTGCGTCCGGCGTATGCCGCAGGCATCATCACGTCGCTGGCGCGAATTGAGGGTAAGCCTCTGGGGATCATAGCCAACAACCCCGTGCACCTGGGCGGCGCCATCGACAGCGAAGGGGCCGACAAAGCATCCCGTTTCATCCAGCTGTGCGACGCCTTCGACGTGCCTATGCTGTTCCTTTGCGATACGCCGGGCTTCATGGTGGGCCCGGAAGCGGAAAAGAGCGCCCAGGTGCGTCGCTTCGCCCGCATGTTCGTCAGCGGCGCCAACGTCAGCGTGCCTTTCTTTACGATTATTCTGCGCAAAGGCTACGGTCTGGGTGCCCAGGCCATGGCCGGCGGAGGCTTCAAAATACCCATGTTCACCGTCTCCTGGCCCACCGGCGAGTTCGGCGGGATGGGTTTGGAGGGGGCGGTGAAGCTGGGCTACCGCAACGAGCTGGCCGCGATCGAGGACCCTGTGGCGCGCAAGCAGACCTATGAGGAGATGGTGGCGCGCATGTACGAGCGGGGCAAGGCCGTGAACGTCGCCTCCACCTTCGAAATCGACGACGTCATCGACCCCGCGGATTCCCGGCGCTGGATCACCATGGCGCTGGAAAGCGCACCGCGCAAGGCGCGCCAGGGGAAGAAGCGCCCGCACATCGATACCTGGTAAGACCATACATCGATGACTAGGCCACTGACGAAGTTTCAGGCTAGCAGGGTCGGATTGGCGAGCAACAGATCCATGACGTCGGCGACCTCCGCGGCAGTCAGCTCGCCGGGCTTGCCTTCCATGCTGACAAGCGAGCCACACAGATTCACCACCGCAGGCGCGGCGAGGCAGCGGTTTCGAAAAAGATCCAGCGCAGGGCTTGCGCGCGCCTCGGTGTCCACGCCAACGTTCGCGAGCAGATCACCGACAACGGCAGGACTTAGCATGGCGGCCTCCTCCACCACCGGGCACCCAATGATGTTGTGGAGCGCGGTGAGCAGCTTGGGGCCCACCAGCTGAGGCACCATCGGGCCATCGTGACGACGGATGATCCGATCGGCGGCGTGAATGTAGAAATCGAGAAACGGATTGCCAGCCTGGAACAGCAGGAAGGCGTTGTGCACCTTCACACGGGTTCTATAACCGCCGCCCTTAGTCTGCACCCAGACTTCCCGGCCCAGCGCGTACGCAACGTCGGGAATCTGCAGACGACGAGCGTCGATCACAAGGCTGTCGGCGTCCATCCAGATCACAGCGTCATAGCCTGCTGCCAGCGCGTCGGCGATAGCAAGCAGCCGGGCCAGATCACTGGCCACCACCGGCTGCTTTAGAGTCTTGCGCCGGAGATCCGGCGGCAGCGTCTCAAACAGCGCGTCGTCAACGAAACGGTAATCGAACCCGCGCTCCTCGGCCCAGCTACGCACCGAGGCAAGACACCGTTCGAGCCACCGCCAGGGCAGCGGCTGCCGATGCGATTGAATCACCAGCAAACGGCGGTCGCGTGATTGCCGCGGCGCTTCGGACATCGCAAGCATCCCGTGATGATCGGTTTCGAACCTGTACCCCGGCAGAATACCGGGAAGCCTTCCGGACCACCAAGGGCTGAGGCCACCGTGTGACGGCCACCGTGTGACGGCCACCGTGTGACGGCCACCGTTCGGGGAGACGCCGCCGGCAGGCTGGGTTACATTGCGCCAGGGGAGAAACAGTGCAGCCGACTACGACCGACAAATCGGAGACCGCGAGTGCGGACAATCCGACAGCAAAAACGCCACTGCGCTCCTGGTACGCGCTGGGCCTGCTGTTCCTGGTCTACGTTTTCAATTTCATCGACCGCTCGATTCTGGGCATTCTCAATCAGGCCATCAAAGAAGATCTGGGGCTGACGGACACCCAGATGGGTTTTCTTGGTGGGATCGCCTTCGCCATTTTCTACACCTTTCTGGGCATACCCATCGCCCGGCTGGCAGACCGCAGCGTGCGCCGCAACGTGCTCGCCGTAAGCCTGACCATCTGGAGTCTGATGACCGCAGTGTGCGGCTTCGCGGGCAACTTCGTGCAGCTGCTGCTGGCAAGAATCGGCGTCGCCGTGGGAGAAGCCGGCGGCAGCCCGCCGTCTCATTCCATGATTTCGGATCTGTTTCCCCCCAGCCGCAGGGCTACGGCACTGGCCATCTACGCCCTGGGTATTCCCGTAGGCAGCATGCTCGGCAACCTGGCCGGCGGCTGGCTCAACGAGGCATTCGACTGGCGCACGGCTTTCATCGTCGTGGGCCTGCCGGGCGTAGTCCTGGCGCTGGTGGTGAGATTTACCCTGGCGGAGCCGGAAAGGGGCGCCTCGGAGCCCAGACGCCAAGCAGAGCAGGAAACGCCGCCCGTTGGCGAGGTATTCCGCTATCTCTGGGCCAAGCGGAGCTTCCGCTATCTTTCCCTGGGGGGCGCGCTACACGCCTTCGTCGGCTACGGGGTGGGCTACTGGATACCCGCGTTCTTCATCCGCAGCCATGGCCTCGGTACAGGCGAGTTGGGAACCTGGCTTTTCTACCTGGGCTTTGCCGGCATGGCCGGCACGTTCCTCGGCGGCTACATGGGCGATCGGCTGGCCCGCCGGGATCTGCGCTGGTACACCTGGCTGCCCGGCATTGCCACCCTTGCATCGATACCTTTTTCCGTTGCCGTTTACCTGGTGAGCGACTACTCGACCGCGCTGCTGCTCATGATCATCCCAACCATTCTGGGCTCATACTATCTAGGCCCCACGTTTGCGCTGACTCAGGCTCTGGTCGGTTTGCGCATGCGTGCGCTCGCATCCAGCATTCTGCTGTTCATTCTCAATCTTATCGGCATGGGTCTCGGACCGCAGTTTACCGGCATCCTCAGTGACCTGCTGAACGCGTTCTCGTCCCTGGGCATCGAGTCGCTGCGGATTGCCTTGCTGTGCGTGCTGTTCTTCAACGTCGTATCTACCCTCTACTACCTTCTGGCCGCGCGATATCTGCGCAGGGACATGGCGGACGCAGAGTCCGCAAATGCAAAGTCGGCGAACCAGAGCGCGGCCGCCCATCCGCCGGCCGCCACGCCGGCGGGCTGAGCGGATCCCGGATCAGCCATCGGGTTCGAGCGGCCGCCGGGCAACGAGCCTCGCCAGCGCCACGGGCCGGCCATCGGGATCACTGGTCAGGCTTTCTTCTGCCAGCAGAATCTCCAGCCCTGCTGCGGCCTCCGCAATCGCTCCGGGCGCCACGCGGAACGCCGGGTTGCTCGGCCCGATGACTTCGGCCCGGGTCCGCAAATGCTCTTCGCAGATCAACCAGCCGCCAGGATTCAGGCGGCGGCAGAGGTTCTTCAGAAGGGTGAGGTTGACGTAACGAACGAGCAGGATGAGATCATAGCCGCAGAATTCCTCGGGCAGCCCCCGGTCGAGGTCCTGCTGCAACCAGCGCACGCTGAGGGCGGACGCTTCGGCAAGGCTCCGGGCGCGATCCAGACCGGCCTCGGCAATATCCACCGCATCCACCTCAAAACCCAGGCCAGCAAGATAACGGGCATTACGGCCCGTGCCACAGGCAACATCCAGCGCCCGCGGCTCAGCAACAGTCCGCGGCTCAGCAACAGCCCGCGGCTCAGCAACAGTCCGCGGCTCAGCAACAGCCCGCAGCTCAGCAACAGCCCGCAGCTCAGCAACGAACCGTGGCTCAAACTCAGGGCGGTGCCGGGACGCCAGCACTTGCGGCGCCCAGGAAACCAAAAGCTCGCTGGGGTGGATGCGCCCGCCATGCGCCCCCGTAGCGTAGCGATTTTCCCAGCGGGCTTTGTCCTGCTCACTCATGGCACAGCAGGATAGCCTGACGAGGCCCGCTTCGGCGAGCGCCGCGGGAGAAGGCGCGGACTGTCACAGTTCGGCGAATGTCCCGGAAAGGATCATTGCTACCTGGCAGAACCGGGTTTATATTCGCAGGCGTGTCGGGCTGATATAAAAGGAGGTGATCAATGTCTAACCGTTTCGCTCGTGAGGGCAATCAGTAAGACTGTAGCCTTTGTTGGGCTTACGGGGGGCCGGTCAAAGACCGGCCCTTTCATTTTCCGCCCCCGAAAACCTTTGCCAGAAGCGCCCGACAACCATCCGCGCGTCCGCTGATTATGCAGGCACGAACTTCATGGAGATGGAGTTGACACAGTGCCGCACGTTTTTCGGCGTGAGCCCTTCTCCCTCGAACACATGCCCCAGGTGCCCGTCGCAGCTCGCACACAGGATCTCTATGCGGTATCCGTCCGCATCCACTTCTCTTCGAACAGCACCTTCGATTTCATCGTCAAAGGCCGGCCAGCCGCAGTTCGAGTGGAACTTGTGTTCCGACCGATACAGCGGGGCATCGCAGCGCTTGCAGACATAGTATCCACCAGGCTCGAAATGATCCGTGTACTTACCGGTAAACGGCATCTCGGTACCTTTACCAAGAATGACCTGTTGCTCATCGGGTGTCAGCGCATTGTAGTCCGCCATGTTCAACTCATCGCAAAAAGCGTGATGCTAGCTCAAATGAAGACCGTGATGAACGCCTGAGCCCTGTTCCGCAAGCAAATCCGCCAGCCGATCCGCCAAAGATCCACATATTCAACGTTTATCACCCTGCCACGCTTCGAGAACTGCACGGGCGCGGGCCGGTTTCTGATGATCGCTGTGCTGACTGCCCGCGACCTTGCGTGCCGCGAGCTCCACCACGTAGCCGTTGGGATCGCGAAAATAGACGGACTCGATAAACCCATGGTCGGAGATACCGCGGGTTTCGATACCCGCGGACCTGCCTTTGTCGAGCATTTCAAGGAGCGTCTCCCTGCTGACTTCCAGGGCTACGTGAAGATCAAAGTCCCGCTGAGGCTTGAAATCAAATGCCATGTCCGGTTCTTCGAAAAACGCAATACAGGCACCGTCCTGCATAGCAAAGAAAGTATGCAGCACGTTGGCCGCTCGGCCGGACTTTGTCTGCTGAATGACAAACGCATCGATCATCGGCAAACCAAGAAAATCCTCGTAGAACTGCCGGGTTTCTTCTGAATCCCGGCATCGATAAGCCGCGTGGTGAAGATTCTTAATAGCCGGCATCGTCAGCGGATCGCCACCGGGTTGATGATCGCCTGAACCGAGCCCACGAATCGCGGTTGGCCCAGCACGAAAAGGAACTCCGTGGCATCGTCTGCAGCAAGGGCGGTCGTGTTCATGACCTCCAGGATATAGACGCCATTTTTCGCCAGCAGTTCCGCGTGCACCGGGAAAGCCATGGCCGGATCTTCGTGCGGAATCGCTTCCAGCGCCGCGGTATCGGCACCGATCGCCACTACGCCAAGCCCGGCGAGATAGCGCGCGCCCTCCAGGCCGAGACCCGGCTGCTGCGCAATGAAGTTCGCAGGATCCGATTCCGCAGTGGACAGCCACCCGGTATGGAACAGGACGACGTCACCCTTGCCAATCTTTACGCCTGCCCGCTTCGCAGCAGCATCGATTTCCTTTCGATTGAAAGCGGTGCCGGCAGGTACCGGATTCTTGCCGAGCTCGCGAGTCATGTCCAGCAGCACGCCGCGCGTGACGATCGGCGGAATCTCATGGGTCGAAAACTTTCGCAGGCCCGCCGGTCCAGCGAAATCCGCCGCCTTGGTGCCGTTGTAGTAAACATGGTCGACCCCCATGTGACCGAGCCCGTCGATCTGGCTGCCGATGCCCATATAGGTTGTGAGCAGGTCATCATAGCTCGTCGCTTTGTTGGACCCAAGCGTAGCTCCGTCACTGGCACCCAGCTGAAGAACGGTAATGTGGTACCAGCGCGGCGGATACGCGGGCGTGTCCGGCCCGGTCGCCACACCCAGCGGATAGGTCTTGCCAAGCTTCACCAGACGGGCGGCCTTAGTGACCCCGTCAGCCGAGAGATTGTTGGCGGCGCCAAGGGTATCGTCCGCCCCGTACCTGGAGGGATACCAGTCGTCCGCCAGGACGCTGGACGTGCTGAGTCCCAGCAACCCGCTGAGCAATGCGCCCTGACACAGGGCGGTGATCGATCGGTTCATTTTTGCCTCCCCGGCTTTGCTTACCAATCTGGAAATCTGGCGATTTAGCGCCTCATCGTGGTGGTTATTCGAGCTGTTGGAGTCTATCGCAGGCCGCATCAGATGACCGAAAAATACGCCTCGAGCTGGTCCAGCAGATCGGACCAGAGCTGGCGGGCCGCGTCCCTCGAGGTTTCGGTGGGAAAACCCTGCTGCTGTATGTCGATGCGGGTGCTGCCCGCAGCCTCCGCAAGAGCCACAAAAAGTTCGGTGCCAAAGGTCCCGTCGAAGCCCTCCTGGTACCGCTGAGAGCAATGAAATCCCGCAGGCGGGTCGACCGCCCGGTACTCGCCACTTTGCACGAAGCGGTCGCCGCCTAGCGTCGTCCAGACGAACAGATAGAGCCCGCCGGCCCGCGCATCAACGCTGACCTCCCGCATGCAGTCGGCTGTCGGGGAATACCAAGCGGAAAGATGTTCCGCCTCAGTCCAGACCTGGAACACCAGATCCCGAGGCACAAACAGTTCCCGGCTCAGCGTCAGGCTATGCGCCATGCTGTATTCTCCCATGCACAACAGGCCGAACGGGCCACATTCAGATCTGTCCGACGATATCCCGTCCCACCCGTTCCAGAACCTCGAACCGGGTATCGAAATTCGGCAGGATCATCACCTGCTTCAGACCTGCCCCGGCAAGATCGCGCAGGCGCGTCAGCAGCTGGTCCCGCGTACCGATCATACTCGAAGCCTCGAGCACTTCGCGGGTCAGAAACTGCGCTTCCTCTTCCAGCACCCAGCAGTTGTGGCCCGCATGGATGCGCTGGTGGCGCCGCTCCTCCGGATAAGAATCCAGCAGCGCGCTGTAGTCATCCCATATTTCACGCAGCGCCCCCGGCGGCTGGTGGCCGAAATTCCGCCACTGGTCGTAGGCGTAGTGCACGGTCGCCATGGCCATGGCGCCACATTCGGCTTTTACGCGATCGGAATCGGCGGCCTCTCCCTCGTCGAGCACCACCATGGTGGTCAGCGCGGTGGTATAGAACGCGTCGCGGTGAAGTTCGCGGTCGACGGCGCGAGCGCCATCCTCGATCATCCGCCAAAGGTTCTGCATGACCCCGCTGTTGCCTGCCAGCGCCAGCACCGCGCCGTCGCCGTGCTTGCCAGCCAGGCCCAGAGAGCGAGGCCCGAAGCCGGACACGTACAGCGGTATCGGGTCGGCAAAGTTTACAAAGCCTTTGTCCGGCATAATGTGGCGGATGGGGGCTTCCCCGTACGCGCCCACGGTCAGCGGGCCCATCATGGCTTCTTCCCCTCTGAGCAGCGACCTGAGGGCATGCAGATAGTCGTCGAACTCGCGGATACGATGCGGCGGCTGCCCCATCACCCGCATTGCCGTGTTGCCCGCCCCCACGCCGCAGAAAGTCCGGCCCGGTGCCAGCGCGTTGATGGTCGCAATGCCCGCGGCGTGCACGGGGGCCGGCCGGGTGCCGGATACAGCGACGCCCGTACCCAGGTTGATACGGGAAGTTCTGTCGGCCGCCAGAGCCAGGGTGGCGTAGCAGTCCGACCAGAGCATCTGACTGTCGGCCAGCCAGGCGTGGGAATATCCCAGCGCCTCCGCCCGGACCACGTAGTCCACATCGCCGATGTGAGAGGCCACGCAGATGCCTATGTCCATGATTCCTCCTATTTGCGAACTTCGTAGTAGTTATTCATCGGGTTGTCGAAATCCAGACGTCGGAAGCGCCCGAATCCAGCTTTCCCCGTCATTTCCCGGGCCACCTCCTCGTTGAAACCCAACGTACCCAGGCCCGCGCCATCGGCTGTTGAAAGAGAGCTGGACATGCAGACCATGATGGAAAAGCCGTACAGCAGACCTGCGAGCGGATGTTCCTCCAGGTTGCGCTGAAAGCTGGGAAAACTGCGGATATCCTCGCAGAGAAAAGTCCCATCTTCTTTCAGAGCTTGAAAGATAGCGTTCAAGAGGGGCTGCGGATGCGCGGCATCGTGAATCACGTCGAAGGTGGTGATGAGGTCGAAGGTGGGCTCCGCGGGCATCATTTCGTCCAGCGGGTTTACGAAACGGAGGTTGGGTACATCCACCGTGCCAAGATGGTTACGCGCCCGGGTCAGCGCGTGCTCGCTGATGTCGTAGCCGATGAACTCAGACTCGGGAAAAGTCTCCGCCATGGCCAAAGTCGCGACGCCGGCACCGCACCCCACATCTGCGACGCGGGCGCCGCGCTGCAGTTTCTCGACGACGCCGTCGAGCAGGGGCAGCACCTTGGGTACCAGTGCATGCTCGTTGAAGTAGCGGCTCATGCGTTCGATGCCGCTGGCGCACCCGGGCCCGTGATCGTCGTAGGTGAAGCCGAGCCCAGACCGGAAGCTGTCTACCAGGCCGGGCAGCGAGTTGAAGCTGACGGTAGCGCTTTCGAACCCGCCGCCAAAATAAGCCGGATGCTGAGTATCCAGCATCACGGCCACGGCCTCGGGCGACAGGTAGAAACGATCGGCCTCGGGGTCGTACTCGATTTGCTGCATACACGCCTGATGGCGCAGCCACTCGCGCAGCCAGCGCTCGTTCAGCCCCGTGTGATCTGCCAGCTCCTGGCTGGACGCGATGCGCAGATCATGCAGCGCCTGAAACAGACCCAGCTGGTCCCCGAGCGAGCTGATGGCGCAGTTGAGGCCGGCGGCAATGCCTCCGGTAACCCGCTGCAGATACTGATCCAGAGCGTCTTTGTCGATCTCGGTACGCGGCGTCATCTGTTCCCCCCTGACTTACCGAACAAGCCGAAGGTCGATGCTAACCTGCCGCGTCGCCTCGCACTAGGCGCCTCCGCTGATGGTCTCCAGCTCCCGAAGTCGGGTTTCGGGAAACAGCAGCAGAAGCAGGCCGGCGACGAGCGAGGCCAGGGAAATGAGGGGTATGAGCGCTACCAGGTCTCCATCCCGCTGTTGCAGCAGGCCCAGAACCGCAAGCCCGGCGGCCGCGCCCAGGGTTTCCATCAGCGCGAGCAGGCCTGTAGAGGTGCCGCGATGAGCGGTAGGAAACAGCTCCGAAGATAAGGCCCGGATAATGACGTTGCCACCCATGAGCATAAAGATCAGAAGCCCCCACAACATAGTCAGAGACCAGCCCGGGCCGTTGTAGAACATCCAGGCAGCGGCGGGAAACAGCGCCAGAAACACGAACCCCACCCAGCGCCGCCCCACCCGGTCCGCCAGCCTGCCTGCGACAACGTTGCCGACGATGCCCACGGCGCCGGCGGCAACCACCATCAGCGCCAGTTGGTAGGGGGCCCAGCCGTGGTACTGCAGCACGAAGTAGCCGGTAAAGCTGATGACGACCACATGCCCCAGGGAAGCAACGCCCGCCACCAGGGCCATGCCCGCAGCCCGCGACGGGTGCGTGCGTGCAAACCCGACCAGTGGCGCCCACCAGCGTCCCACACGTCCGGCGTTCACCAGCTGGTGCTTGGTAAAACGCGCCGTTTCCTGAATGTTGCGGCGGAAAACGGGCAGCAGCAGCAGGGGGACCACTCCAAACGCGTATAGAGTTCGCCAACCATAGGGAAGCTGCTCGATGGCGCCGAACAGGGCTGCGCCCATCCCATGACCAACCGCGGATACGGCAGCCAGCATGCCGATACCCCAGCCCCGGGCGGTGGCCGGCAGTTCCTCGGCAACGATGACGACCGATACCGCAGAGGCGGTCAGCACGAAAGTTCTGGTCAACATCTGGCAGGCGACGAACTGCGTTGCCGTCTGGCTGAGACCGGTGAGCAGCGTGCCCAGGCTCATGCCGATGAGGGAGGCGAGAAACAGCCGTCGCCGGCCAAGCCGGTCAACAAAGGGAATGACGAAAAAAGCCGGCAGCGCTCCCAGACGGATCATCATCTGAAAGTAGCCTAGATCGGTTTCGGCGATGCCGAGGTCTTCTTTGATGAACTTCAGCGCGTTGCTGAGCAGAGAAGTGTCGTAGTGCTCGAAGAAAAGGGCAAAAGAAACGAAACCCAGCACTTTCAGCGCGCGGTGGTCCACCGAGTCGGGCACGCGGCCCAGAACGTGCGGCGGAATCCACCAGGGATTTCGTCCCCACCATCCCCCGCCATCAGGCATGAGCTTCAGGCATGAGCGTCAGGCATGAACGTCAGACACAGGAATCAGGCATTGTGATAAATCGGCAGCTCCTCCATACGGTCGAGAATAGCATCCAGCGTGCGACTGACCATCGTGCAGTTGCGGATCATTTCGATTTTCGGCCAGGTGGCGGCTTCGCCTTCCGAGATCAGGTAGCGGATCTCCTCCTCGCTGAGAATAGAGAGCAGCTTGCGCGGATCCCAGAATCGCCTCCGGGGCAGGATATTGATATCCGCCGTGTAGTCCTGGGTGGCCACGCTGTACGCCATTCGCGTCACCATATTCAACGGGTACATACCCTGGGTCAGCTGCATCGCGAGCGGGAAGGTGGCACGCAGCCACTCCCGGGTAGCGTTCTGATTAATCTCGAAGAGCTTTGCAAAGAGATTGTCCTGGGCCTGGGTGTCCCGCATCGCCCAGATGATCACCGGGTTCGTCTGGCTGGTGATGAAGTGATTCACGCCGTAAAGCCGGGTCAGCCGACGGATGGGCAGGTCATCGGTGACCGACCCGTCCACCCACTGCCGGGACGGCACGTAAGGGCGGCGCTGACCCTGCGCATTCTTCGCTGCCAGCGTGACGGCAGGAAAGATGCCCGGTATGGCACAGGAGGCAAGCACGGCTTCCCGGATGTACACGTTGGGTGAGGTGACGGCGTTGAGCAGACGGGAATGCTGGTACATTTCCCGCGGCGATACCGAAATGTTGATACGACGGCCGGTAAGCTCGAAGGCTTCCTGGAAGGTGATGTCCGGGATCTCGTGTTCTACGAACCCGCGCACCTCGGCAATGCCCATGCGCCGGTTGCCCTTCAGGAGCTCGATGCTGCCCTCGGCGACGTCCTCAAAAGTGCTGGCGAGGGTTTTCGCTTCAAAGGTATCGCGCAGGTTATCGTTGGTGCGGGTACCGATGATGGCGGCCATCATGGAGCCTGCGCTGGCGCCCGAGATGACGTTCGGAAGCAGCCCCTGCTCCAGCAGCGCTTTCAGCACGCCGAGATGGAACGGACCCAGAGCACCGCCGCCAGAGAGCATCAGCGCCGAGCGTCCGAAGCAGTGCCCGGCGCGGCGGAAAAAATCCAGCTTCTCGAGCCGCGGAATGGTGTCGTCATCCACCTCCGCCACCATGTCCAATGCCCCGGAAAGCTCTGTGATGTAATCGGTGACCAGATCCTTGGTGCCGAACTTGGCCTTGCGGTACAGGGCGGAAGAACCGATGTTGCCCATGTTGCCGTGGATGCCTTCGTTCAGATAGAACAGCACCTCATGGGGGTCTCCGGAGGCCTTGACCTCCAGCAGCTCTTCCAGGCGTCGACGAATGACTTTGTGATCGTACCGTCTGGACTGATCCGCTCGGCGCCACCGTGCGCCGCCGCTTTTCTCATCATAAGCGAGCGCAGCCGCCTTCCACTCTTCATAGGTGTGGGCATCTTCCATGCGCGGTCGCTTGAGGACTCTGGGCTGGGCTTCCATTTGCATTTGGAACCTAATTCCTTCCCTTTTTGTGTGTTGCACAATTTATCCGATCTCTCTGCGAATTCCTAGCAGGAGCATGTAACCCGCGATCAACCCTCGGTTAACTCTCAACAGGGGGTTTTGTGGTCACGGCCCCCAGCGCTTACCCTTGCGTTTTCACGCTCTGCAGGGAGTCACACGGCTATGACGCTGATACACACCTTTGCCGGCAACCCCATCGATCGGGCAGACGCCCAGCGTCGGGATGCCCAATGGCTGGCGGACGCAGCGAACAATCCGCAAAGCCGCCTGCTGCCATTCTCGCAACTCAACGTGCTCCTGCGCCACGGGCCTGGCTTGGACCTGGATTCGGGCCCGGAACTGGGTTGGCTGAGCCAGCAGGACGTTGCCCGGCTGGAAATCGAGCAGCCGCCGATATTTCTTGGTGTTCTCCAGGGTGAGGCTGCGTTCGCCATCGACATCTCCGAGCTGGGCGACCCCATTCACGAGCTCAACCTGGACGAAAGCTGGCGATTCGAGGACTGTCGGATGGCGGCCATGCGGCTTGATACCCCTCAGACCGGGATCGTTGCACAGGCTCGAGCCCAGCTGAACTGGCATCGCACCCACCGTTTCTGCAGCCAGTGCGGCGCCGCTACGGAGCAGGATCGCGGCGGCCACGTCCGCCGCTGCAGCACCTGCCGGGCGGAGCACTTCCCCCGTACCGACCCGGTCGCCATCATGCTGATCGTCGACGGCGAACGCTGCCTGCTGGGTCAGTCAGCGGGGCGGCTCGCCCGCACCGGCATGTATTCCGCCCTGGCCGGTTTCATAGATCAGGGCGAATCCATCGAGGAGGCCGTTCGCCGGGAGGTCATGGAGGAAGCCGGCGTGAAGGTCGGCAAAGTGCACTATCACTCTTCTCAACCCTGGCCATTTCCGTCGTCGCTCATGATCGGCTGCCACGGCGAGGCGCTGAGCACACACATCGAGATCGACACCAACGAGATGGCGGACGTGAGATGGTTCAGCCGAGAGGAGGTTAGGCTCGCGCTACGCGAAGAGAATCCCAACCTGCGGGTACCCGGAGCCATTGCAATCGCTCATCACCTGATCCGGGCGTGGGTCGACAGCGAAGGAATCCTGATCTCTGGATGACGTTCTTCCAGCGCGCGGTGTCCGGCTTGAGCAACGCGCCTGAGCCCGATCCCTAGCACGCGGACTCACTCATCCGGCCCGCCGAACAGAGCTTCCAGTTTGGCGCGGGCGGCCGCCTGCGAGTCCCCGGCAGTTTCAGCGTGCGCACCGCCTCGAGGGCTGAACCACTCGCAGAAATTCGCGTTTTCCTTGTTTGTCGGAGGCTCCGCTCGATCTTCCGTACACCGGGCGCTCGAAGCCTCGTCGAAATAGCGGCACAGGCGGCAGCAGTGCAGCGCTTCGAAGCACTGCTGGCAATGCTCGTGCCGGCTGATGGGCTGAGGCACACCGTCGAGGGCCGCGCCACAGTTCCAGCAGACTAATGGTGCTGACATGTCGATCTCCCTGAGCGACGAGCGGCTGACGCGTCGCTGGACAAGCCGGGCTCCCGACATCATATCAGCTGGTCCGACTCCCGCCATGGCAACCACGGGTGCTACGCTGGGGATCATCAGCAAATGCCTGGAGCAGGTTTCTGAAACAGCCGACCGGTATCTGGGTTCTCTTCATCAGCGAAATGTGGGAACGCTTCAGCTACTACGGCATGCGCGCCCTGCTGGTCCTGTACCTGATCTCCGCCACCGACGCTGAGCGCCCCGACGGCAACCCGAACCTCAATCCAGGCTTCGGCTGGTCCGAGGATTCCGCTTATCTGCTGTATGGCGTCTATACCTGGGCCGTTTATCTGACACCCATCTTCGGCGGCCTGCTGGCCGACCGGCTGCTGGGTACCCATCGCTCCCTGCTCGTTGGCGGCTGGATCATTGCCAGCGGCCACCTGACGCTGGCAGCGACCGCCCTGTTCGGCATCACGCCGGGGGCAGCCGTGAGCCTGCAGACAAGCCCCGGGGCGCTGCTGTGCTTTGTCGGCGGCCTGACGCTCATCGTAATCGGCACCGGGTTCTTCAAGCCCTGTGCCACGGTGATGGTGGGACAGCTCTACTCGGCTGACGACCCGAGAAGAGACGCTGGCTTCACCCTTTTCTACATGGGCATCAACGTGGGCGCCGTGCTTGCGCCGCTGGTTGCAGGCACCCTGGGCGAGATACTGGGCTGGCACTGGGGCTTCGGCGCCGCCGCCGTGGGCATGATTCTGGGCATCGTCGTCTATCAGTTACTGCGGCCGAAGTATCTTTCCGGCATCGGCGACCCGCCGCGGCAGTGCGCTTCTGACACCCGTGCGGACGCAGCGAACAAAGGCCCTCCAGCCAGGCTGACTATCGTGCAATGGCAGCGCATCGGCGTCATCCTGATTCTGGCATTCGTCGGCAACATCGCCTTCTGGACAGCGTTCGAACAGGCCGGCAGCTCCATGAACGTGTTCGCCGCCCAGAGTACGGACCGCACCGTCTGGGGCCTGTTGAGCGAGCCGTTTCCAGCCACCTGGTACCAGTCGGTAAACCCGACCGCCGTTATCATTTTCGCGCCGCTGTTCGCGTGGCTCTGGGTCTGGCTGGCCCGCCGCGACCTGGACCCCTCGATACCGACAAAATTCGCGTTAGGACTGTGGCTGCTGGGGCTGGCGTTCATCGCCATGGTGTTCGGTGCTGCGAGCGCTGACGACGGCGGTCTGGCCGGACCCCACTGGCTCCTCATTACCTATATCGTCTACACATGGGGTGAGCTTTGCCTGTCACCAGTCGGCCTCGCCATGGTGACTCGGCTGGCCCCCGTCCATCTGCAGTCCATGATGATGGGGCTGTGGTTTTTCTCGTTCTCGTTGTCGAACCTGCTGGCCGGACTGGTCGCCCGCTTCTCAACAAAGCTGGAAACCGGACAGTGGACTTTCATCGTCGAAGGGCTGTCGGGATTCTATATGCTGCTGGTTGTGGTTCCGATCGCGGTGGGTTGCCTCATCCTTGCCATGTCCCCGCTGCTAAGCCGCTGGATGCACGTTCGGCGATTTGAACCTGGCCCAGCGGGACAAACCTGAGGTTGGAATGACGGTCCGTGGGAATAAGGATGTTCTTGGCTTTTGCCTCGCCGCAGACCAAGCCATCGGCTCGAACGGTAAGGGTCTGATCATGATCAACAATTCCTTCCACGCGACCCATGATCAGCAGACCCTCGAGAGCGACCCACGTCCGCGCCCAGAAACGACGCACGAAATTGTTACCGCGCCTCCACAATCAGGCATGATCGCCTGCTTCATGCTCCAGCCGAGGTTGGGCTCGAATTTCAAACTTCGCTGAGCAGGGCTTTAAACGAAGCGCTCGAATAACGATCGACCGATCGGAACGGGATCTCAAGCAATGCTCGATTCTTTCGCCACTATGGTCTTCGTCGCCGTGATCAGCATCTAACTGAAGCAGCACGAGAAGACCATTTGGCCTGACCCGGAGGTACCAGACACGGAAAAACGCTGACGCCACTTCCCATCCGGACGCCGACCCATCATATTGGCACCGAATCGACCATCGTTTCGAAGCCAGCAACTCGCAATGACCGCCGCCACGCTCACCTGCCGACGTTCCGACGATGACAGCCTTATCATTACGTTGTCGGGAGACTGGCTGCTGCGCGGCGACCTCCCAGGAATCGAGGCCGTGCTGCAGGAAATGAATCAGCCGGCGAAACCGTCATCAATCGACTTCGAAACCGCAGATCTCGGCGGCTGGGATACGGGCCTGCTGACCACGCTAATAGCCGTACATCGAGGCGCGAATGATCGAGAAATCACCGTGCACGAGTCCGGCCTCCCCGAGGGGGCGCGCAGCCTGCTCGCCCTGGCCTTTGCCGTAAAGGAGCGCGAGGGTGCCCGTCGGGCACCGGTGAAATTGCCGTTGCTCGCTCGCGTCGGGCAGACCACCGGCGAAGCCCTGGTCAGCGCCCGCGAGCTGCTGACCTTCACCGGAGAACTGGTACTTTCTTCTTACCGCTTCGCAACCGGAACCGCCACATACCTGCGATCGGATCTTGCCCAGCACATTCAGGAGGCCGGTGCGGAGGCGCTGCCGATTACCACCCTGATCACTTTTCTGATCGGCATGATCTTCGCGTTCGTGGGCGTGATGCAGCTTCAGCAGTTCGGCGCGGGCATCTACACGGCCGACCTAGTGGCCATCGCCATGGTACGGGAAATGGCGCCGATCATGACGGCAATCCTGATGGCCGGCCGCACCGGGGCTTCCTACGCGGCGCAGATCGGCACCATGAAGGTGAACGAGGAAATCGACGCTCTGACCACCTTGGGCCTGAACCCTATCGATTTTCTTGTCACACCCAGGGTGATCGCGCTGCTGCTGATGATGCCCCTGCTCAGCCTGTATGGCAGCGCCATGGGCATCCTCGGAGGTATGGGTGTGGGCCTGGTGATGCTGGACGTGGGTCTGATGCAGTATGTGCAGCAGACGGTCGAGGCCGTCGAGCAGACCGATCTGTGGAGCGGCCTCTTCAAATCGGTGGTATTCGGCGTCCTGGTGGCCATGGCCGGCTGTCAACAAGGTATGGCCTGCGGCGACAGCGCCCTGGCCGTGGGACAATCTACCACCAAGGCGGTGGTGATGGGTATCGTGCTCATCGTCATCAGCGCATCCGTTCTGACCATCATCTACATCAACTTGGACATCTGATTGGATATCTGAAATGGTCGACACGCAACCACAGATTACCGCCCGCGACCTGACCATCGCGTTCGGCGACTTCGTCGTGCAGCGCGACCTGAATTTCACCATCAACCGTGGGGACGTGTTCATCATCATGGGCGGATCCGGCTGCGGCAAAAGCACGCTGTTGAAGGCGATGATCGGCCTGAAGCGCCCTGCTTCCGGGGAGGTCTATTACGACGGCGAGCCGTTCTGGGCATCCAGCGAACGGGAAAGGGAAGACACGAAACGCAAGTTCGGCACGCTGTTCCAGGCCGGCGCTCTGTGGAGTTCCATGACCTTAGCCGAAAACATCAGCCTGGCGCTGAAGCAGTACACCGACCTGAGCAACGCCCAGATCCGCGAAGTGGCCGCCTACAAGCTGATGCTGGTAGGGCTGACGGGTTTCGAAGACTACTATCCCAGCGAAATCTCTGGCGGCATGAAGAAGCGTGCCGGGCTCGCGAGAGCCATGGCGCTTGATCCAGAGATACTGTTCTTCGACGAACCTTCCGCCGGGCTCGACCCGCTCTCTGCCAAGCGCCTCGACGATCTGATACTGGAACTACGCGATTCTCTCGACACCACCGTCGTCGTCGTTACTCATGAGCTGGCCAGCATCTTCAGCATAGGCAACAATTCGGTGTTTCTGGATCCGGAGACCAAAACTCAGCTGGCCACCGGAGATCCCCGCAAGCTCCGGGACCATCACCCCGACCTGGCAGTACGAAACTTTCTTCAGCGCGGGGCCGCCCTCGAGGGCGATCCCGCGGAGGCAATTCCGGCATGAGCAAGCAGGCCAATCCTACCCTGATCGGCGCCTTCGTCGTCGGCGCCATCGGGCTGCTGGCCCTGGCCATCGCCATCTTTGGCGGTGCCGAGTTGTTTGCCCGCAAGACCGTGCTGGTGAGCTATTTCGACGGTTCCGTCAAGGGGCTGCGCGTAGGCGCCGACGTTGCGTTCCGCGGCGTGCGGGTGGGCTTCGTCCGGAACATCGAGCTGCTGACGGACATCGACACCCTGGCGCCGAAAATCGAAATCACCATGGAACTGCTGCCCGAAACCATGAAGCTGCTGCGTGAGGGTCAGCTGGTGAGCGGAGGGCTCGTCACCGCGCGATCTGTCGACCAGCTCGTTAAAGCCGGATTCAGCGCTCAGCTGGGCAGCGAGAGCTTTGTCACGGGGCAGCTGCTGGTCGAGCTGGACTTCCGTCCGAATCAGGACCTGCAGCTTTACAGCAGCAATCCGCCCTACCCTGAAATTCCCAGCGTTACCTCGGAAATTCAGCAGGCGATTCAGCGGCTCCAGGATCTGGCGGCCGACATCGAGCAGAACGTCGACCTGGGAGCTCTGAGCACGCGCCTGTTGAGCACGCTGGAGGGCCTGGATGAGCTGGCCAATTCCAAAGATCTGCGCGAGGCAATTACCGGGGCCAACAGGCTCGTAAACGCTGAGATTACGCAGCAGCTCTCCGCGTCGCTTCAAGGCACCATCGCTGACCTGCGAGTAACGATCACGGAATCCCGCGCGCTTATCCAGCAAAGTAGCGATCTGATCAAGAGTACCGAGGTTGACGTGGATTCTCTGTTTGCCGAAATTCAGCCCGCAGCCGCCAGATTGAGCGACGTGCTGGAGGAGGCGGAAAAAACGCTGCGGGAGGTCCGCAAGCAGGTGGCCGGCGATTCGACCCAGATGTATCAGTTGCGCTCAACCCTGGCGGAGGTCGAATCTGCGGCTGAATCCATAAAGGCGTTCTTCGAGTACATGGAACGCAATCCCGAAGCCCTGCTGCGCGGCAAGCGGCAATGAAGAGCACCGACATCATGATCCCCTCAGGCTATCTCCCAATCGCCGTTTGCATGGCTATTCTGCTCGCGGCATGCACAACCACTTCCACCGGTACGCGTTTTTTCCAGCTGGCGCCTCTGCCGCTGAACCCCGGCCCGGACGCGCCCGGTGCCAAGGTGCTCGCCTTCGGACCCCTGACTTTCCCCGACTACCTCAAACGACCGCAGCTCGTCCGGCGCGGCAGCGATACGACAGTGACTGTCGACGAGTTCAATCGCTGGGCCGAGGCCCTGGACCAATCCGCGCCACGCGTCATCGCGCGCAACGTCGACGGATTCATGAGCAATCTCACCGTTATTCCGTTCAGAAATCGCGCTGTGGAGGCCGGCTTCCGTTTGTTCGGCAGCGTGAGTGAGTTTGAGGCCGACGCAGCCGGGCGCACGGTGCTCGTCGTGCAGTGGGGGATAACCCGCGCAGAAGGTGGCCTGACGGTACCGCCGCGAACCGATCGTTACGAGGCGCAGGCAACCCCGGCTGATGATCCCGCCGCTGTCGTTGACGCCATGTCCGATCTGCTGGGGCAGTTCAGTCGGGAAATCGTGACAGTGATCAGGGCAACGATCCTGCAAGCGGAGCAGTAGTCGACCTCTCCGGACAGGGCAGAAGAACTTTCAGCAATCTGGTTCGGCGGCCGTCGGTTCAGGCGGAATCCTGGCGCGATCGCCTGGCCGCGTCACGGCCGCCTAGAAATCCGAAAACCATCCCCGGAGCCAGCGTGCCGCCAGCGCCCCCGTAGGTCATGCCCATGGCTGAGGCCATGACGTTGCCTGCTGCATAGAGGCCGTCGATGACGTCGCCGTCGACATGCAGCACCCGACCAACGCCATCGGTACGCGGGCCACCCTTGGTACCCAAGGCTCCACTCTTCACCTCCACAGCATAAAACGGCCCCGTATCCAGCGCGCCCAGCGTCGCCTGCGGACACCCTTTCACCTGCGGGTCACCCCACCAGGTGTCATGGGCGGACTCACCCCGATGAAAATCGGCGTCTACTCCCCTGGCGGCCATCTGGTTCCAGCGGGCGACGGTGGATTGCAACCCGTCGGGATCGATACCGACCCGAACCGCCAGCTCACGTAGCGATGCCGCCTTGGTGACCCAGTTGGCTGCCGGAGCACCGGGCGCTGAGTCAATAAATCCGTAAGCATCCAGATGCTTCTGGTCGAACACGAACCAGCAGGGCAGGTTCGGGTAGTCGAAACGTGCTACGTCCTGCTCGTGAAAAGCGGCGCCGAACGCGTTGTAGTTGGCGGCTTCATTGGTGAATCGGCGCCCGTAGCGGTTCACCATGACAGACCGGGGACGCGCCCTTTCCGCCGCGAACAGATGGATCTGCGGCCGGCCATCTGGGCCGCCCGGCGCCTCAACGGCGGGCATCCACCAGGCTTCACGCATGTTGCCAAGCGCCGCGCCAATACGCATGCACATGGTGAGGCCGTCACCCTCGTTGGTGGGAACTGAAACCGGGCTGGTCATGGGACCGCGCAGAAAAGCGCGCACTAGGTCCCGGTTCCATTCGAATCCGCCTGTAGCAAGCACCACGCCGCCGCGCACCTTAACCTCGAACGGGCCATCGGGGCCAAGCATGCGGACACCCCGTACACGACCCGAGTCCACAACGAGTTCCAACGCCCGACACTGTGTGCGGATCTCGATGCCACGATCGATGCAGCCTTTGAAAAGCCGACCGATGAGTGCCTGCCCGCATCCCCGGTCATCACGCTCGGCCCTGCGGACCCGCTCATCCGCGGTAACCTGCACCGGCACAGCCCGGCCCAGGTGCGACTCTTCCATGGTGATGGGCGCTGTCCCGTAGTTGTGGCCCACCGTGACACGATGCTTGTGCTCGCCAAGTTCATCGTAAGAAAACAGCGGACATTCCAGCGACCGGCCGCCACCCGGCTTGCCGCCTGGAAATTCGGGGTGATAGTCGGGAAATTCCGGCACCAGCTGAAACTGGACCGGCGTGCTGGCTTCCAGCCATTGCACCATCTCCGGACCGTGATCGACGAAAGCTTCGGCGAGCGCCGGGTCGATCAGATCGTGAGACAGCGACGACAGGTAGGTGAGCGCATCCTCGCGGCTGTCCTCAATACCGGCCGCGCGCATGTGGGGATTGTTGGGAATCCATATCATGCCACCGGACCAGGCGCTGGTACCGCCCAGCTGCTCCCCCTTCTCGCAGACCAGCACGCTGGCCCCCTGCCCGTGAGCAGCCAGCGCCGCCGTGAGCCCTGACGCCCCGCTGCCAAGGACAGCAACATCTACGCTTTCCATGAAACACCCTTCCCGACTTCTATCTGCGAATTTATATCCTAAACTCACAGGATGTGGCACGCTGAAAATATGGAGATCAACAGCTGCGCGATACGGCGCCTTCGCGATCATCTGCTCACGGATCTGCACCGCCCCCGTCCGGAAGGCTGCGCACAATCTGGGCACGCGGAACAAGCCGTCATCACACGGCTGGAACCCTTCGCCGAAACCATGTACCTGGTGATGATGGCAGACGGCGAGCCGGCGGCGATCGAACGGCAGGCCCTGAACGCAGCGATGGGCGTTCTTTCCGACGGCCAGATCAGACAGACAGAGATCGACTCGATGCTCGACCGGTGTGAGGAGCGCGCCCGGAACGAAGGCGGCGAGGCCCGTCTCGCGCAGCTCGGCGCGCATCTCAGTGCGGATCGGGACGACCGGGAAACCGCGTTCTGCCTGGGCGCAGTGATGGCGCTGGCGGATGACCGGGTGGACATGCGGGAGAATCAGGCGCTGCGCTGGGCGCAGGAATATTTCGGCCTGTCCGATCGTCGCGTCACCGAGATACTGCAGACCGTCGACTAACCTTAGAGGAACACCTCCCTCACCTGGACCCCCGCTGACAAGATCTTCAGCTCGACATGATGGCGATGGGTCGCGGCCTCTCGCACAAAGATGCGAGGCACTCTGGCGGCGTTGATGTAGAGGGTGCCCTGCTTCTCGACCTGCCACGGCCGCTCCCTGCCATGCTTGGTTTCAAGGTGCATATGACCGGCCACCACGGCCAGCACCCGCTTTCCAACATGTCTCGCGTAATCTATCGCGGCGGCCAGATCAGGATCGCCCCAATCCCCACCCCCGGGCCTGAAGTCGCAGCCCCAAATATCGTGGGGCTCGTCACCCAAACCCGTGGGTCCATTGTGGGAGAAAAACACCACATTCTCAGTCTCAACCTCGTCGAGCAGAGCAAACAACCTCGCCCGTGAGGCCTCCAGACTGTCAATGCCGTAAGAGATCTGCATATGCTCCGGGAAGGACAGCTCAGGACCACCCATGCTGTGGGGGCGCGCCGCAACGATCGTCAGATCCACAGATCCGCGGCTATGGCGGTGCAGGGTGTATCCACACAACCGGACCCCAAGATCCTCCATATCTGAACCACCAGGTTCGAGACCAGAACGGATTGCCGCCAGCTTGCGGATACCCCGACGGTGGGTCAGCTCGGCTGCAAGCTCCGCAATGTCTCCGGTGTCGTTGTTTCCCGGCATCACCAGGGCCTGCTTCCGCAGCCTGGACATGACCCGAGCGATTCGCAGGCTGCTGCTTGCCGTCCCGCCACCCAGATCGCCCGTAAAGAAGACCAGGTCGTAATCGCTGCGATCGAAATGCGCGACGTCTACGTCGTCCCAGTGCGTGTGCAGATCGCCGACTACGCCAATCCGGATTTCAGACATCGGCTTCTCTACTGGGGATCCAGCGCAATGAAATATCTGGGGGGGAATCCGGTGAGAAATCGGAATCCCAGTCCGACCGGGTTGTCCTCGTCGACGCGATTGTGCTCATCACCGCTTACCGGCCGGGCAACATATGGTGTCCTGGTGCCATCAAGCGTTACAAAGACGTTCGGGTTCGCCAGCGCCTGCCGATACCAGGCCCTCGGCCAATGATTCGCCGCAAAGTAGAGCTTGCCGTGGCTCTCGAGCCGGGAAACGACCCGGTCGCTGGTGGAACCGTCTTCCGCCGTGGTCGTGATGACCAGGGTGTTCTGGCCTGAGGGCTGGAAATATCCGAGCAACGATTCGAACGCCACCACCAGCCCGACGTAAATAAGCATCAGGACGGCAACAATTTTAATGGCTTTCACTTCGGATCTCCTTCCGCGCCCGCGCGCGCCCTCGCACTCGTATTGGCGATCAGAGTGCAGAGCATACCGCGCTTTGCGTGGAGGATCTCGCCCCGGTTTGACTTGCTGGAACCGGGTAACTCTAGTAGCGCCGGAGGGTAAAGGTTCGCGACCATCGGCCCCAAAGATCCACATGAACCCGGAGCGCTTCGTCCCGTGCGAACAGTTTGGCTTTAAAGCGTCTGGCCGGCGTGTTGAAGTAATCGGTATAGCTGCAAAACCGGGTTCTTCCAATCTTGCTCAGGGCCTCATAGCAGGATGCTCGCATCAAAGGCGCGAGATTCCGCCCACGATAGTCCGGGTCAGCATAGGCTGCGAAGAGATAGGCTTCGTCGTTCTCGAGGATTCTGTAGTTGGGGGGATAGCTGAACGCATCAAGGTCACACCACATTTTGGCAACGATCTTCGGACCATCCTCTACCAAGAAGCACATCTTCCCCGCGGCCAGCCAGTTTGCCAGCTCTTCCCGCTGCTGACCCGGCTGCAACCTCATGAGTCCATCGATGTCATTAGGGCCTGCGAACCTGGACGGCAGTTCGGCGGTTGCCACCCCCAGCAACGACGGGGATTCTCCCTCCCGTACCGTCAGAAACGGGCTGATAGTGATTCCGAGGCGGCGCAGAAGATAGAACAGACGGCGCACAATGCGGCCAGATAAAGAACGAGGCGCTGTGGGGGAACCATTCATATCAAGATCTGTGCCGTCGTATCAGGCGTTACCCCGCCGCGCGGCTTCGATTGTCCGCAAGGTTCTGATCAATCAGATCCACAATCTTACTCAAACCGGATGACTCCAACCCTTTCTCCATCGCGATTGCCTGAACGAGCTTGTCTACTCTCTCTATGTGCACCGCTCCGCCAGCCAGGGCTCGTGCCGCAGACGAAGGGGCTCGAAGAGAGCGGGCCGCGGCCGCGTATTTTTCGAAAGGCACCAGATCTTCTTCGCCGGCACCAAGCGACCTGCACAATGCCAGAACCCCTTGATAAACCGCGCGCGACGTCTCGAGGTCGTCGTGCACCGCAGATTCAATCGATCTGACGCCGTCGGTTGTTACGCATCGATAGTTTCCGGTTATCAGCATGGGCCATTTCGCGAGCGGGACGAACAGCGACTCGTGAACCCTGAGCTTGACCGGCAGCTCCATCGAATGCGCGCTGCCTGTCCAACTTGACGAATCGATACTGGAGGCGAGGTTGTGAAGCATCTCAGTGGGTTCTTCATCCGCAAACCGTCCTGCTTTGAAATTGGTCGGGAGCCGGACTTCGAGTTCGTTGAGAGGCCCTTCGAGCGCACGCGATGCCTGCGGATCCGCGCTGCAATGTGTGATCAGTTGCGGATCGAGAACGTCCCAAACCGAGGGGTCCGTGTAACAGGGCCGACAGACTTCAGCCGGAATACCGGGAATTCGCGCCAGGAACGGCAGCGGCGGCATGTTCATGATGGAAAGACACGGCTTTTTATGCGCAGCCACCGAGGTGAGCAGAGCGCGAACATCATCGATACGATACTGCGGTTCCTGCATCGCCAGAACCACCAGATCGAAATCTTCTGGATTCACCTCATCGGGAACACGCGCCGAGAGTCGACCCGGCAGCAGACGAGACTCCAGCGTCATGCTCTTCTCACGACCCTTGACCGGCAGATTCACCCTGATCCCCTCGCGATTGATCAGGGACGTTTCAGCAGGCAGACAGACGAGCTGTACGTCGTGCCCGGCGAGCAGCAGCTTCGCGGCAAAGAGTGAGCCGTAGGAGGCTCCAAATATGAGCACGTTGTAAGACGAATTAATGATGCGGGGTCTCTAGGTGCGATCGAGATTTGCCGGTCGTTATAACAGGTACGCCACCCACAAGAAGTGCGCCGGTTGTAACCAGGTCGTAGTCGGAGATAGTGCCTTTCCCTTTTGGGGAATCCGCTGGCATGATCTTTAATCAACCTTGCTGGGTAGGCGGCCATGACCATTGAAATTGTCAATCACACGAAAGAACCTGCGGTAATAGACAATTACGCGACCAATCGGTACGTAGACCGCGAGTACATGGAGCGGGAATGGACCGGCATGTGGCGCCAGACCTGGTTGCTGGCGGGCTTGGAAAGCGACCTGCGGCATCCGGGCGACTATTTCGTGTTCGATATGGGCCGCGAGCAGATTCTTGTGGCTCGCACAAAGTCAGGAGCGGTGCAGGGTTACTACAACGTCTGCCAGCACCGAGGCAATCGGCTGGTTAAAGAGGCGCTGGGGCACGCTGACAATTTTCGCTGCGCGTACCACGCCTGGACCTACGACACCGAAGGCGCACTCAAGGTTGTGCCTTACGAAGAACGCTTTGCCAAGGGCGTCCCCTGCGCGGACCGCTCACTGCGCAAGGTTCACACCGACGTCTGGGAAGGCTTCGTTTTCGTATCGATGGCCGAGTCACCTGAACCGCTGCTGAGTTTTCTCGGCCCGGTGGTAGAGCTGCTGGCGCCCTACCGCTTTCGGAACATGGTGCTGGTCGAAGATCAGACCGTGCACCTGCAGTGCAACTGGAAGGCCGTGATAGACAACTTCAGCGAGCTCTATCACGTCGATTTCCTGCACCCGCAGCACAAGCGTATGGTCGACTGCTGCAACGATACGGTGCACCTGTTTGCCAACGGCCATACCGGGCTGGCGGTGCCAGGCGCCACGGTAAACCCCCGTTTCCCGGTTCCGCGGGAGCCGACGGACATACAGTCTGCCCAGCTGCGGAGTCTGGGACTGGACCCCGCCGACTTCTCCGGAAGAGTTCTGGAAGTTCGAGAAGCCGTGCAGAGGCGCAAGCGCGAGGTCGGCCAGACAAAGGGCTTTGACTACACGCCATTCTCCGATGATCAGCTTTCAGATGTGTGGCAATACAACCTGTTCCCAAACATCATCTTCTCCTTCACCCCGGAGCACTGCTGGGTGATGCGCCCGCGTCCGCATCCGACAGATCCCAAGCAGTGCTACTTCGACAAGCTGTCGCTGCTGCTTTTTGCCGATCCGGAGATCAACGCCGACGCCGCGCCCATCGTTGGTCCGGGGCGGCCGGAGCAGCAAAGCAGGACCACGCTGTCATCTGACTACGTCCGCCCGGCAAGGGACACGTTCGATCACCACGCTATCATCCGCGGCGAAAAGACCATGACCGATACCATCGACCAGGACATTGAGCTGTTAGGCGACGTCCAGGCCGGGATGGCTTCGCACGGATTCAACACCGTATGGCTCAACGATGACGAAATGCGTGTCCAGCATTTCCACAACGAGATGGACCGCCTGATAGGCCCTTAAATGCCTATCGGGGCAGCACGCGCGTAAAGCATTCAGCCGAGTTCGGGAATACGGATCTTCTGTCCAGGGTAAATTTTATCCGGGTCTTCGATCACCTCTCGATTAGCTTCGAACAGCTGCGGGTACTTCATACCATTGCCGTAAAATTCCTTGGCGATTCCGGACAGCGTGTCCCCCTTCTGAACCACGTAAAAACGAGACTCTGCACTCGGCGCTGCGGCGGAAGCGGACGATGCCCGGGCTGCACCCTCTGCGGGCTTGGCTGCAGACGCGCTGCTTTCGGGTTTTCGCAAGCCGGCCTGCTGCAATTGCTCCTGGGTAACGCTGGGGATGACTGAGATGCCATCTGCATCCACCCGCTCGACCTCTTTAACGTTGCCGGCCATCAGCACGACTTTCTCCTTTGCCGACTGATCTCTCGCCCGCCCCGTCAGGGTTACGACGCCTTCGTCGTAGGCGACCCGAAGCGTATCGACACCCGGATTGTTGGATTGGATATGCTTGAGTATGTTGTCCGCCGCCTCCGCGTCGGTATCGAAAACCTTGCGACCAACGTGTTTTGCGAAATCAAGCAGATTGCTGAGCATAGATATTCTCCTTAGGTTCTCTTTTCGTCGCCGAGACGGTGCTGCAGCCACGATGCTTCATTGGCAACTATGGCGGAGAGGCAGGGATTCGAACCCTGGGTACCCGCAAGGGTACACCTGATTTCGAGTCAGAAATATTTACAGAAAAATCAGTTGGTTGGCGAACGCAAGCCAAACTAGTGATACTCATAGCGATACTAGCTTGCTCCTCGACGCTGTTCCGCACTGTACCAATCAGCAGCAAACGTACCCGCCCCTGTCCTCAATCGCCAACCGAGTAAAATGTGTCAACACCGGCGGCGGACGGGACTCGAACCCGTGTCGTGTGCTTCCCGGTGCCCTTTGGTGCCCGTAAGTCTCTATTCTGCATAAGAGCCTCGGCACCGTCGAGCACAGGGCGGAACAAAAACGTGCCCAAAACGTGCCCAACCAACAGTTCCGACGGTATCCTCGCAAAAAGGGATGGAGTTCCCAGGATTTCGTGGACACTCTGGTCTATCTGAACAGAGAGAGCCGAGGTCTAACGTGCCTAGAAAAAGGGAATCCAGCGAAGTTCGTCGAAAGTATGAATTAATCAAATCCAAACAGGGAGAACACTCTGTCAGGATGATGTGTCGCCTGCTTGAGGTTGCACCTAGCGGATATTACGCATGGCTTAAGAACCCCGTGTCAGATCGCGCTAAAGAAGATGCTCGTTTACTGCGCTTGATCCGAGCGTCGTTCAAGGCCAGTCAAGGCGTCTACGGTGCTCCGCGTGTTTTCCTCGATCTCAGGGAAGCTGGAGAGACTTGCAGCAAGCATCGTGTCGCCCGGCTTATGCGCGAAAATGGTATTCGGGCGCAAGCCGGCTACCGTACGCGTCGATACGTTGCTGGCAAGCCTGCCGAGCTCATTCCGAATTTGGTCAAGCGGAACTTCACTGTGTCGCTCCCAGACAAAGTATGGGTTACGGACATCACCTACGTCCGTACCTGGGAAGGTTGGCTCTACGTGGCTGTTGTATTGGACTTGTTTTCAAGAAAAGTAATAGGTTGGGCTGCACATTCCACAATTCGTCGAGAGCTAGTCCTGGATGCGGTCTTGATGGCTATACGAAAGCGAAAGCCCAACGCAACAATCGTCCACTCTGATCAGGGCTCTCAGTATGGCAGTGACGACTGGCGCAGATTCTGCCGAACAAACAACCTTGAGCCCAGTATGAGTCGCCGCGGCAATTGCTTGGACAACGCCGTGGCTGAATCATTTTTCAGCAGCCTTAAGAAGGAACGCATCAAGAAGAAAATCTACAAGAATCGCCAGCTCGCTACCGAAGATATTTCAGACTACATCGACGCGTTTTATAATCAGATCCGTCGACATCAGCACCTGGGTGGTGTCAGCCCAAACGAGTTCGAAGCCTCAACCAAAACGCCTAAAACGGGTGTCCACTGAAACCTGGGAACTCCATCTGTTAGTTACCACAAATTTGGCGAATAAGGGCTTCAGTGGAGCCCAACCAAAAAATGTGACCGCTTAGTCATCTTGGTTTGCACGGATGCTGATAAAGAGTGTATTGGCGCACAAGTTTACAAACGCGCCGCTTCTCTCAAGTTCTCGATCAATAGGAGTGAGCTATTCTGCAAGCAGAAATCTAAATCAACCCGATACCTTCTGGCCTTGCCAAAGGAGACACAGCACTATGAGATATCTACTTTTCGCTACGCTTTCCCTGGCTGCTGTGGGATGCGCGACATTGACTGAGGATGCCATGACACCAATCGCAATGTCGTTTGGGGATGGATCTCCAGGAAAATGCCAGTTAACCAACAAACGTGGGGCATGGTCGACAGACATTCCAAGCACGGTTTCGATTAGGAAATCAGATGACGCACTGAAGTATGATTGCGAGACCACAGATGGCAGAGAGGCAGTAGGATCAATCGAGAGCGAGATGGGGGCTAAGATCGTTGCCAGTGCAGTGTTTCTTGATTTTGGCATTACCGATGCCATTACAGACAAACATCGGAAATACACGCCGAGCTTCGTGATTCCAGTCGCAGGGAAGCCAGAGAATGTCGGTAACTCAGTCGGCCGAAATGTCTATTCGGAGCTAGAAACGCTGAACGACCTTCACAATCGGGGAATAATCAGTGACGTTGAGTTCGAATCGGAGAAAAAGCAGATCCTGGAAACTAATTGACCTGCGGGGACGAGGCTATCAGTTCCCTGTATCTGTTCTGATGCCAAATTTGTTCTGCGTATAGTCTTTCCACAGCACAAAAGGAAACGGGACTCCGGCTCGCCATGGTAGCCCCCCGTCCCGGTAAGGCGTCTTCAGGGTATAGAGAACCTTGCCGGTAGAACTGAGCGAGAGGCGAGGAACGGCAACGGCAGGACGGGTGATGTACCGGCACAACCTCTCCCGCTTGTCCTTCTGATGCCCTTCGCAACTCACCCCCGCGTGTAGTGAGAAGCCATTGGCCTTGGCCACCCGCTCTAGCGCGGGATCAGGTCGGTCCAGTGGCCGAATGGTGCGGATCATAAAGGCCTTGCGCCCTTGCTGCGGGCCGACGGCGATCCGGTAGGAGACGGAACTGCCCAGGATCTGGGGCATGGCATCCGTGTCTTCAGCGGGGTCGAGGTCCAGCCAGGAGCTCTCAGCGTCCTGTTCCAGTAAGCCTTGTCGTTCCAGACAGCGCCCCACGCGTTTGCTGATCGACTGCACCAGTTCCTCCAACTCGCTTGTATCCGGCACCTTGACGCGTTGAAATCGGGGTGATCTGTTGTCGCGGTAGACATAGACGCCATCCAGGAACAGGATGTGAAAGTGGATATTGAGGTTGAGAGCAGAGCCGAAGCGCTGGACTAGCGTCACTGCGCCGGTAGCGCCATCTTTGAGCGAAAATCCGGCCTTGTGGATCAGGTGTGTCGAGATCGCCCGATAAACGATGCCCAGCACCTTGCCCATGGCCTGGGGGTGGGCGGCAAACAGGTAGCGCAGGGGAAAGGGGAAACTGATCACCCACTGGCGGAGCGGGACATCGGGAAACACCTCATCGGCCAGCAGGGCGGCGGTCTCGGCCATACGGCGGGCGCCGCAGCTGGGGCAGAATCCGCGCTTCTTGCAGGAAAACGCCACCAGCCGCTCGAAGTGGCATTTGTCGCAGCGCACCCGGAGAAAGCCGTGTTCAAGGCGGCCGCACTTCAGGTAGGCCTCGAACTCCCGGTGAACATGGTCGGGCAGGGACTTACCCTGATGGGCCAGTTGGTCCACCAGGGTGGGGTAGTGCGCTTCGACGAGCTGATAGAGCAGTGTTTGCTCGGGTTGATGGCGCTCGTAGGCAGTTTCGCCAAGGCCATCCCTGCCTTGTGCCAACATGGTGGTTCCGCCTCGGATCTCCATCGTGCGGAACGAACCAGATTGGGGCAGCAGCACGAGGAGTGCCACGTCCGAAGCGAGCGGTGTAACTGCTTTAGGACATCAGATCTGGCCCGCGTACGCTCGCGTGCTAGACGGGAGAGAAACTCGGCGGCTAAATCAGCCAGAGGGCAATTTGCAGCCAGTAAGCGGATACGCTCAAGTCACTGCCAGGCGCAGCGGGTAGTGACGTGGGCGCCGCGAGATTAATCGCAAAATTGCCCGTCGCCTTTTAAGCATTCTTTGGCAAAGACTGTCTCCAGTGGAACCAGGGCCGCAGGAGCCAGATTTAGTGGGTTTGCGGCAGCCGATGCCACGATATGGAGAGGGCTTTTCTCTGCCGAGTAGACCCAAGTCTCTTGGCGCAAGAGCACTCATCTCCAAAACCGCCGCAGTCCCAGGCTGAATTCTCTGTGACACCCGTATTCCGTGTTCGTATAGTGGACTCACTTGTCGCCGCCACTGCGCTTAAAGTGGCAAGGAAGACCCCACCTTGCGAAAGCGAACGGGGCAGGCAGAATCCGGCTGTTTTGGAATCTGCCGAAGGCGTCACTCAGGACCACTCTTGACGCAACGGTCAGTCATGACCGGGTCCATCTTCGAACCATCGCGGTGCCGCATCGTCCGGGTACCGCTCCTTCAAATCCGTCCCGCTGGTTACGGGGATCTGTTCAATAACCGCTGTTGATGCCAGGGCAGTTGTGCCCTGACCAATCGAGAGTTTCTTTCACCCCGCAAACGCACTGGCGGTCAGTGCGCTCTGCTCAATTTAAACAGGAGGTAATCCACCCCGGCCTTTGGTCGGATAACCGTTGGTTTGCACGGGCCAGTTTTCATTAGAAAACACACCGTGTTGTCTATGGCCAGACACATTCAGGTCAACCGGGATTGGTGTCCCGTGATCGTACCGCCCAGCGGGCCTGCGCAGCTTTTGTTGCCAGGTGATCAGAAACACTCACCGAATGGAATAGCACTATGCGCGACCTGAACTACCAACTGAAAAAAATCTGCAAACACAGTCATGAGGGCAGCTTCGAAACCCGGGTGGGCCGGGAACGGCAGCTGACGGCCATTGCCAACCAGTTACATGCGCTGGGCTTCAGGGGACTGACGGCGACATCCCTCAAGCAAAAACATGTCCAGGCCCTGGTGGACCACTGGCTGAGCCAAAACCTCGCTTCCGGGACCATCAAGAACCGGATGAGCTGTTTGCGTTGGTGGGCGGAGAATGTTAACAAGCGGGCCGTCGTGGCCGGCTCCAACGATTTTTACGGGATACCGGACCGGCAGTTCGTGTCCGACACCAGTAAAGCCAAACACCTAGCCGAGGAACAGCTCGCCCTGGTCAGGGACGAGCATGTGCGCATGAGCCTACGCCTGCAACAGGCGTTTGGGCTCAGGCGGGAGGAAGCCCTCAAGATCCAGCCCCGCTGGGCGGACCGGGGCAAGCACCTGCAACTCAAGGCCAGCTGGACCAAGGGTGGGCGGGAACGCACCGTACCCATTCGCACCACAGAGCAACGAGCGGTATTGGAGCAAGCAAAGCAACTGGCCGGACTGGGCGCCCTGATTCCCGGGAGCCGAAATTACATCGAGCAGCTCAGAATATACGAGCGCCACACCGCCAATGCCGGGTTATCGAAAATGCACGGTCTCCGCCACGCCTACGCCCAGCAAAGGTACCGGGACCTCACCGGCTGGCCCTGCCCCCATGCGGGCGGGCCGACCAAAACGCAACTTACTGCAGCCCAGCAGCAGGCCGACCAGCAGGCCCGCCTGACCATCAGCGCCGAGTTGGGCCATGTCAGAGCCCAGATAACTGCCGTTTACGTAGGCGGATAGGGTATGCAGATCCAACCCCGCCTGATCCGACTACGCGATGCGCCCGCCTACCTCGGGATCAACAAGAATACATTCAATCGTGTGGTGCGCCCTGCCCTGTCCGAGGTTTCTCTGGGACAACAAACCATTCTCTTCGACAGACTTGAAATCGATGCCTGGGCGGAGGACTATATCCAACGCAACGGGCGTCGTCCTTTAGGCTCAATTCTGGAGGACGATTTATGTCAAAGCGCAACAAAATGCCGGGGCTCCGCCTCAAAAACGGGATCTGGCATATCGAAAAACGCTCGCAGTACGCTCCCGGTGGCTGGCTCCGCGAAAGCACAGGAGTATCTGGCCGCACTGAGGCAGAGCAAACACTGATCCGTCGATTGGCGGAGATTCAAGAGGAGGCAAAGCAACAAGCCGCAG
>JAHEEG010000109.1 GCA_024640825.1 Gammaproteobacteria bacterium
GCACAGAGAAACCCTGCTCGCGGAGTCGGTAAAGCTGATACAGGCCGTTGAACCCGGCGCCGATGATCAAGGCGTCCAGGACCTCGACGTCTTTGCCCGGAGCAAATTCGGTATCGGTCGCGCTCATGGGACCTCCTTTAAAACGAGAAAAGCGTTTGCGGCAACCCAGAAGCGGCAGCTACCAGCCATCGTCCTCAGCCCGCATAACCTGGAGCGGACATGAAAGCGCACTCACCGCGAGTGTAGGAGGTTTCACGAAGTGCCGGCAGATCGGATGGCCCGCGCCGGTGATCCTTCACCACTACGAACCGGTCGTCCTCCAAAACGCTGACGTAGTCGAACGCGTCGGTGAATTCGCTTCTGTTCCGAATCTGGTCGGCCATCATGCTCCCGAAACCAACCACCCAGATTCGGTAGGTTCCGTCGGCAGCGAACTTATAGGATGTAGCTTCCTGCCCCGGCCGGCACCATGGGCCTTCGAGATAGCCATTGGTCAACCGCTCTTTGGCGATCTGCGTTGACGCAGGACCGTCTCCTGCGGGAACCGGGAGAATCTGGTCTATCGCCGACTGCATCTGCGCTTCTATCTCCGCGACCGCCTGCGGCGGCATATTCGGTTGCATGCAGAAAAAACCCAGCGTCTGTTTCATCTGCTCTGCCTGCTGAACCTGGGTGGGCTCGTACTCGTAGTTCGTCAACCGCAAATCAATCTGCGCGACAAGGTTCTCGCAGGCGTCATTGACGGCTGCTGCAGTCATTGGGCCGACAAGCAGTACGACAAGTACCAGCAAAGTTGCTTTCATGGATTCTCCCCCTCTCTCTTACCCGCCTGGAAGTATGTCGCGCCAAAGTTCAGCCCACAACAGGAGAAGCCGTTGGCCCACTTCACCCCGATTTTCTACGACGAGGGATGGAAGAACTCGAACCCGGTACGCCTCACGCTCGGTGTGCGATACGTAAAGCAGTGACCAAACCACTTCACATAACCGGCATACCCGATCGCGACATTGCCTTTGTATTTCCGGGTCGCCAGGCTCGAAAGATTGTGGACGTCAATAAAACCGATGTTGTGGGTGTAACCCAGCGCCAGGAAGTGGGCGTCAGAAAAGAGAGAAATCGCCGGATTCAGATGCAGACCTCGATAGTCCGGATGCGTGAAGCCCTTGTAGCCGTAGCAGTAAGGTCTGTCGACGCGAACCCACAGGCCGTCCACGTGCGGCGCGGCTGTCAACGTGCGCCACATGTAAGAAACCAGCTGATGACCATCACATGCGCCGAACGCCACATCACCGCGCTCAAGCGCGGCCTCTACGAAGTCCCGGGACAGCGACAGCGTATCGTCCTCGCTTGCGCGAAGGAGATCGTCACGGCTAAGCACGCGGAGGTCGATTCCAGCGGGCAGATCCGACCGGGGAGGATCTGCAACCAGCGTCCTGATTCGAACCCGGCAGACGTGTACGCCCAGACGCTTCTGAAGTCGCCGCATGACGCGCGCAAACAGGCTGGGAAGCCAGCCGAACCGCTCGATGTCCGTGCGCAACCGGTCGCCGTCTACCATTGGAATTCTGTATCCCCGGCGTCTTTCATCGAACCCCCGATGCTATTGATCTACTTGGCACCCGGTAGCGCGGAGAAATCAATTCATCCCCGCCAGCTGGTTGGTCAACGCGTCGTAGTCGTGCGGCACGTCCTGCTGACTCGCTCATGGTAGCAGAGTCTAGCAACCACCCTACGCCTCCCTGGCCCTGCACGCGCATCCATGCGCCGGTGGTCAACAAACAAATGGTGGTTCGTACAGGCATCCCGGGCACGAGGGACAGCGTCGTTACACGCTGTCCGCATGAAACCCCTAAGGCCAGAACGCAACACCGGCGTCACCATCGGGCCGGACGAGGCACCCGCCGCCCATATCGCGGCATCCTTGCCTGGTTCAGCTCGCGTTCCTTGCGGTCAACGGGGTTGCAACGCTGAGCTCGATCCCATTCGGTATCTCGAGCAATCGCCGCCCGGTAGCTCCGGAACAGACCGTTCATCTGGCTGCCAGCTACCTTTGGGATCTGGCCGGTGGCGCGCTGACCGCGCGCTGGGAATACTACTGTCAAGACACCATGTATCTGGAAATACTCATCCATAAACACCGGTTTCAGCGCGACCGAGCCGCGGGCCTATGGGGCGTCGCTGCGGTGGAACTTCGGGGTGCTATAGAACGAGGCGCGTCGAACCGTTGCTCAACCTATGCCCTGCGCCACCAGCGCTTCCGCAACGCGGATGAAGCCTGCGCGGTTGGCCGCACGCACATAGTCCGGTCTGTCGGCGTCTTCGAACTGATCCGCGCAGGCATGGTGGATCCGCCCCATGACACCCCGCAGCAGCTTGTCGACCCGTTTTCTGGTCCAACGCTGAAAGCTGGCGTTCTGGGACATTTCCAGCGCCGATACCGCCACGCCGCCGGCGTTGGCGGCCTTCCCCGGGCACAGCACCGCCTTGCTCTCGGCGAAAATTTCATGCGCTTCAGGGTCGCAGGGCATGTTCGCGCCCTCGACGATCCAACCGCAACCGCCGTCCACAAGCCCGCGGGCGTCCGCTGCGTCAAGCTCGTTCTGCGTGGCGCAGGGAAACGCCAGGTCGCATTCCAACGACCAGGGCTTGCTGTCCTCCCGATATGCCAGACCAAACTCTTCAGCCAGATCGTGCAGGCGCCGGCCGCGAGTGCCAAGCCAGTCCAGGTGATCGTTCGACAGTCCGTCTTCAACCGCAAGCGTCCCGCCGCTGTCCGAAAGGCTTACCACGGTTCCGCCCTCTTCAAGAAGCTTGCGAGCGCAGTATGTTGCGACGTTGCCGGCGCCCGAGACGGCACAGCGCTTCCCGTCGAGTGTCTCGCCCGCTCGCTCAAGAACCGCTGCAGTAAAGTACACCACACCAAATCCGGTAGCCTCGCTGCGCAGCTCGCTGCCGCCAAAGGCCAGGGGCTTGCCGGTGAGCGCCCCAGCAAAATTTCCGCTGCTTCGTTTGTACTGGCCGAAGAGGTAGCCGATTTCGCGGTCACCCACCCCGATGTCACCGGCCGGTACGTCGGTTTCCGGACCGATGTCCCGGAGCAGCTCGATCATGAACGCCTGACAGAAGCGCCGAACCTCGGCATCGGACCGCTTCCTGGGATCGAAATCCGCACCGCCCTTGCCAGCGCCGATGGGCAATCCGGTCAGGCTGTTCTTGAAGGTCTGCTCGAAACCGAGAAACTTCAAAATCGACTCGTTTACCGACGGATGGAATCGCAGGCCGCCCTTGTAGGGCCCAAGCGCGTTACAGGTCTGAACCCGGTAACCCCGAGCCACGTGCGCGCCTCCGGAGTCGTCTTCCCACGAAACCCGAAAGCTGACCGAGCGATCCGGCTCCGTCAGCCTCTCGAGAACCCGAGCCCGACGGTAGCGGGCGTCCTGCTCAACAAGCTCCCAGACGTCCGCCACAACCTCGCGGACCGCCTGCACGTATTCGGGCTGGTTGGGATGACGTTCATCGATCCGGTCCAGGAACTCCGAACAACCCTGTTGCGCCATGAAATCACCTCGAAAAATAAATCAGATACGATCGAGCGAGGCTGTCGAGCCAACGCCAGGGATGAGATGAGCCGATCAGAAAGTCTCTCTGTCGATGATGCCTTGACCGTCCAGGAGCGTTCCATTGCTGCGGTCTTCGTATACCGCAACGGAAAACAAGGCAGCGGAAACGACCAGCGCGAAAAGCAGAACGGTGCGTGAAATCACAACTTTTCTCGTATTACTCATGGTTATCTCATCTCGAAAACACGCCTCTACCCTAGGCACGCCGTCGTGAAGATTGCGTGAAACACCGTCGACGAAACGCAGCCACATGGACCGGCTGATCACCGATCTGGGATTATCCAGAAGGAACGTGCGCCTTCCTGTCAGGAACACATCACCAGCGACGCCCGGCGAATCCGCCCGACATCCTGGTCGGCAAAGGCGCGCTCGATGTCTTCCAGGGGATAGTCGACCACCACTTCATCCAGCGGCAGCCGGTCGGCGTTTCTGCTGAGGAACTCGATGGACCGCTGCAGGCTGGCCGCGTCGTAGGACGCTACCGCTTCGATGCGCTGATTCTGCCCGACGAGACGACCCGGGTCGCACTCGAAGCTGGTGCCGGTGTAGAAGGTGCCCATCTCCAGATAGCGGCCGCCCCAGGCCAGCATTCGCAGGCCTTCGTTGATGACGCTGGCAAACCCCACCACCTCCACCACCACGTCGGCGCCAAGGCCGCCGGTGAGATCCTTGACCGCGGTGACGCGGTCGCGGGATTCCTGCACTTCCCGGAAATCGATGAGGTGGTCTGCGCCCATGGCCCGCGCCAGTTGCAGACGCTCGTCGATGCCGTCGATGGCGATAACGGTCTCCGCGCCCCGCTCCTTGGCGATGGCGCACGCGTAGACGCCGAGGCCGCCGCAGCCCTGAATGACCACCCGATCGCCAAGGGCGACATCCACCCGCTCCAGCCCCATCACCACCTGCGCCAGGGCGCAGTTGGCGCTGACGATCATGGTGTCAGTGACGTTATCCGGGACTTTGAAAACGGCCTGATTCGGATGCAGATAAAGATAGTCGGCAAAGGCGCCGCGCACGTAGGGCCACTCGTCCAGGCCGCCGCGCTGCACGTTGAAGCTCTGCCGGCAGGCCTCGGACATGCCACGGGTACAGTTGCGGCAGCGTCCGCAGGGGGCGAAATACTGATAGGCAATGCGGTCGCCTTCGGCGAGAGGGGCCCCGGTCCAGTCCGTTGCAACACCCTCGCCCAGTGCATGGATCATGCCCGTGGCTTCGTGGCCGAGAATCCGGCCCTGGGGCGTAATCACCTTGGAGAACCGTCCGTCCCCTCGCCACATGTGCAGCTCGGAACCGCAGATGTTGGCACGCGTGATCCGCAGGGTCAGCCCGCCCGGCGCCGGATCCGGCACGGGCAGCGAGACCAGCTCGAAGGGTTTGCCGGGCTCAAAAAACAGCGCCGCGCGGTTTACTTCAGTCACGTCAACCTCCCCCTCTCAACGACCAGCAGCGGCCCCGCCGGCATCTCCCAATGCGACGCTCGCCGTCTCAGGCGGTGAAGAAGTCCGCCCGCGGCGTCATGGTCTCATCGTATACGGGCTCTTTCAGATCGCAGCGGAACTTGTTGTTGTCGGCACCGGCAAGGCCGATGCTGCCCAGCAGGTCGCGCATGTTGAGATAATTCTGATGATGGAAATGCGCGGCCAGCGACGCTTCGTCCTCCCACAGCTCGTAGACGGCGATCCGACCCGCTACGCATGGATCGGGCGAAAAAACGTAGGCGTGGCATCCGGGCTCGTCATCGCGGGTGGCCTGCTGCAGCGGTTTGGCCTTTTCGATGGCCTCTTCAATTTTGGACGGGTCGGCCAGGTCGATGGTGCCGGCAATAATGATCATGTTGGATGCTCCTCTCGTTTTTAAAAACCCAGACGCAGCATCAAATCATGGAATCGCAGAAAACGAAACCGGTAGCAGAGCAGTTTCCGTGACGAGGGCGGCGTGCCCGCTAACCCACCGCGATGATGTTGGGATCCCGGGGCTTGGGCTCGGACGAATCCTGATTCCGTACCGTATCTGCCACCCGGAACATGGGCTCCTTCAGCATGGCTTTGAGCTCATCGCTGGCGCCGATGCGCTCCAGCGCTTCGTCCATGCACAGCAGCCACTGGTCCCGCTCCTTGGGACCAATGGCATAGGGGGCGTGAGGGTCCGTCAGGCACACGGTGCCTTTCATGGCCAGGTAAACGGGCGGACCGCCCATCCAACCGGTCAGATAGGCGGACAGCTTGCGCTTGATGTCATCCAGGTTGGCGGCATGCATGGCGCGCACCCCGGCCGCCTGAGGCAGGTCGTCCATGGCTTCGTAGAAGGCATCCGCTAGCGCGCGGATGCCTTCGTCGCCGAGGATTTCATAGGGTGTCTGCGCCGTCATCTCACTCATTCTGTACCGCCTTTACTGCATTGCGACCCGCCAGTCTGCTGCGGACAGGCGTGCCGATCAAGGTTTGGCGATCCACTCATCCAGCAGCTTGTGAAAATGCCGGGGCTTGGTCTCGCCGTAGTTGGCAAAGATTATTTCCGGTCTCTTCATTGTCTTCAAGCCGCGCTGCATTTCCGGCATGTTGACCACGTCCTGGTTGAACACCTTGGCCAGCATGCCCAGTTCCGGCGCTTCCACCCAGTCGTCGTCCGGTCCCAGGTAGTGGATGGGCGCCGCCGGCGCACGCTTCTCACCCGGCGGGGTCGGACCGAGGTACATGCATTCCATGATGCACTCTTCCGGATTGTCGCCGTTGGGGCGGAACCGGTAGACGATGTTGTTGAAGGACCCCCAGGGGTGGAAGTTCGGGAACACGGTTAGATAGATGGAGTCCAGCAGTTCGGCGTCGCTGACCTGGTCCATCAGATCGCCCAGCACGCGGCGGAACGATTCCCGCACCGGTTCAGCGGCCACCTGGCGAAGGTTCTTGCCCTTGGGCACTTTCGGCGGCGGGCTGAGAGGTACCACGTTGCCACCAGGCAGCTGCTTGCCGCCGATCCAGTTCACCATGTTCGGGTCTGCGTGGGTCATCGGCCCTTCGACCCAGGTCGCGTCCGTGTTGAACTTGCTGACCTCGCCTCTGGCATTGGTGACGTGCACCAGCCCGTCCAGACCCATCTCGTAAACGTGCCCGGTGAGCGCGTGGCGCAGCTTGGTGTAAAGCCGTCCGTCTTTCAGGTGTTTCCATTCCGTGTCCACATGGGGGCTGGAGGTCATGTTCGGCGACATGGCCCGGCTGTAGTTGCCGAATACGTCGTACTGCGTGTTGGCGTCGCCGATGCTTTCCAGAATGGTGGGATGGGTGGCGATGACGTGATAGGCCTCGCTGAAAGCTTCCTGGGCGATCTTCCAGTTGCAGCGCAGAATCTTGTGCACATGGGCCACCTTGCTGCGCCGCTCATAGGGCAGATTGGGGTACTGATCGCTCAGATTGCCGAGAAAATCTTCCAGGGAGCCGGCATTCTCGTCCGGGTTGATGAATACGAATCCGCCCCAGCGCCCTACTTTGACCTCGGGCAGGCTGTACTCGGCTTCCGTCACTGTGGGGAAGTCCCAGTGGCAGGGCACTTCTTTCAGCGAGCCGTCTGTGTTCCACGCCCAGCCGTGGAACGCGCAGCGGAACTCCCGCGCCCGCTTGCCGCCGTGTTCTTTCAGCAGGCGACCGCGATGCAGACAGGCGTTGTGAAAGGCCTTGAATTCCTCCTCGGCGGTACGCACCACCAGAAACGAGAGATGGGCGATGTCGTAAAGCGTGTAGTCGCCCACCTCGGGAATGTCGTCTTCGTGGCAGGCCATCTGCCAGACTCGCGACCAGACCTTTTCCACCTCCAGGTCGTGGAATTCCTTAGAGAAATACTGCTCGGCAGGCACCTTGGTTGGCCCCTTGGGCATGGGGGACTCCACCCGCATGATATCGGGTACCGGATGGCTGTCCTCATCCAGCAGTGATTGATAGGTCACACCCGCCGAACGGTCGGTGCCGGTTTTTGTCTCGATCATGGCTGTCTCCCACTTCCTTTGAAAAATTCTTATGACAGGCACGACGCTACAAAACAGTCAGGCATGACGGTATCCGGGAAACTACGGAGGACGTTACACTTTCCGACCGGAGTGAAAATGCAGGGGAGACCGCTCAGCATGGCCTACGACCTCAGGAAAATTCCATCTCAGCCGCCGCGCGCGCGCACCTACGAAGACTATCTGGCCCGCGATAGTCGGCCCGCGCCCGCTAACCTGCTAGATACCGGCACTGCAGCCCTGGAAACCCGCGGGCTGGACCCGAGACGCTATACCGACCGAAGTTTCTACGAACGCGAGCGGCGCATGTGGGACCAGGTCTGGCAAATCGCTTGCCGGGAGGAACACCTGCCGAATGTGGGTGATCACATGGTCTACGAGGTGGGTAAGCGTTCCTACATCGTGGTGCGGGCGTCGACCACAGAGATCCGCGCCTACCCCAATGCGTGCCTGCACCGGGGGCGCAAGCTACGGACAGAATCAGGACGGGCAGCGGAATTCCGCTGCCCGTTCCACGGTTTCACCTGGTCCCTGCAGGGAGACCTCACCCACCTGCCCTGCGAGTGGGACTTCCCGCACCTGAACAAAGAAGACCTTTCGCTGCCGGAGGTACAGGTGGACACCTGGGCAGGTTGGGTGTTCATAAACCCGGACCCTGCGGCACCGCCCCTGGCGGAGTATCTCGATCCGATCCGCGAGCACTACGCTCCGTACCTGTGGGATCAGAGCTATATGGGCCTCCACGTAGGCAAAGTGCTCCACGGCAACTGGAAGGTCATCCAGGAGGCCTTCATGGAGTCTTTTCACTCGCTGTACACCCACCCCCAAATCGTCGGCTACATCGACGATTTCGGCTGCAGCTACGACCAGTGGGAGGGGAAGCCACACGTCAACCGGATGATGGTGCCCTTCGTGGCCGCGAGCCCCTACGTCATCGACCAGGTCTCCGAGCAGGAGGTACTGGAAGATTGGTTGGGCGGCCGCGCAACGGGCAGTGTCAGCCTGGACGACTGCGCCACCGCCCGGGAACGCATGGCCAGAATCAACCGCGCGGCTGCCGAAGAGGCGACCGGGGCGAATCTGCAGGCGGTATCCGACGCCGAACTGGTGGACGGCTGGTACTACAACGTTTTCCCCAACCTGATGTTCTGGGGCGGCTACGGTCCGAACATGTGGTATCGCTTCCGACCCTGGGAGGACGACCACGAAAAGACCTTCATGGAGGTGGGATACATCATGCGCCACCCCAAAAACACGCCGAAGCCCGCACCGGCAAAAATGATCGCTCTGGACATCGACCAACCCTGGTCGTCGGTAGAGGCGCTGGGATCACTGGGCGGGGTGCTGGATCAGGACACGCAGAACATGGCCGCCGTGCAGGAAGGCCTGAACGCCACCTTCGCCTCGGCTGTGCAGTTGGCGCGGTATCAGGAAAGCCGCATCCGCCACATGCACAAGACCCTGGATCTCTACCTGGGTTCAGATTCAACAAAAACTTGAATATGGAGAGCCAACTTAATGAAATTAGATGGAAAAGTAGCCGTCGTTACCGCCGCGGGTCGGGGCATCGGCAGGGGCATCGCTCTCGAGCTGGCCGCAGCCGGTGCTGACGTCGTGGTGAACTCGTTCAGCGAGGACACCACCCAGGCCACCGCCGATGCGGTGCAGGCGCTGGGCCGGAAAGCATTGCCCGTGGTTGGCGACATCACTCAGCCGGAGAAAATTCTCGATCTGGTGGACCAGGCGCTGAAGGTTTTCGGCAACATCGACATACTGGTGAACAACGTGGGCGCCGGGCCGAAATCGGCCATCGAGCCGGAGCCCGGGCCCCTGGGTCCGGTGGCTGCGCTCTGGGACGCCCTCTACGCGCAGAATCTGCGACCGGTGGTGCTGATGAGCGAGGCGGTGATACCTCACTTCAAGGCACAGAAAAGCGGCAAGATCATCCACATCTCCTCCATCGCCGGACGGTCGTCACTGTCCGCGAAGATGCTGGAGACCTTCGTGCACCCGTCCTACGGCGCCATGAAAGCCGGCCTGGTCAGCTACACCCAGACCCTGGCCGAGATGCTGGGCCCGCACAATATCAACGTGAATGCGGTATGTCCCGGCATCGTCTACACCGACGCCTGGCAGGGCAACGCTGAGCGCGCCGTCAAGACGGTTCCGGCGTTCAAAGGCATGGATCCGCGCAAATGGTTCGAAGGCATCTTCCGCGGCGACTACCCCGACATCTTCGACCGCACCCCGTTAGGCCGTGAGCAGACGGTGGAGGACATCGGCAAGGCGGTGGTTTTCCTGGTATCAGACGACTCCATGAACATCACCGGACAGTCGCTGATGGTGGATGGGGGAATGATCAAACTTTAAGCGACTGTCCGCAGGGCAGCTCGCTGATGGTGGATGGAGGAATGATCAAGCTTTAAGCGACTGTCCGCAGGGCAGCTCGCTGATGGTGGATGGGGGAATGATCAAACTTTAAGCGACTGTCCGCAGGGCAGCGCTTCGGCCAAGTATCTGTTCCGCCAGCGCCCGGCCGCTGAGAAACGCATCCTCCGCCGTCGCACCCAGACACCAATCACCGGCGATACCGAGCCGCTGGTCCTCCAGCCAGATGTGGCTGGTGCCCAGGGGCTGGAGAGTCCGGGCGTGGCGCCAGCGATGCGCCGAAACGTAGGCCGGCTGCAGCCGGGCCTCCCGGCCGGATGTCCGCACCAGTTGCCGCGCGACATCACCCAGCAGCAGCTCGGCGATCTCCTCGCGACCGCACTCCAGATGCGCCCGCGACCAGGCCGGCTGCGCATGAATCACCCAGGTCTCGGCAAAGCCTCCGGGCTCCGACGAGGCCAACGCACCGCCGGATGCGACTCGCGCCACAACGTCGCTGGTCCCCGCGCGCTGGATTCCGGAGCCCGAATTTTCAAACCCGAGCAGCAGCGCCCAGCAGGGATGCATCAGCACATCCTCGGACAACCAAGGCGCGGGAAGGCCGCTGCGGGTCAGAAGCGCGCGCGCCTGAGCCGCGGGCGGCGTCAGAATCAGGGCATCGAACGGGCCGTGGATGTCACCGGAGGCGGATGCCAGAAGCCACCGACCGTTGCGCCGTTCAAGCCTGGATATCTCCGCACGGAAGACGATATCCAGACCGGTCTGCAGCGGCCTCAGGGCTTCCCGCATGTCCGGACAACCCCGCCACAGCAATCCGGGCGCAGCGGCGTCTTCATCGTACAGAAGGTTTGCAAACGAGCGCACAGATCCATGGGCCTCGAGGTCCTGAAGGAAATCCACAAAAGGTGGCGTGCGAGCCTCCATGGCGGGCGCGCCATGGTTCCAAAAGCCCCCGGCGCGACGACGGGTGGCCAGGCGCCCGCCGATATCTCCGCTCTTTTCAAACACTGTCACCGGAAAGCCTCGATCACGCAGCCCGCGAGCGCACGTCAGGCCCGCCATCCCAGCGCCGACTATCCCGATGCGGGCTCCGTTGAACTGCGTTTTGCACATTGGGGGATCGTCGTTCACCGACCGTGATCGAGGCGTGAAGCCAGAGCCCGGGGCTGAGCCCACTGCCCCCGGATGGACCCAGCATTGACGCGAGATTGACGCACAATCATTCAGGCTTTGACGACAAGCAATGGACACAGACGCTCATGTATCACCTCTCCGAGGCCTATCTGATGGCCGCCTACATTTCCCTGCTGGCCGCCTACCTCGGCGCCTTAATCTTCGGCACGGGCGCCGTCGCGCCGCTCGCCGTGCGCCTGCTGCCGGAAGATGCCGGCGCCCTGCTGCTGCGCGCTTACTGGCCACGTTTTCACAAGTTTGCCGTCATCGCCGGGCTGGGCTTCACGCTGCTGGCAGCGGCTGGCGCCGGTTTCAGCGCCCTGCCCGTTGCCTACGTCTCGCTGCTGGTGGCCCTGGCCGGGCTGATGACGCTGAGTTTCTATGCCGGTCTGCGTCTGATCCCTGCCGTGAACAGCGCGCGGGACAACGGGAACGAGAAACGTTTCAACCGCCTGCACCGACTGGACGTCGCGTTGGTAAGCGCCGGGATGCTGACAGGCCTGTTGCTGTTAATGGCCCTGATCTACGTGCTGCCGGGACAGTTCACTTTCTGGCCCGCCGCCGGGCTCTGAGCCAGCGCCCCGGCGCTCAGTACTGGGCCGTACCTCCATCCACGTTGAGCATCGCCCCCGTGATACCGGCGCCCGCGTCAGAAGCCAGCAGCAAGGCCATGGCGGCGACTTCTTCCACGGTTACCGGACGCTCGAGGGCAGATTCCTTGGAGAACATAGTCACCATCTCATCGAACGTGAGGCCCATGGCTTGTGCCGTAGCCGGACCGTTCTCCTTCACGATGTCAGTGATCACCAGGCCAGGACAGATGGAATTGACCGTCACACCCGCCGTGCCCACTTCCCGGGCAATCGACTTGGTCATGCCGTTGATGCCGTGCTTTGCAGCGGTGTAAGCGGTGAACACCGGCTTGCCGTGCTTGCCTTCGATAGAGGCAATATTGATCACTCGACCCCAGCCGTTGGCCACCATGTTCTGCAGGGCCCG
>JAHEEG010000258.1 GCA_024640825.1 Gammaproteobacteria bacterium
CGTTCTGTATCGCATTTTCCAGCGATGACATGCGGGCAGCGCGGATTGAAGCGGCATCCCTTTGGCGGATTGACCAGACTGGGCGGTTCTCCAGGGGGAATCTCTTTCATGACCGTTGCGTTTCGGGCGTCGGGATCCGAAGTCGCCTCCAGCAAGGCATAAGTATAGGGATGCTTAGGACTCCTCAACAAGTCAGGCGTCCTGGCCATTTCCACGATTTCGCCGGCATACATGACAAAGATGAACTCTGAGAAGTACCGCACCGTTGAAAGATCGTGAGTGATGTAAATGACGGCCAGATTATGGCTTTGCTGCAGATTCTGCAGCAATCTCAACACCTCGACGCGAACTGAAGCGTCCAACATCGAAACCGGCTCATCTGCTACCAGCAGTCTGGGTGACAAGATCATCGCTCTGGCGATGACCACCCGCTGCTGCTGCCCGCCGCTCAGCATGTGCGGGAATTTCGGCAGGAATTCGTTGGATGGCGTCAGCTTCACCTCCTCCATCACCTTTTCGCAGCGGCGCAGCCGTTCCGCTTTATCTTTGATGCCGTTGATGATCATCGGCTCTTCCAGGATGCGCTGGATGTTCATGAAGGGTGGTAACGCCCCAAACGGATCCTGCTGTATGTAGCCGACATGAGAGCGATACGCCTGCATCTCTTTTCGGCTCAGTTCTGATAGCTTCATACCTTCGAAGACAACGTTGCCTTCGGTCGGCCGGTTGAGGCCCAAAATGGTCTTCATCAGGCTGGATTTGCCGCAGCCGCTTTCGCCGACGCAAGCCATTGACTGTCCCGCGTGTAGGTCGAAGGTGACACCGTCCACAGCCCGGACGAAGCCGGCGTGGCCGAAGCCGAATCGCCGCAGCTCGTACCATACATGCAGATCCTGAATCGAAAGCAAGATCTCATCGCCTGTCCCTACTGAAGTCGACTTCACTGGTTCTACACGATCCATTGAACTATCCTTGATTACTGTCATGTCGTCCTCCTCTTCACACGTGCAGCCAGCATTTCACCTGGCGATCGTCGATCTTGAATACCGGCGGTTCATCACTGCATTGGTTGAACCTCTTGGGGCATCGATCCGCAAAGCGGCAGCCGCTGGGAGGATCCAGCAGGCTCGGAGGCTGTCCGACGATGAAATCAGGTTCAGTATCGCCGCGCAGTCTGGGGACGCTGGCCATCAACATGTTGGCGTAAGGGTGTAATGGTTCAGCGAAGAAATCACGGGCATGGCCGACTTCGACTATCTGACCGGCATACATCACTGCCACTCGATCCGCCAGCTCGCTTGAAGTCGCTATGTCGTGGGTAATCAATATGAAACTGGTTTCCATCTCCTTCTTCACCCGCTTCAGCAAATTGAAGATATTGGCTTGCGTCAAGACGTCCAGGGCTGACGTCGGTTCATCCAGAATGATCAGGTCTGGACTGGTTACCAGTGCCATGGCGATGGCTGCTCGCTGCCGCATCCCGCCGCTGAGTTCAAAGGCATACCGGTTTAGGAAGTCAACCGGCACACCGACGTGTTCGAACATCAGCCGGGCCTGTTTCATCGCTTCTTGCTTGCTGTAGCCCAGGTGGACTATAGCTGGTTCGGCCACCTGATCACCGACCTTCATTACCGGGTTCAGCGCATTCATTGCTGCCTGGGGAACCATGGAGATCCGGCTCCAGCGGATGTCCTGGCGGAACTTCTCATCTTCCAGGCCCATGATCTCCATATCTTTCAGATAGACCCTGCCTGAATAAGCATCGACATTGCGCGGCAGCAGCCGCAATACTGCCCGAGCCATTGAGCTCTTGCCGCAGCCCGACTCGCCGATGATTACCACTGCTTCGTTGTAGTTCAGTTCGAAGTCGACCCTGTCAACTGCCTGAACCACACCTTTGGTGGTGCGGAAGTGGAGCAGCAGCTCTTCAATACGCAGCAGGCCCCGGTCCGCCTTATGGCTATTTCCGTTCTTCGATATCATGTTAAAGTCCTCGCAATCTGGGATTGAAGATGCGGTCCAGTGCGAACCCTACCATGGCAAACCCCAGGCCGGCCAGCATCAGGAGCACGGCTGGTTCCAGCACCCAGTAATATTGGGCGTTGTACAATGCGCCTTGGGCGTAGGCATCATTGATGATCTTCCCCCAGGTGGGTAATACCGGGTCGCCTAGACCCAGGACAGCTAGGGAGGCTTCCAAGAAGACAAAGGAGGGAATCAGCACTACCAGCTGCGGGACCACCATTGGCAGCACCCGGGGAACCATATACTTGAAGATGATTCGCATATGGCCGGCGCCGTAAGCCTGAGCCGCCTCAATGTAGGGGGATTGTTTCACCTGCAAAAAGATCGCCCGGTAGGTCTTGATGCCGGCACCGAAGATGCTAAGCAGGATGAAAACACCCAGCATCAGCCAAATGCTTCGCGAGTAAAAGGTGCCGATCATAATAAGAATCGGCAGAAGGGGCAGAATCAGATTGACCTCAGTGATTCGCTGGATGATAGAGTCGGATAGGTTACCGAACCAGACCCCGACGGCTGCTATGGTCATTGTGGAAATGGTGGTGCCGATGGCAGCCAACAGCCCAAAGGAGAGGGCGATGGGTGTCCCCCAGAGCAGCGCCACCATCAGATCACGGCGACGGTGATCGGTGCCCGCCAGACCGTGGACACGGCCGTAGACGACCAGTTTGCTGTCCACGGTGGAATCTTCTTCGAAGAGCAGGCTGCTGACCTGCAGCTCATACCGACCCTTCAGCGGCTGGATGACCTCTGCCTCGGTATCTGCCGCGAAGAAACCTTGTTCGGCCGGTAATCCGTTGAGACGGCGTATCAGGCGATCGTCTTGGGAAAAACGGAAGGAGTCAGACGATCGGGGGCTGAAGTCGCCAGCCCTGATCTCCCTGCCGTCAGGTGTGATCCAGGTAAGGGAAATATGGGGTGGCTTCTCACGGAATGAGCTGTTCACATATAAGATGAGCTCTGCAGGAAAGGCATCATACGCATAATCGAACTGATAGTAGGTGATGGATTCATCCATTTCTTCCGAAAGGGTATCTAGAGTACTGGTCACCGATTCGTCCTGACTGCTCAAGACGATAGTCTCAGGCAGTTTGGTCCTGGAGAAGTAATTGACCCAGACGGGAGGAGCGGTCTTGGGGTTTTCAGTCCAGACATCTTCTCCCCCTCGCCACAGCCTGACTGCTTCATCATATGGGATGGCGATCAAGGTATAAATTGAGACCACCACCAGTCCCAGAATGATCGCCAGCCCACCGATGGCTGAAGGGTATCGCTTCAATTCGGTAAAGGTGTTTCTCAATGTACTCATTGTCGCTT
>JAHEEG010000259.1 GCA_024640825.1 Gammaproteobacteria bacterium
GCCCTGGCCGTAGATGGGTGCGCGGACGACGCCAAGGGCGTCCAGTGTCCCGGCCAATGCCGCAGAAAAAGCCGCGACCTCAGCCGACTTGACATCCAGTGGTGACGAGCTGCCGAATCCTGGTAGATCGATCGCCACCGCGCAAGCGTCTTGAGCCAATTCGCTCATGAGCGGCATCATCCGCGCCGACGATCCCGGCGCATCGTGCAGGAGCACAACCGGCCGGCCCTCGCCGGCGATTCTGTAGTGAACGTCCGCGTTCTCTAAGCTGACAAATCTTCTTACCATTCGGCCCCAGGAAGCTTTATGGGAACAACAACGCCGTCATCGGCGGTGCTGTCTGAATGCGACACAGCATCTGTCGCTGCTTGTCGCCCATAGACTCCACGCTAGGCTGCCACTAATCAAGATGCTGCCACGTGGATGACACGAGGGCTCGAATATCGGCCATTTCTCGGTTGGCGTGTCCGGGTCACCTGCGCCATCGTGTCTCACATTCCCAGACCTGTTTCCCCGCCTCAAGCTTTAACTTTCAAGTAAACACCCTTCTGGTTACCATCTGCCACCCCCGGCTTCCTGACACGCCTTAGAAAGGTGTCGGCAAATCCGGCAGCTGGCCTCAGGTGCTCCGAATTCACGTTACACGTCCATTTGGGTGGATGGAAGCGCGTTCTTGCAGGAATAGCGACGGGAGAGGCTACGGATAAGAAGACCCCGGCACTAGGCCGGGGCTTCTATGTTGAATCCGCTCTGGCGTTGCCAGCTGGCAGCCTGTCAGGCACCGTCCACAGTATCCGTCACGGAAGCGTCCATATTACCGCTTCAGTTGGCCCCCACCTGGAGATATCTACATACCCGGTAATGCGCTTTCCGCTGTAGCCTGCCGTCATGCCACTACTCGCGCGCGAGACCATGGGCAGAACGACGACAGTCTGAGGCGTCGGCCAGATGACTGGCAACATATCAACCTTGTTCTTGGCGACAGACTGGCCTAGCACGACACCGGTCTCCATCACCGGTCCGGTCCAGCTGTAGGGTCCGGCCGGGTTCGGCAAGTTGACTGGAAGACCTTGATACGGCAACTCCCAGGTCGTTGCTCGATAGTCGGGGTGTATGCCGCAGGAAGAGACGCACTGCCACTGTGTTCCTGCTATTCGGCCCTGGGAATTGATGCCGCTCAACTGGAAGCGGGGCGGGAGCTTGAGTCGTCGTTCGATACTTCTGCTGCCCGGGGCGCCTGTCCACTGCACCAGCCAGCTGGCTTCGGAGTCTTCCGCGGTACCGACAATCGTGTCACCGCGGAGCCAGAGTGCGCGACCACCGTAACCGGCTGCCAGTACTGGCAACACCTCCGGCAGGTCGTACGGCGTCGACCAGTAGAGCGGTTGATCACCCGACGGTTGGGAACGGACTCCAATCATCACGTTAGTCTCGGACAGATCATTTATGGCCACGGCGGAGCCCAAGTCGACGGTCACACCGGAGGCGACAATGACGAAGTAGCGCCAACCTGTATCTCCCTCGCCCATAATTCGTGCGATAACAGTGCCGTCATCATTGACATGTACTGCAGTGCTCCAGATGGACGGGGGTAACAGCGGTCGAAGGTCCTCAGCCTGCCACGGACCCGAGCTGGACCCGCGTGTCCAGCGCGCTGCATAAGTACCGTTTCCATACTGGGCGGTTGACTCCCAGTACGCATCCCCCACGACCATCGTCCCGGCATCATTGACACTGTTCGCCCGGCTGCTGGTGGCCCCCACCGGCGTCCCGAGGAGCTCGACCGTGATGCCACCGCTGCCTCCATCGCCTTTTGGCGCCGCCAAACTGGTCGGCCCAAATAACAAACCAATGATCAGCTGGACCAAAATAGCAATTATTCGAAAGTTCATGACGACCCCCGCAATTCCCTCTCAACGTGAAAAAGGGACAGTTCTGCTACCACCGAACCCGACAGCCGCTGGAGAATCTCTTCACGCGAAAGCATGTTGGACGGCGCCAGCCTGTTCATTTCTGCCCACTTTCATCGATGTCCAGCAGAAACAACTTTCCAACTCAACCCAGGAGGTACCGCATCGCTTCCTCTACTTACATATACGGACACCAACATTCAGTTTTCGACTGACCCGTCCGTCGACGCGACACGACAAGCGTGGCCGCCTGATCCAGCCAAATTGACGCCACCAATTGAGTCGGGCCAATGGTCGAGTTGCCGGCCGAGGCCGAAGCTCAGTGCGCTTGCCTGAAATCAGGCAACGGCTACTTCTAGCGAAACAAATCTGGCGAGTTCCGCTACTGCGCACCAAAGACGCGTGCGAGGCTTCGTGCCGTGGTCAGGGGCACGCCCCGCAGGTGCTCGTGACGTCGGGATTTCGTGCCTCCAGGCAAGAGTTGCGCCGTGTCACCTTCAGGCACGGGCCGTCGTAAGTTGGATCAGAGTTTTCCCATGGACAACGTAAAGACGTGCAGCGCAAGTTCTCCACCTCCCGCTGTGGTCTCTATCTGCCCGTAAAACACTTCCTCATCTCGTGAGCCTGATATGCGAGAAATTTTCTGAAATGAGCATGTCGGGCAGCCGAGGATCTGGATCGAGTCCGGGCTTAGCATGCTCCAGGTGAAGGTTTCGGTCGCTCCAGCGAGTCCGGACAGCGCCGAGCCTGTCGTCGATCGCCCGGTGCCGTCGCTGAGCAGGGCGATCTTGTGGGAGCTCTCAATTGAGCTCTCATCCGTCCAGAGGGAATCAGCAGATCCCTGATCAGCTCCGTTAAAGATCAGATTCACCGGCTGCAGTGGTCGAACAAGCACAATCGTCGCAGCAGCGGTCTCGCGACCCCTGCCATCTGAATCAGCCGTTGCAGTAATCGGGTTGTCGCCTAATCCGAGTCCCTGGACGTCCGCAAACCAGGAGCCATGGCCTGGGCTTGAATAGCTGACATATCCCTCGGTCGTGGAACCCGTGAGCGCATTTTGCACATGGACGAAGCTTGCGTTCGAAATCGTTCCGCCAATCCGCATGTCCGTCGAAGTTGTTGAATAGCTGTGCGCCGAGGTCGGAACGTCAATACTGATCGTCGGTCCATCTACCGAATCTCCTGTGCCGCCACTCCCGCAGCCAGTGATGAACCCCCCAAGTAGAGTCGCCAGGCCAATCCACACTGCCCTATTCGAGGATTTGCCAACGCGCATTAGTTGCCCTCCAACGCACCGACACGTCGCTGACCAGAATCCGGCGTACCTTCGGCCCTACTTCCGCACAAATGCTGTCCTTGCGTCGCACTTCATTCTACTCCTGACCGTTCGAAGCGAATGCCTGTCATGGCCCCACCCTGGCC
>JAHEEG010000110.1 GCA_024640825.1 Gammaproteobacteria bacterium
CTTCACGGTTACCGGGAGCTCGACGGCGCTTGAGAGCGCCGCGATGCAGTCGGCCACCAACTCCGGTTCGCGCATCAGGCAGGCGCCGAAGCGCCCTTCTTTGACTCTGGGAGACGGGCACCCGACGTTCAGATTGATCTCGTCGTATCCTTCGGCTGCCGCGAGTTTCGCCGCTGCGGCCAGGTCCTCAGGGTTGGACCCGCCAAGCTGCAGGGCAACCGGATGCTCGCTCGGATCAAAGCGCAGCAGGCGTTCTCTGGGGCCGTTCAGCAGCGCTGCGGCGGTTACCATCTCGGTGAAAAGCAGCGCCCGAGGCGCGGCCAGCCGATGCAGATAGCGACAGTGTCGGTCGGTCCACGCCATCATGGGGGCGACACAAAGGGTGCGGTCCAGGGGCGGGTGGCTCAAGTTCTTCCTCATGAGACAGTGAAAAGATCCTCGTCGGCCATCAACCTGTCGAAGCTACCTGGCGGAATCGCTGGCCTGGCGCATTTCCAGCGGAGAATCATACCTGAAAAACCGATAACTCTCTGTTTTACATCTGGAAAAGTGAAATCTGCTACTCAGGTCTCAGTTTCGCGTACGTGGGTACTACGTGGGTAGAAGGGCTCAGCAGGCCCTCCATTTTTTCTTCATTTTGCTGTCTAGACCCTGTATAGTGCGCGGCTCCAATCGCGGATTTTCAAGTGGCGATAAGACTGATGCGTCAAAGAACAATTAGAAGATCGGTTCACGCTATCGGAATCGGGGTCCATTGTGGGCTAAAAGTCCGAATGACCCTGCGTCCTGCCAAGGAAAACGCTGGCATCACCTTCGTTCGAACCGATCTGCACGGCGCGAAGGTGCACGCACGCGCCGGCAGCGTTTGTGATACCACGTTGTCCACAACTCTGTCGGAAAACGGCGTGAAGGTCGCTACGGTAGAACATCTGCTTTCGGCTCTCTGGGGCCTTGGCATTGACAATCTCATCGTTGAGCTCAGCGGCGAAGAAGTGCCCATCATGGATGGCAGCGCCGCACCCTTTGTCGACCTGATCCGATCGGTGGGTATCGCAGAGCAGAAAGCGCTAAGAGCCTTCATACGCATCAAGCGTGAAATTGAGGTAAGGCAAGGGGATGCGGTCGCCACCCTCAAACCCTATGCGGGATTCAAGACGCGATACACCTTTGTTGCAGACCATCCCGTTTATAACCGCTATCCCAAAGAGGCGGAACTCGACTTTGCCGACGTTTCCTACGTAAACGACGTCAGCAAAGCGCGCTCGTTCGGCCTCATTCGGGATCTCGCCCAGGCTCGCGCGATCAATCGCTGTCTCGGCTCAAGCCTTGAGAACGCGGTAGGCATAGACGACGTTAAAGTCGTCAACGAAGAAGGTTTGCGCTACGAAGACGAGTTCGTCAAGCACAAGGTACTGGACGCCATTGGTGATCTGTATCTGCTTGGCCGACCCATGCTCGCAGAGTTTTACGGCTGCATGTCCGGGCACACGCTGAACAACAAGCTCGCGCAGGCGCTGCTGCGCTGCCAGGACGCGTGGGATGTCATTACTGTCGACCACGGCGCCGAAATGTCTGGTAGCCCGGTCCGGGTTCCCTCTATCGTCTGATCTCGCGACTAGAGCGCGGAGCTGCGTCCTGCTTCGTCGTACATTTTGATGAGAAAACCCCGCAAAGCTTCCTCGCCCTCCTGGCGAGTCATCAGCTGCTGAGCTTCCATCTCCCGCGCCATGTCTTTGAGGCTACGCTGGCCATCGATCAGCGACATGATGAAAGCGTGAATGCGCGTGCTCATGGCCTGAGTCTGAAATTGCGGGAGCGCCGGCACAGGGCATTTGCCGGTGACTATCCAGTCCGGTAGCGCTCGATGTTTCTCCGGTTTCTGGAGCGCCGCGACCTTGAGCGCGCTGCTGGTGGAAACGGTTTCTATTCTGCCGTGGCGGCTGTCGGGACAGTTCATGTAGGCCAGTGTGGCTTCGCGGTTTGCCACGGCCTGAAAACCCATCGCCGCCGCCAGGCAGTCAAGCTCTTCAAGCGTCAATCTGAGCCCAGGATCAGGATTCTGAAACGCCACGGACCCGTGATTGATCCAGGTGCCCCCGTCCCCCAGCAGATGATTGATGCGTGCCAGCACTGGCGCCGCGCCACCCTCTATCACATCGAGCAGCCAGGGAGTGACCACCAGATCGAAGCTGCCTGCCTGGAACGGTGGCCGCATCGCGTCTGCCAGAACGAACGTCAGCCCCTGTCTCGCGGGCTCCGGGGCCCGAAGCGTCCTGTGGATCGCCGCCTGCTCGGGCGTCAGCGGGGCGAGCGGAAACTCAGTGAGCTCGACGATCTCGCCCAGGCTGACGCGGTGGCCCACGTAGGCGAGCAGTGGATTTAGATCCACGGCGACCGTCAGGCTCGGCTGCAGGGTCTGATGCAAATCGTAGGCGAGGCGTCCCGCACCGGCGCCCAGCACCAGCATGCGGGAAGTCTGCTTTGCTCCCAGTAGTGCGGTGACTTCCTGCAAAGCCGCCTGAGTTTCCGAATCTCCCCAGCCCCAGTCGCGATGGACGTTGGCATCGTAGCTCAGGATGCCCTGCGCGCTGGGAAGTCGCGTTCGCAGGGCCAGGTGAGTTTCCAGCTTGTCGCCCTGGGCCAGCTTCAATGGTTCAAGAATCGCGTCCAGCTGCGTCCGCTGACTGGCGTAGCCCCGTTCGAGCCTATCGAGACGTCGCCGGGTTGGCTCGCAGAGCTGACCTTTCTGCGCCGACCGCACGGACTTGCGATCCACATCTATTCTCGCCAGCGCGTGCTGCCAGCGATTCTTCCACTCGGTGACAGCAGCACCCGGCTCGGCAAACAGCCACGGGACACCCCCGTGCACAGGGTAATCTACCCGGCAGGCGCCGCAGCGCCAGCCATCCAGGGGCTGGTCGCAGCGCGGGCAGGCAAACGGTGATGTCAGCTCGGTCATGGTCCAAACCTTTTCCGGTATTCACGATGCGAACGCTCTCCCGGATCCTCTGGTCCGGGGGAGCAGTCATACCTTAAGGTTAGACGACGAGGGTCAGCTGATGGTGCCCGTGACGATAGGCTGAAAGGCGGTCAGACTGTCCTGCAGCGTGCTGTTGCCTAGGCCGTGGCCGGGGAACAGGGAACCGAAGTTGCCCTGCTCGCCGTGCAGCGCCATGTAGTTCAGGATCACCGTCTCGGCCAGCAGGTTCACGTTGCCGGCGGCCGGTGTCGCCGTCGTCTCTACCGACCCATCGGGTCGCATGTAGCCGATCTGCTGGTGTATCGCCTGCGCCTCCGGCGTCCCGCCAATCAGGCCAGGTCTGCCATTGGGATCGTAGACCAGGAAGAAGGTCGCCGCGGTGGAGCTGTTGTCGCTGGTCCATTCGCCTTTGCCGCGGCCGTCCACCGTGTCATCGATTGCGCCGTTGGACGACAGAGAGCCATCCGACATGACGTACAGCATCAGCGGCAGACTTTGGCGGGCTGCGTATTCCAGGCAGGCGCCCATGCACTGTCCGGCGCGAAAGTCTTTGACTTCTCCCTCTGCGCGACGGCCGCCGTGATAGTCGTAGCCGCCCATCTCGATGGTGCCCGCACCGGCGAAGCCGTTGATCACCATCTTCATGACCGACGCGGTCTTGCGGAACTCGGCTGCGCTGCGGTCGTTGCCGGTGAATTCGGCTGCGCTGAATATCCCGCCTGCACCCACGATGGTGGGGTCGGTGGCCGGATTCAGGGTGTTGGGATTGGCGAAACGGTCAGCCAGGTCCGCGCTTTTCAGGTAGCCGCAGCGCACCAGATCCTTGACCACATCGTCGGTGGTAATGGTCTGATTGGTATCCATGTCGCGCATTTTGATGTCGCTGATCCGGTAGATGGATTCCATCACCGCAACGGCATCTTCCTGGCGCAGCACACTGGTGAGGTCGCCCACGTCGACCAGGCCGGTTACGTCGCTGGGCCGGTCCACCTTGGTGGGCCGGATCTTCAGATCTATCAGAGAGGCTGGGGCCATCGAGTTGCCGCCGGAATCGGAGTTCTCCGAGCCGACCAGGGTCAGCAGCGATCCGTCGGCGCCGGCCCTGGCGATGCCGTACATCGGATTGTGAGGGTTGTTGCCCGTGTCGTTGTCAGAACGGGCGGGAATGACAGCGCCGTTGATGTTCGCAGCGGTAGCGGGGGATACCTTCGTCATCATGCCGCGCAGAAAGGCGCTGTCGAAGTGGAAAGCCAGTCCCAGCGTCTGGTCGACGTTGTCGTTGGTGCCGGTATTCGGGTTGACGATCGACGGAACCATGTCTCCGGGCAGCCCCTGGCGCTCGTAGCCGCCGGTGCTGAGGAAGTCCAGCTGTCCGCCCCGCTGTCCCACCAGCACGTTGGAGCCGGCCTGGTTGGACCCTCCGGCGAGATCGAAGCAGATGAAGGGGATTTTCCCGGCGCCCAAAGCCTTGATGCTGCAGTCGGTAAGCAGGTCCTTGTCTATCAGGTCCTGCAGATCCGGGGACAGGACTGCTCGGGCCCGGCCTGGTCCGAGGGATAGCGTCGCGCCACCGAGCACCGTTGCGCCACCCAGAATGAAGCCCTGGGAGAGGAAGTCCCGCCGGGTCCGAGGTCGGCTGTGGTTCGGGTGCCGCAACGGATCGTCGTACTTGCGTTTGCGTATTCTAGGCATCGTCAATCCTTGGTTTCTCAGTCAACGTTCGTCGATCAAGCTTTTACTGAACGAGCATGGCGGCGCTGCCCAGCGCTGCCGCGCACGCCCCCTTCATGATGTTCTCAACCTTTTCCGAATCCGAGCCGCAGCTTCCGCAGGAGCCCAGAGCTGCCCCCAGATCTGCGATCAGCGAGTGCAGCTCCGCTTCGACGTCCGCCGCCAGTGGCTGGGTATCGAGGTTGCGCCCGATCATCTTGTCGATGATGGGGTCGCTCACGTTCAGTGGTGGCGGGCTGAACGCGGTCGCCAGCGGCGCGTTCCAGTCAAACGCCGGCCAGAAGCTGGCACGCCAGCTGGTGTTGTCCACCAGCGCGCTGCAATACTTGATGGCCAGCTGGGTTATGCCCATCTGCTGGGAGGAGATGAAGCCGGCGATGTTGGGCTGCACGGGCATGGCCTGGAATACCATTCCGTAGGTGTCGGCTACCTGGGGGTCCGTATGGGGCACCCCGGTCATGCTCGACATGGTGGCGTTGATCTCCGCGAAGTCCCTGATGCCGGCAATCTCGCTACGAGGCCCGTCGGGCGGCGGCGGGGGGGCTGTCGGCGCGGCTTCGACCACCACGTTGCTGGCGCTTCCCAACTGCTCGAAGGTCAGGAAGAACTCGTCCTGCTCCGGCCCCTTCTCCAGCGGGATCACGGTACCCAGTTCCGACAGATACTGACGGCCCTCGAAGTCGTAGGCGGTGTCGGTGATCTGCATGTCCAGATTCTGATAGCCTTGACCTACCGTCACCTCCCGGCCGTTAACGCCGATCCGCATGCCTGCCACTGGAATGGTTCCCGGTGATGCCGCGCTGTCGAGAATCACGAAGAAAGGTGCGTCGAACAGATAGCTGTAGGAGTCGAACTGACTCACCTCGAATACGACATAGGCATCATCGATGCCCGTGTGTGCGCTCACGTTGAACAGCAGGTAATATTTTTCGCCGACACCGACTTCGAAGTTCTGCAGAATCTGGGCCTCGGAGAGCACCCGATTGTGAATGGCCAGCAGGCGCACGGTGCCTGCCCATCGATTCTCGTTATCCACCTCGCTGCCGATGGCGAAAGCGAAGGTATTGTTCCACTCGTTTAGCAGGCCGCCGCCAAGTGGGTCTGTCGTGTCCACGAGCGCACCGTTGACGTAGAGACGTCGACCCTCGACCGGATCGTAGGTCATCACCACGTGCTGCAGCGAGGCCTGAAGCAGTTCTTCTGCGTTGGGCGTCGACACCTGGGGTTCACCATTCTCATCGGTAACGTCGCTGCGCACCAGGCTATCGTAGTCGTACAGCGTTTGACCGAGCATGAAGTTGCGGCTCATGGATCCACCGCTGTAGGTGACGATGCGGGCAGGGCCGTCCTGAGTGACGTTTGCCGGGGCGGCCCAGACTTCCACACTGAACTCGCCAGTCGCCGTGATCTGATTGTATAGCTTGGCGCTGGCCGTGGTGGAGCCCTGGGCTTTGCCGTCGGTTAGCGCAATCCCCCAGCCGCCGACCCAGTCGTAGTCACCGGACAGCGTCAGGTTGAGAGAAGGTTCCACACCGCTGGTGTCGTACGCCTGGTTGCCTTCGCCGGTCTTGAACTCGTAAAGCGCGATAACGTTGGTCTCATGGCGCCCGCCGGCGGAGGAGATGATGCCGTCCGGTAGCCCCAGGGCCATGCTGGTGACCAGATCAGGGTCCACTTCGTCCGGGTCGATCAAGTCAGCCATGGCAGTGATCGCCGCCAACATTGTCGCGCCGTCGTTCGTACAGCTGTTGGTCCAGCAATTGTGGAACTCCTGGCCCAGACGAACAACAAGCCGGGAATTGAGCGGGGTTTCCAGATCGATCTTGGATTGCACGGCCTCGTAAGCGACCTCCACGTCTGCGCTGGCGAAATAAGGCGACTGCGGAATGGCCGAGTTGTCGCTGTGGCAGTCGGAGCAGTGCGCCGTGAGCAGCGGGTAGACGTTTGCTGCGAACAGCGAGGAATCGTCGGGGAAGTTCTTGCTGGCACCCGGCATCTGCAGTGGCGGCGCAAGCAGCTGTACCTGCTTGGCGGCACCGCCCAGAGAGTCGCCCGCCCAGTTTTCGATGTAGGACTGGATGATGTCGGCGCACGCATTGTCCTCAGCGAGCCAGCAGTTGTGGCCGCCGCGAACCTTGGCGACCATTGTAGACAGCTGAGGGTCGGTGAGATTGACGACCGTGTTGGCCGATTCGTACGCAAGATTGATGTCGTCAGAGCGAACGAACCGAGGGTTCTGGTTGCCGTTGTGACAGGAACCGCAGCGATTGTTGGGCACGAGGTTGTCCCACACGTTCAGCTTGAAAGCCTGTACGTCGGCGGTAGTCGGAGCCGGACCCGTATAGTTGCTGACGCTGGCAGTCGCGGTGATGGGATTCTCGCTGGTCGCAGCACCGCTGCCACTTCCACATCCCTGCAAGACCGAGAGACCCAGGAACATGATGGCGAGCGCTCGAAAGAAATTTACGTTCATCAAGTTGTGTACCTCTGCCTTCAATCGCCCATGCAGTAGACGGCGGATTCCGCAAACGTCTGCTTGAGGTTGTAGCCGCCGGTCTTGAGGGAGCCCACCATGGCGTTGATCTGCGCCCGGTCCGCGGCATCCTGGGGCGGCCGCAGGCAGACGTTCGTGAAGACCTTCTTGACCTGGCACTGAGCAAAGGCGTCGCTATGCGCCAGCTCCTGGCCCATGGTCTTCGCGCCGCTACCTGATCCGGTCAGCAGCGTGTCCCAGCCCAATAGCGAGTTCTGCCCCGCACGCCAATAATTGCTCCAGGCGTCGTCAGGCGTGGCAAAGCCATACGCAAAATTGTTGGCGTTATTGAAGTATTTGGATTCCACCCGGGTTCCGGTAGCGGGATCTGAGGTGCCTGCGTCGTTGTAGTGAATTGCGCCGGAATCGCCTTCGGGGTCTGCATCTACGTCGTATTCGTAGTCGTAGTAAGCGAACGCCTGGGCCATCGGGTCCATGCCGGAGTGACAGCCGATGCAATTGTTGAGGAAGACACGGCTGTCGCCGCCGGGACTGCGGAATACGTCCTGTCGGATTCGGTCCGGAGACCGGGTGATGTCCAGCACCTGTTCCATGTCGTTGCACAGGTGATTGAGCATGGTGAATCGGAACATGGCTCTGTTGGTGCCATCGATGAAAAAGGCTTTGGCGGCGGCCCTGGTGGTCATGACGCCGGCAGTAGCCTGTGGAGGCAGCCCGGTTACCGAGGACTGAGTTTGCATCCGAAAAGTGGTCCGGTTGCTGAGGTCAGCGCCGGTGGCCTCCAGCTCCTCGTAGTGGTCGTTGTCGTTCAGCCGGTAGCCATTGGTGGTGCCTGTGCCGACATAGATGATGTCCCCATAGAGGATCTCCCGGAAATCCCGCTCATCGCGGACCATGCCGATAACGGTGGCGATGTAGTCGTTCAGGGGTACGAATACGCTGCGATCGCGGTTGGTCCAAGGGGCCGCGAAGTTCTTCAGGGTGACGCTGTAGAATTCCGGCGCGTCAGTGGCCATCAGCGCGGCGTCAATCTCTCTATTGCTGTCGATCTCAGCCGCCATGGCGGTCAGAGTGGCTTCATCCGGAGGAACGCCGGCGATACGATCGTGTAATCGTTTTGCCTGATCGCGACTGTCCGCTAACGCAGAGGCTGAGAGCAGGGTTCCCAATGCCATTATCAGGGACACGCGGGTCAAGCGGGCCTTAAACAGACCTCTTCGCTTCATGTAATGCTCCTCTCTGGCCTCCGGCGCTCCGCGATAACCTTCACGCGGCGAGCCTCCTGAAAACACTTTTTTCGGTTGCCCGGGCGTCTTTGTCCGAGCCCCGCCTCCCTGGAGGCTGATTCAGATGGCGTAGCTTCGGTTATTGCTCCGTTTCGAACAGTGATCGCGGTCACATATGCCATTCCCTCGCTCGCTGTGACCGGCTTCGCATCGGGGGAAAAGCGCCTGTGAAAGAATCCGTGCGTCTCGTCATTGATCGGAGCGAGGACGTCGGGTGCTGCCGAAAACAGTGGGTGTAAAAAACAACGTAGCGTTCAACGCGCGCTGGATCGTATTGTTGGGAATTCTGCAGCTGGTCGTCGCCTGTGGCGGTGGTAGCGCCTCGCCTACGTCGCTGATCGGCACGGGCCAGGACCCCGATCCGGTTGTGCAGGATTTCCCCGTGGTTTACGTGAAGCGGCCCGTGCTGTTCGACCAGAATGGCGATCTGGCGACGACGGATGTGCGGGAGCCTGCCGAGTTCCGCCCGGGCGCGGAACTGCTGCTGCGAGATCGCGCTTCAGCCAGTGCTGAAACCCGATCGCTGACTGCCGGCATTTTTCCTGATGACGTGAACGGCAGCCCCCCCCTTTACGACGTTAAAGATCTCAGCGTTTCCTTCGACGGCGGCAAACTTGTCTTCGCCATGCGGGCGCCCGAAGACCCGAACCTTGATGAGGATGAGCAGCCTACCTGGAATATCTGGCTTTACGATACGGAAACAGCCGCTGTTAGCCGCGTCATAGCTTCTGATATCACCGCGGAGGAAGGTCAGGACGTTGCACCACGTTTCCTTCCGGACGGCCGCATCGTGTTTTCATCCACGCGACAGCGACGGGCCAAGGCGATCCTGCTCGACGAGGGTAAACCGCAGTTTGCCGGTTTCGATGAGGATCGGGACGAAGAGGCACACGCGCTGCACGTCATGGATGAGGATGGTACGGACATTCACCAGATTACTTTCAATCAGAGCTCCGATCTGGATCCCGCCGTGCTCGCTGACGGTCGAATCGTTTTCAGCCGCTGGGATAATATCGCCAATCGGGACCGTATCAGTCTCTACACGGCTAACCCGGACGGCACCAATTTGCAGCTGCTGTACGGGGTTCACAGCCATGACACGGGGCCCAACGGTGAAACCGTTGAATTCATGAAGCCTCAGGAGCTGCCGGACGGTCGTCTGATGGTGCAGATGCGAGCGCCGGGCGCTTCTTCAAGGCTGGGTGCCATACCCGTGGCGATCGATACCACCGCGTATGTGGAGCACGATCAGCCCGCGTTCAACTACCAGGGCTTGCTGCCGGATGCTCAGGAGATACTCATCCCGGGGGATCTGAACCTGGATGATGACGCACCCGCGCTGCAGGGTCGCTACGCCAGCGCGACGCCGCTTTTCGATGGCACCGAAAGATTGCTGGTCTCCTGGAGCCAGTGCCGGCTCATCGATGATACGACCGATCCGACCAACCCGGTCTACGCGCCCTGTCTGGATGAGTATCTCACTGATCCAGCGTTCGAAGAAGCCGATCCACTTTATGGCATCTGGATGCACGATCCGATAGAGGATACCCAGCAGCCGATCGTTGTCGGGGAGGAAGGCTTCGTGCACTCCGAAGTGGTGGTCATGGAAGCAAAGATCAACCCGCCGGTGATTCTTGATAGAACGGTTGGCATAGACCTGGATGCGGATCTGGTCGCGGAGTCTGTTGGCGTTCTGAACATTCGCAGTGTTTACGATTTCGACGGCGCGGCAGTGGCTGACCTTTCGGCACTCAGCGACCCACTGCAGACGACGGCCGATCAACGTCCTGCGCGTTTTTTACGGCTGGTGAAAGCGGTTTCCATGCCCGACAACGATTTGATTGACCTGGATGGCACGGCCTTCGGGCGCTCGCAGGCTCAGCTCATGCGGGAGATTCTGGGCTACGGGGTAGTCGAGCCCGACGGGTCGGTAAGAATGAAAGTTCCGGCGAACGTCGCCTTCTGGCCGGAAGTGCTTGATGCGAACGGTCGTCGCCTCGGTGAGCGTCATCAGAACTGGCTGCAGCTGCGCCCGGGTGAAGAGCTGACCTGCAACGGCTGTCACACGTCCGCCAGTGAGGTGCCGCACGGCCGCATGGATGCGGAGGCGCCATCCGCCAACAGCGGTGCACCCCTCGACGGATCTCCGTTCCCCAATACGGAGCCCGGGCTGTTCGCGGATGCCGGTGAAACCATGGCGGAGGCGTACGCCCGCATCAATGGCCTGCGGGAGCCCACGATGGACATCGTGTACGACGACGTGTGGACGGATCCCAGCGTCAGGGCCAAGGACGCCAGCTTCGGTTATCTGTATTCAGCCCTGTCTCCTCCGGCACGGGCACCCGTAGAACCTGGCTGTATTGGCCTGTGGAACGCCACGTGCCGCATCGTCCTAAATTACGAAACACACATTCATCCCATCTGGAGTGTCGATCGCCAGGTGTCTGACGACGCGGACACGCTCATCAGCGACGACACCTGCACCAGTTGCCACAGCGATGTCGATGCCATGGGCGCTGACATGCTGCCAGCTGGGCAGTTGGACCTCGCGGACGGCCCCTCTTCAGACGAAGCGAACCACTTCAAGAGCTACCGAGAACTGCTGTTTACCGACAACGAACAGGTCGTTCTCAATGGTGCGCTCGTGGATAAGCTTGTTCAGGCCACTGACAGAAATGGAAATCCGCTTTTCGAAACCGACGCCAATGGCGATTTCATCCTCGATGGCAATGGGAGTCCAATACCTGTGCTGGTGCCGGTTGCGGTAACGCCAACGCTTTCCGTGGCAGGTGCGAACTTCAGCCCGCGGTTCTTTTCCCGATTCGCCCCGGGCGGCACCCATGAGGGCAGGCTGACGACGGCGGAGCTGAAGCTGATATCAGAATGGATAGATATTGGCGGTCAGTACTACAACAACCCTTTTGATGTTCCTCAATAGCTTGAAAGGAACAGTTTGACCGAGCCGGAAAAGGACGCGCGGCATGAGCGAGCGAATTCTTAACAGACTGATCCGTACGGGCTTGCTGGCGCTGGCGGTTTGCTGGTGCGGCAGTGCTGGCGCATGGTTTGAAGACTATGAGCCTCCGGTGGTGGTCTCTGACCCCTACATTGAGCTGCATACCGGACCGGGAAGGGGCTACCCGGTGTTCTACGTCGCGGGCCAGGGCGACAAGATTGTCATTCTCAAGCGGCGCACCAGCTGGTTCAAAGTGCGCGTGCCCCAAGAAAAAGAAGGGTGGGTGCACATAGATCAGATGCGCCACACCCTGGACCTGGAAGGTAATCCCGTGGACTTCGGCGAGGCAGGCATCGCCCAGTACGTCAAGCGTCGTTGGGAGATGGGCATGACCGGCGGAGACCTTGACGGCGCCGCGACCATTTCCGGTTACCTGGGTTTCGCCCTCACGCCAAACATCATGCTGCAGGCAGAAGGATCACAGATTCTCGGTGATTATTCGGATGGCTACATGTTCACCGGCAACATCATGATGTTCCCGTTTCCTACGTGGCGTCTGTCACCGTACTTCACCATCGGGACCGGAATAATTAGAACTGAGCCACAAACTACCATCGTGCAGGCTGAAGATCGCCAGGATGAGATCGTGCACGCTGGTGC
>JAHEEG010000111.1:0-5009 GCA_024640825.1 Gammaproteobacteria bacterium
AGAGCAGGTACGCGGGATCATCCTCTACCAGCGCGATCGTCGGCGCTCGTTTGCTTGGCGCTACGGAATGCCATGGGATGGTGCGGCAGGGAAGGTCGGCTGCGGGTTCGGGGCCGAGGACAAGGCTTATTGTCAGATCGTTCGACGCCAGCAATGCCCGCACCAGACGCAGCTGGTCCGGCGCGGCGATCAGGTGCCGGATACCGGCATCCCGGATGATCACCGCGAGCCGGTCGACCGGCGACTGAGCGTCCAGGGGAACCATGATCGCGCCGGCTTTCAGAACGCCGAACACGGCGACTGGCATATCGAGGCATTTGGGCAGCAGCAGGCCGACCCGGTCTCCCTCGTTGACGCCCTCGTCCCGCAGGGTTCCCGCAAGACCGTTGGCACGCTGCGCCAGCGTCCGGTAGCTCTGCGTCTCTGATCCGTAGCAGAAGGCAGCCCGGTCGGGATATCGGCGGGCAGATTCGTCAACGATCTGGTGCAGCAGGTACAACATTGGTGGAAACCGGTTACAGGCCGAGCATGCGGGCGATGATGTTGCGCTGGATGTCGGAAGTGCCGGAATACGTCAGGCCGCCTACGCTGTCGCGAAGATCCCGCTCGATTTCGTACTCGGACAGATAGCCCCGCGCGCCCTGATTGCGTACGGCATCCAGGCTGGAATCTAGGAATGCCTCGCTCAGATGCAGATTGGCCAGCGCTGCGTCCATCATGAGAGACTTTTTCTGGCGCTCACGCCAGGCCACCTTGTACAGCAGCAGGCGTGCGGTCTCCAGGCGCAGCTTCATGTCCGCCACGCGGTTGGCGACGGACTGAAACTTGCCGATGGGCGTTCCGAACTGGCGGCGCGTTCTGGCGAACTGGATGGTCTGCTCCAGCTGGCGCGCCATGGCGCCCACCTGCCCGGCCAGGATGTAGCTGCGTTCCGATTCCATGGCTGTGTTGAAGATGCCGACGCCGGCGCCTTCTTCGCCCAGCCTTCTGATGTCGGGGACAAAACAGTTTTCAAGCACGATGTCGCCGATTGGCGTGGTTCGCAGGCCCATTTTTGGCTGGGTCTCCGTGGTGGTGAACCCCTTCTGTCCGCGCTCGAGTACGAATCCGGTGACCCCCCACTGGCCTCGATCGGCATCCACCGTGGCAAACACAACCGCGATGTCGGCCACGGGTGCCAGCGTGATGAACTTCTTGGTTCCGTTCAGCAGATAGCCACCTTCCACGCGGGTTGCTGTGGTTTTCAGGCTGTAGGTATCGGATCCGGAACTTTCCTCGGTGATGGCAAAGGCGCCGTGCGCCCCAGAGACGAGACGCGTGAGGAAGTTTTCTTTCAGGGTCTGCGAGCCGAACTTCTCGATGGCAGGCTGAATGCTCAACATCTGCGAAAGGAGGGCGAAGGTCAGCCCATTGTCCTTGCAGGCGTAGCCCAGCGCTTCCATCAGATAGACGCTGGTCAGGATGTCCAGCCCCGCGCCGCCATACTCCCTGGAAACCGTGTATCCGAGCACCCCGAAGTCCGCGCACTTTTTCCAGTTTGCGGCCGAGAACGCGCATTGGGGGTCGTTTTCCGACGTGTCATCTGCCAGCTCGCTGTGGATGAACCCGATCAGCGCCTCACGGCGCGCCTGAGCCTCTTCGTTCCAGCCAAAATCCATGCATGGGCTCCTGTTGTGTCGCGTGCTTGGTCTTGTCAGCGATCAATGACCAGCCGTCCTTGCCGGTCTACGGTTTTCCATTCATCCTGAAAATCTTTGTTGTTCCAGGAACCCAGGCCCGGGAAAAAAACTTTGTCGCGCCCGTGGGCAGGGGGGTCGGGCCCGTTCCAGCGTTCATCCAGCGGCTCGGAAGCCAGTTGGTAGCGCGAATCCGAGGACAGGCGACAGCGGCCGATCGGTGACTTGTTGTCCAGAGCTGCATGAACCGTGTCCATGGCAAAGCAGAGCACGTCACCGGCCCTAAAGTCCGTCGTGAGCCAGCGGGTGTCAAAGCGCTGGCGAAGTTCCCGCGGATTGCCCAGCCACTGGAGCCCATCGCGGTCCGCGTCCTTGGCAAGGTAGTGCTTCAACAGCGGATGATGTTGCGGTCCGCGCTCCAGAATCATCAGCGCTCCTTCCTCTCTGGCCACGTCCCCAAGGGGTATCCAGCTGGAGTAGATCCGGTCGGTGCCGCGGGTCAGGTAGGGGCCATCGCAATGCACTCCGCATCCTTCCCCCGGGCGCGCGAACCTGGGCCAGCGAAAATCGAAAGCGCGGACCTTGCCACCCAGCAGTTTTTCATGCAGCTTCAGCAGAGATTCGTCGAGCACCACTCGACGGTACGCGATGCCATCGCGAACGCTGCGGCTAAAGGCTCTGAGGTTGACCTGGTGAATGGCTTGCCCCCCACCGTAGATGGCATCATTAATCGGAAATTCCGGGTCGATCTCGCCGATGATGGCGAATTTCATCAGAATTTCCTCCCGCGCTTCGAGTATGACCGCCGTGTCTATCAGGCCGCGGAAAAACAGGTACCCCTGAGCTTCCATCTTCGCTCTGAGCGCCGCTTCGTCCTCCAGATATGCCGAGGAATCTTCCAGCTCCCCCAGCGCGTCCGCGTCGACGCTCAGCTCGATGCCGTTGGAATACAGCGGCTTCATGAACGGATCGCGACCAGCGCGGCGAGGGCGCTGAGGCTGTTGAAGTTGTCGAAAGTCAGATCCTGAGGCTCGAACTGGATCGCGAAATTTTCCTCGATGTAGACCATCAGTTGCGCCGCGCCCATGGAGTCGAGAAGTCCCGAGCCAAGAAGCTCGTCATCGACGCCGAGTTCGTCGACGTCGCTCGCATAGAGCAGCTCTTCTACGACAAAGTCGCGCAGTTTGGTTGTCACCGTTTCCATCGCTAGTGGGAATCCTGATGTGCCTCGATAAATGTCATTAAGATTGTCATTATACAGGCAAATGATATGCTTAGATCCAGCTTTTCATGGCCTTAGGAGAAAGTTTCTCCGGTATTCTCTGCTCCGGATTATGGAGCAGGGTGCTGGCGTTTAGTCAATATGCAGCGTGGTGATGACACGGCGATAGAATCCCAAGAGAAAGGCCGCTTTAGCCTGCTGCAGGAGCGATCTGACCTAACCCGCGGTCAGCTGTTGATGTGGATAGGTCAGGCGTTGAACCCGGATGCGCCGGTTTACAGCATGGTGCACACCTTCAGGATCCATGGCGAGCTGGATCCCCAGGCCTTCGGTCGGGCGTGGTCCTCCCTCGGGGGCGCCAGCGACGCCCTGAGAACGACCGTTCAGACCCGCGAAGGTGTTCCTCATCAGGTGGTTCTTGACGCGCCGGTCGACGCGCCGGACTACATCGATCTGTCCGACCGGGCCGATCCGGAACAGGCGTTTGCGGACTGGCTGCGAACGCGTCGGCTCAGAGTTCTGCGGCTGGAGGAGCGACTCTGGGACACCGCGCTTATTCGGCTGGCCGAGGATACCCATGTCTGGTATCTGAATCTGCATCACCTCATTACCGACGGCCTATCTTTTGGCCTGACGTTCGACGCCATGCAGCGGCGCTATTCACTTGCGCTTGCTGATCGTCTGGAGCAGGCGGACGAGCTGCCGCCTTTTGCCGACTATGTCGCTCACGAAAAGGCCTTTCAGGCGACGGACAGGTGGCACAAGGCGCAGAGCTACTGGCAGCAGCAGAGCCGGGTGGATCTCTCTCAGCCGAGTTTCTACGGCAGCAGGCCGGCGAGAAAATCCGTTGCCACCGAGTTCTTTGTGCTTGACCTTGGAGAAGCGCGTTCGGCCCGACTCCGGGAAATAGCGGGATCGGTGGCTTTCAAATCCCTGACACCGGATCTGGCGCTGACCGCGCTATGGTCCACGCTCTGGCTGGCGACGGTGCATCGTATAGCTGGCGTCCGGTCCTTGCGGCTCGGCATGCCGTTTCAGGCTCGGCCTACGCCCGCTTTCAAACGCACCATCGGTCTTATGATGGAAGTCGGGGTTCTGAATCTCGAACTCGAAGCGGACGAATCCTTCGTTTCCCTGCACGCCAAGGTGCTTCGTCAGCTGCTGTCAGGGCTCCGCCACGCTGTGCCGGGTGCCAGCTGCGATGAGATCAATCGCTCCTACGTCATGCTGTTGAACTACGTGACCGCGAAATTTGGCGACTTTGCCGGTTTGCCTGTCGAAACCGGGTGGGTCCACACCGGGTCGGGCGATGACAGCCAGGCTGTCCGCATACAGGTGTGTGATTTCGACGACTCGGGCAGCTTCGTCGTCCACTTGGAGGTCAACGGGGACATTTTCAGCGACGGACGTGGCCAGTGGCTGCGGGGGCAGTTCGAGCGGCTCATCGATGCCTTTCTCGACGATCCTCATCGCGATCTGGGGGCCTTCGACCTGCTGTCTCAGGACGAAAGGCACCTGTTTCTCGAGGCATTCAATGCTTCCGAGGAACCCCAACATCAGGCCGTTGACGTCGTCAGCCTGTTCGAAGCGCAGGTCAGAGCGACGCCGGATGCCAACGCGCTGATCCACGGCGAAGACGTTCTGACCTACCAAGCCCTGAGTCAACGCGCGAACCAGCTTGCCAGCTACCTGGCCGCGGAGTGCGGCACCGACCATCCGCGCATTGCCATCGGCATGCCGCGCTGCATTGATGCGGTCGTGGCGATCTGGGCCGTGCTGAAAGCCGGCGGTATTTTCGTACCCATAGATGTCGAGTCGCCTTCGCTGCGCAAGCGGCAAATGCTCGCGGATCTTCAGCCCCACGCGGTGCTGGTCTGCGATGGGGCCAGTGGTGATATGGACTGGGCCCAAGGCTTTCGGACCCTGGGCGTCCATCGCCTGGACCTGAATCTTCAGCCGGACAGTGATCCCCTGCGGCCACCCGAGGGCGATGACCTCGCGTACATGATCTACACCTCCGGATCCACCGGCGTGCCCAAGGCGGCGATGATGACCCATCGCGGGCTCGCCAACTATGTCTGCTGGGCGCGACGTGTCTATCTGGGTGAAGA
>JAHEEG010000111.1:5019-12100 GCA_024640825.1 Gammaproteobacteria bacterium
CACGTTGACGTCGATATTCGTGCCGGGCATTTCCGGGGGGAGCATTCGCGTCTTCAGTGACCAGGAGGGGCCCTCCGGCCTGGAAATCCTGGACGTGTTCGAAGCGGACAGCGTTGACGTGATCAAGCTGACGCCCGCGCACCTCGAGCTGGTTCGCAGCCACGGTATCGAGTGTCAGCGCGTTCGCAAGCTGATCGTCGGTGGTGAGGACTTCAAGACATCGCTCGCACGATCAGTTCACGACGCCTTCCACGGCCGGGTCGAGATGTTCAATGAATATGGGCCGACCGAGGCCACGGTCGGCTGCATGGTGCATCGCTACGATCCCGTCACGGATCTGCGGGCTTCGGTGCCCATCGGCTATCCCATCAACGACACTTCGATCTACCTGCTGGACGAGTACGGGCAACCGGTGCCTACCGGCGTGACTGGCGAGATGGTGATCAGCAGCCCGGGCGTTGCGGCCGGCTACTGGAATCGGCGCGAGCTTACCGATGACCGGTTCGGCGACGATCCGTTCCGGTCGGGGCGGCGGATTTACCGCACCGGCGACATGGCTCGGTGGAACTCGGACGGCGCGATGGAATTCCTGGGCCGTTTGGATCACCAGGTCAAGGTGCGTGGTTATCGGATCGAGCTTGGTGAGATCGATGCCGCGCTGCTGGACTGTCCCGGGGTCCAGGCCGCGCTTACCATGGTCAGGACGGGCCCGGAAAGATCGCAGCCGCGGCTGGTCGGGTATTTTACAGCGGAACCTCAGGTGCATCTGGAAACGCTGCGGGAGCAGCTGGCAATCCGTCTGCCAAGGCACATGATCCCCGGCCATCTGATCGCGCTGGCGACGTTTCCGCTTACTGCGAACGGCAAGGTGGATCATCTGGCGCTGCCGGATCCGGAGCCCGACAGAGCCGGTCTGGGCGGCCGCTATGTGGCGCCGTCCACGCCAGTGGAAAAGCGGCTGGCTGAGATCTGGCGTGGCGTTCTAGGCGTCGACCGGGTAGGGATCCACGATAATTTTCTGGCTCTGGGCGGCGACAGCGTGATGAGCATTGAGATCGCGGCGGAAGCGAAACGCCTGGGTCTCGCGATCTCGCCCAGAAATCTCTTCACCAGCCAGACGGTCGCCGAGCTCTGCGCTGGGCTGACGGCAGGTATGGAAGCTGTAGAACCGGCTTCGCCCGTGGCAATTCCGTGGGAAACCGGGTCTTTCCGCGACGACGTCGACAGGGTCCGCAGCGCTCTGGGTCCCGCGTTCGAAGAGCTTGAGCAGCTCTATCCGCTGACGCCGACCCAGGCTGGAATGCTCTACCACTGTCTTGCCGCCCGTCACCGCAGTCTCTATGTCGGGCAGATCACCGGCACGCTGGAAGGTGAAATCGATCTGGATACGCTGCAACAGGCTTATGAGCAGCTTGTCGCCGCCCAGCCCGTTTTGCGGACACGATTTTTCTGGGAAGGCCTGGAGGCCCCGTTGCAGGGTGTCTGTCGGCCCGCGATGCCAAGCTGGGAAGTGCTGGACTGGGCCGGTAGGCCAGAACAGCGGCGGGAACGGGACATCGAGCTGCTGCAGGCCCACCTCCGTAACGCGGGGTTCGATCTCGGCGCTGGGCCGCCGCTGCGGTTGACGGTCGTTCGGGCTTCTGAGCGCGAGGTGCGGTTGATCTGGACGGGGCATCACATACTGTTCGACGGCTGGTCGACTTACCCGATGATCAGCGACTGGCTGGCGCGCTATGACGCGATCGTCGGCTGCAGCGAGCGTCCGAAGCCCTCGCCGCCGTTCAGAGACTATGTGGTCTGGCTCTACCGACAGGACAGAAAGCAAAGCCGCGCCTTCTGGCAGAGCTATCTGGAGGGCGTGAGCGAAGGGACCCTCGTGCCGCTGGGCGAACTGGATGCCGTGGCGTCGTCGCAGCGGCAGTCCTGCGATCTCTGGCTGGGCCCTTTGGCATCGAAACAACTCCGGGAGCTGGCGAGGCGCAAGCACGTCACGCTGAACGTTCTCTTCCAGGCGGCGTGGGCCGCCTTGCTGAACCGGTACACGGGTCAGCGGAACATCGTCTTCGGATCCACACATTCAGGGAGAAACGGCGATGTGCCCGGCATTGAGCGGATGGCTGGGCTGCTCATCAATACGCTGCCCGTTCACCTCAACGTGCGCGGAGAGATGACCCTCGACGCCTGGTTGCCTGAGGTGCAGCAGCGGCTGCTGGCCATCGCCGATTTCGAGCACGCATCGCTGTCGGAAATTCAGCAGCTGGCCGGATTCTCTGCAGAACGGCCGCTGTTCGACAGCATCGTGGTGTTCGAGAACTACCCGAGTCGAGTGGCGCATCAGAGTTCGAATCTGAAACTGGGCCCCCTCACCTTCACCGCGCCCAGCCACTACCCGCTGGCGGTGCTCGTTTATCCCGGTGATGACCTGAAGGTTACCTTTGTCTCCGACGATGCGCGGTTCAACGAAGATGCGGTGCTTCAAATCGCTCGGCATCTGCAGACCCTGTTAGAGGGGATCGCCGCAGACCCGCTCTGCCGGATTAAGGATCTGCCGATCATGCCGGAATCGGAGAGAACGCGGCTGGTCGATGACTGGGGACGCTCTGCCAGTATTTCCGTAGATCACGGAAGCTTGCACCAGATGATCGACATGGCTGCGCGAGCCAACCCGGTCGGCGTCGCTGTGACCTGCGGTGACGAACGACTTCGCTACGCCGAGCTCGAAAGTCAATCGAATTCGCTGGCCGCTCGTCTCCGGGAGCGGGGTATTGGCCGAGGATCGCTGGTTGGGGTGGTGGCTCATCGGTCACCGGCAACGGTGATCGCTATCCTGGGAATTCTGAAATCCGGTGCTGCTTTTGTTCCAGTTGACCCCAGCTCGCCGGTGTCCCGCGTGCGTGAAATCATCATGAGCGCAGACCTGGACCTGGTCCTGAGCGACGGCGCGTGTCAGCTTGACGACGATGATGCGGTGCTGCTGAACATTCGTGCGCTCGCACGGGATGATGGCAAGCCCGACCTTCAGCGGTCCCGGGGCGCCCCGGATGATCTCGCCTATGTCCTTTACACGTCTGGCTCTACCGGAGAGCCCAAAGGCGTCATGGTAACTCAGGCGAACATCGTCTACTCCACCGCCGCGCGGCTGCACTACTATCCCGGGGCCGTGGGCGCGTTTGCTCACCTGTCATCGTTCGCCTTCGACAGCGCCCTGGCCGGTTTGTTCTGGACGCTATGTGACGGCGGCAACCTGGTTCTGCCGGAGCGCGGCCGAGAGCACGATATTGGCCATCTGCTTACGTCGATGTCGGACGAGAAGGTGAGCCACCTGCTGGCCCTGCCGTCCTTTTACCAGGCTGTGCTGGAAGCAGCGGGCGAGGATCAGCTCTCGAGTCTTGCAGTCGCGATCGTTGCCGGGGAGGCATGCCCTCCTGAACTCTTCACGCTGCACCGTGACAGGTGTCCGAACGCGACTCTGTATAACGAGTACGGGCCCACAGAAGCCACCGTTTGGAGCCATGTATATCGGTTTCCTGCAGCGTTTGACGGTGCCAACGTGCCCATCGGGAAAGTCATTCCCAATGGCACGCAATACGTGCTCGATGAGGAACGGCGTCCGGTGCCCATGGGTATTCCCGGCGAGCTGGTGCTGGGGGGAAAGGGGATTGCCCGTGGCTACCTCGGCAGGCCTGACCTGACCGAGGCGAAGTTCGTTCGGTTGCCTTCGCTGCCCGGCGCGGGTGATGAGGTCTACTACCTGACCGGCGACCAGGTCTGCTGGCGTCCGGATGGAAACCTTCAGTTCTTGGGTCGCATCGATCAACAGTTGAAGATTCGAGGCTACCGGGTCGAACCGGGTGAGATTGAAGCGACCCTGCTCCGACACCCGGACGTCAGGGAGGCCGTGGTGGGCCAGGCGGATTCGGCCGGGGGAAGCCGGTCGCTGGTCGTCTGGTACGAAAGCTCCCGGCAGTTGGCGGTTGAAGACCTTCGGCAACTGGTGCGGGAGAAATTGCCGGCGTTCATGCAGCCGGACGCTTTCGTTGCGCTGGACCGGATTCCCCGACTCTCCAACGGCAAAGTCGATCGGCGGGCGCTGTCGTCAGGTTACCTTCCGGCGGCTGAAGCCAAACGAGCCTACCGCCCGCCGACGAGCGCGCTGCAGCAGAATCTGGGTCGTATCTGGCGCGACCTGCTGAATGTGGAGCAGGTTGGCCTGGACGACAACTTCTTCGAAATGGGTGGGGATTCCATTACTGCACTTCGAGTCGCCGCGCGTCTGCACCGTATGGGTTACCAGGCCCGGCTGCGCGACATTGTGGAAACCGGGAACCTGGAGGAGCTTGCGGTCGCTGTGACCCCCGCGCATGCAGCCGCCGAAGAAGACGGCGCGGTGATGCCAGCGATTCCGCGTTCTCCAGAGCGGAATCGGTTCCCGCTGTCGTCCGCGCAATGGCGGCTGTGGTTCCTCGATCAGATCGAGGCTTCGGCGGGGGTGCACAACGTTTACGCCGCATATCGGATGCGAGGCAGTCTGGATGAGCAAAGGCTCAGCGAGGCTTTTACCCAGCTGGTCAACCGGCACGAGATTCTCCGAACGGTTTTCCGTACTGAAGACGATGAGCCCTGGCAGCTCGTTCTGGCAGAAGCCCGGGTGGACTGGGCCGCGGAACGGGTGTCATCCGCTGAGGCGGCAGAAGACAGAATTGCCACGCTGGTTCGGCACAATTTCGACCTGACCGCGAATCCGCCCTGGCTGGCCCGGGTTTTCGAGGCAGGCGAAGACAGCCTGCTGGTCCTTGTCTTTCATCACACGATCATGGACGGCGAGTCGATACCCGTGATTCTGCGCGAGGTAAGCGAGTTCTACGCCACCGGCGCTGTCTCAAGCGCGCCGGATGACATGGTCCTCCAGTACGGGGATTACGCGCGTTGGCAGCAGGCACGTCATGGGTCAGCGGCCTATCGCCAGGGGCTCGACTTCTGGACCGCGGAACTCGTTGGCGAGCTGCCCGTGCTGGACTTCCCAAGCTTCACATCCCGCCCGCCAAGGCAGTCCTTTGCCGGCAAAACGGTATCGGTTCGGCTGGAGGGTTCGCCCCTTTCGGACATCAGGCGATATGCGGCCGGGCAGGGGATCAGCCTTTACAACCTGCTGCTGGCAGTTTATTCGGTCGCACTCCTGCGCTATTGCCGGCAGAGCGAGCTGGTAGTGGGCACACCGGTGGGTGATTCGCGGTATCTCGTCGGGGCAGAGCACGGCCTCGGGCCTTACCTGAACACGGTGGGCATTCGTCTGCGGCCCGATCCTCTGTGGTCATTGCACGAGCTCAGCGACTACGTTCGTCAGAAAGCGGTCGCGGCCAGCGAATGGTCGGAGATTCCGTTTGAGGCTGTAATCGCGGCGCTTGAGCTGCCCCGCGACCTCAGCCGCACGCCTGCTTTTCAGACGCTGTTTGCGTTTCGCCGCGGTGCGGAGGATCGCTGGAATCTGCCGGGTATCGAAGTTACACCAGAACGCGTCTCGCGAGACGTCGCCCGGACCGACGTCTCCTGCTGGGTAACCGAAGAGACGGATGTTATTCAGTTTGATCTGGAGTACGCCTGCGAGCTGTTCGACGGGCGCGTGGTTGAGTGCTTTCTCGACCATTACACTGGCTATCTGCAGACGCTGACGACTGAGCCCGAAAAGCCCTGGTCGCGGTTGCCCCTGCTGAAAGACGCCGAGGCAGCCTATCTGCTGCGACGGGTCGGGCCGACCGAGTTGACCGCGCTGGAGAATTCCGTCTGTGATCTTGTCTGGGCGGCGGCGGATCAGCATCCCGAGCGGGTCGCGGTTGCGTCGAAAGACGGCCGGCTGACCTATGCCGAGCTGAGAAGTCGAACCTTGGGCGTTGCCGCAGGTCTTCGCCAGGCGGGGGTCGGGCAGGGGGCGGTGGTTGGTCTGGCGGTGCCCAGAACCGAGTCTCTGCCCCTGGCAATCCTGGGGATTCTGCAGGCCGGTGCGGCGTATGTGCCGCTTGACCTCTCGCTGCCCGCCGACCGATTGAGGCATGGTATCGCGGACTCCGGGGCAACCTTCGTGGTTGCCGATACGTCGAGCTTCCCGTTGTTGCCCGGCTTCCAGGGCAGGCTGCTCGACCTGAGGACTCTGGAGCCTCAGCGATCTGACGTCCGGAAGGATCTGGCCGCAGGCGACCCGGCCGGCGGGCTCGCGTACCTGATGTATACGTCGGGGTCTACCGGACGTCCCAAGGGGGTGGAAGTCGGGCATCGGCAGGTAGTGAACTTGCTCACCGGCCTGCGGGGCCCATTGGGAATAAACGCCGGGGACGTTCTCGCAGCGGTCACCACGACGTCCTTCGATATTTCGGTACTCGAGCTTCTTCTGCCGCTTACCGTCGGCGCGCAGACGTACGTGGTCGCAGAGGACGCTGCCGGCGACGGTCGTTTGCTGGCTGAACAGCTCCGCACCTCAGGCGCCACTTTCATGCAGGCCACGCCGGCGACCTGGCGCCTGCTCCTGGAAGGGGGTTGGCCTGGCGACGAACGATTGCGGGCGCTGTGCGGGGGGCAGGCTCTGCCGCTGGACCTGGCCCGGTCGCTCAAACGTCGGTGCGCGAGAGTCTGGAACCTCTACGGTCCCACCGAGACCACCATATGGTCGACGGTTGCGGAGATTCCGGATGATCCCCAGCACGCCAGCATCGGGCTGCCGATTCAGAATACCCGCGTTTATATCATTGACGAGCAGCAGGCGCTGGTACCCGCCGGCGTGCAGGGCGAGATTGCCATTGCCGGCGAAGGCGTCGCCTTCGGTTATCACGGAAACCCGTCGTTGACCGACGAGCGCTTCGTCAGCGACCCGTTTCTCCCCGGTGAGCGCATGTACCTGACCGGTGATCTTGGTCGCTGGCTGCCTGACGGCAGTCTCGAGCACCTCGGGCGTCTAGACAACCAGCTCAAGGTCCGCGGCTATCGGATCGAAGCCGGCGACGTTGAGAACAACCTTGCAACGTCGGCGGCCGTTCTGGAGGCAGCTGTGGCGAAGCGCTCGACAGCCGATGGGGACGAGCGCCTGGTGGCT
>JAHEEG010000260.1 GCA_024640825.1 Gammaproteobacteria bacterium
AACATGGGGCAGATGGGTTATCGCACACCCAACATCGATCGCATCGCCAACGAAGGCATGATCTTCACCGACTACTACGGCGAGCAGAGCTGTACGGCGGGACGCGCCGCGTTCATCACCGGGCAGCATCCGGTTCGGACCGGGCTGACCAAGGTGGGTATTCCGGGTTCGGACCTGGGTCTTCAACCCGAGGATCCGACCCTGGCGGAAATGCTCAAACCACTGGGTTACACAACGGGTCAGTTCGGTAAGAACCATCTTGGGGACAAAGATGAGTTTCTGCCGACCAACCATGGATTCGATGAGTTCTTCGGTAACCTGTACCACCTGAATGCGGAAGAAGGTCCTGAAGATCCTGACTACCCGACGAGCGAGCAGTTCCACAAGCAGTTTGGCCCCCGTGGTGTGATCCGCTCCAGCGCCGATGGCCGCGTGGAAGACAGCGGGCCATTGACCAGGAAACGCATGGAAACCGTGGACGAAGAGTTTCTGGCGGCGAGCCTGGACTTTATCGACCGGGCCAACGCGCAGAAGAAACCGTTTTTTGTCTGGTTCAACTCCACCCGCATGCACTACTACACCCACGTGAAAGACGAGAGCCTGGGTCGCTCGGGTCAGGGGTTCTACAACGACGGTATGCTCGAGCATGACGATCACGTCGGTGCGCTGCTCGCTAAGCTCGATGAGCTCGGGATCGCCGACAACACTATTGTTGTGTACACCACTGACAACGGACCGCACTTCAACCAGTGGCCGGATGCAGCCATCACCCCCTATCGAGGGGAAAAGAACACCAACTGGGACGGTGGCTACCGGGTCCCTGCCATGGTGCGCTGGCCCGGGCAGATCGCGGCCGGTGCCATCAGCAACGAAATCATGTCGCACCTGGACTGGGTGCCCACCGTAATGGCGGCGGCTGGAGAAGCGGACATCAAGGAAGAACTGAAGTCTGGCACCAACCTGGGTAACCGGGAGTTCAACGTGCACCTCGATGGTTACGATTTCCTGCCGTATCTCACGGGGGAGACTCAGACAGGACCACGCCAGGAGTTCTTCTATTTCAGCGACGACGGTGTATTGACGGGCGTCAGAATAGGGGACTGGAAACTGGTGTTTGCCGAACAGCGTGCGCAGCGTTTTGACGTATGGCGCGATCCTTTCGTGACCCTGCGCATACCCAAGGTGTTCAACCTGCGTCGTGATCCCTTCGAGCGCGCGGATACCGATTCAAACAGCTACAACGTCTGGTGGGATCACAAGATTTCCGCGCGTGCTGCCGAAGGCCGGGTGGCGGTGACAAGTTTTGTGCAAAGCCTGCAGCAGTTTCCTCCGCGGCAAAGGCCCGGGACGTTCACCGTGGATCAGATCATGGAGTCGCTCTACCGAAAGCCTTGAAGAGTTGGGAAGAGTTGGGGTCAGAGTAAAGTGCCAGAGCAAGTTGCTCTGGCACTTTACTCTGACCCCAGGCTAATGAAGAGTTATTCCTCCGGTTCCGCCACTTTCACCATCAGTTTGCCGAAGTTGTCGCCCGTGAACAGCATGCGGAATGCACTCGGCGCATTCTCGATTCCCTCCACTACCGTTTCTCGATATTTGAGCTTTCCTTCCTTGATCCATTGCCCCAGAGCGGCCGCCGCCTCCTCGAACTCGTCGAGCCACTCTGTGACCACAAAGAAGCGATGCACAGGTGGGTTCGGCAATGCACCCAGGACTGCTTCGGGTGTGCGAATATCATCGAAACTGGTGGCGTTGTAGGCGGAGATGAAACCGCAGATCGGCACCCGGGCGCCATCGTTCAGTAGCGGTGCGACGGCATCCAGAACCGCGCCGCCCACATTCTCGAAATAAACATCCACGCCGTCCGGGCAGGCCGCCGCCAGTTGCGCCGGAAAATCGGGGTCTTTGTAGTCGATGCAGGCGTCGAAACCCAGTTCATCCGTCACATAGTCACATTTGGTTTTCCCGCCAGCTACGCCCACCGTACGGCATCCTTTGATCTTGGCGATCTGGCCAACCACGGAACCCACCGCACCCGAGGCGGCAGAAACCACCACGGTTTCACCTGCCTGCGGTTCGCCGACGCGCAACAAGCCGAAGTAAGCCGTCTGCCCTGGCATTCCAGTGACGCCCACAGCCGTGGAAATAGGCGCCAGATCCGGGTCGATCTTAAACAGCCGGTTGTCGTCCGCTCTGGCGATGGCGTAGGACTGCCAGCCGTACATGCCGCTGACAATAGTCCCCACGGGGTAGTCGTTGATATTCGACGCCACCACCTGACAGACTACCCCGCCGGTAATAACGTCGCCGATGTCCAGGGGCTTTGCATAGGATTTTCGGTCGCTCATGCGGCCGCGCATGTAGGGGTCCAAAGACAGCCATAAAGTGCGGAGCAGCATTTCATCCTCGCCGGGCGCGGTCACCGGCACGGTCTGAATGTCGAAATTGTCATCGGTGGGCATACCAACCGGGCGTGATTTGAGCACCACCCGGGTGTTTGATAGCGAGCTGATGTCGGTCATGGCTTTTGTCCTTTTGGTTCTGAAAAAGCGTCGTCGTACTAACTGAATGCTGCGGCGAGCGTATCGCGGCCTCGCGAGATGGCGTCTATATGCGCGTCCGGGTCGGCCAACTCCTGATTCATCGTGACCAGCGCCACATGAGTGACACCCATATCCTGCAGCCCCTTCAGCCGCTCTGCGTCAGTGTTCGCGGGAATGATACATTCGATGCCGATGCTGTCCGGATCGCGGCCGGCGTTGCTGGCGCTGGAGCGCATCTCGCTGATCTGGGTACTCAGGTTCCTGTTCACAAAAGGAAACCAGCCGTCGGCAAGGCGTCCCACCCGGTCGATCACCTGGGGCGCCATACCGCCCAGCCAGATGGGTATGTTCCTGTCGACCGGCAGCGGATTCAGACCCGCGTCGGTGATTTTGTGATACTCCCCGCTGAAACTGATCGCCTCATCACGCCACAACCGGCGCAGCAGATCGATCTGCTCTTCCGAACGGCGGCCGCGGTCATGGAAATTCTCGCCCAGGGCTTCATATTCCACATCATTCCAGCCGGTACCGACTCCTAAGCGGAGGCGTCCTCTACTCAGAACATCCACGCAGGCGGTCTGTTTGGCGACCAGTGCGGTTTGTCGTTGGGGAAGGATAATCACCGCGCTCACAAGCTCGATGGTGCTCGTCAACCCGGCCAGATAGGAGAACAGCACCAGCGGTTCCTGGAACATGCTCTCGGTAGTGTAGGGGCCTTGCCAGTCCGGGCGGCTGGCGGTGTTCGCGCCAAGCACATGATCATAAGCCAGCAG
>JAHEEG010000261.1 GCA_024640825.1 Gammaproteobacteria bacterium
CTATGACGCCTATGATGCTCCGGGTCCGCGCCCGATCGATCTGACGTCCTTTGTGGGGTTGTTCCTGTCGCGTCGCATCATCCTTGAAACCGGATTTCCGGAGGCCAAGCTGTTTCTCTATGGCGATGACGTGATCTATACGCTGCGTCTGCGCCGCCGGAGGCTGAAGATCGTCTTCGATCCGCGCGTGCGGTTCGAACATGATTGTTCGACCTTCCAGAATGACCGCAAGCGCGAATTCCGCCCGTTATGGAAGGTCTATTACACCTATCGCAACGGGCTGATCATGTATCGCACCGCCGCCGGGGTTCTGTTCTGGCCGCTCTTGCTGGTGCTGGTTCCCAAATGGCGGCTTGCGGCGCGGCTCTATGGCGGCGACCGGGAGATTTATCTGCGGCTGATGCGCGCTGCGGTGCGGGACGGTGTCCGGGGCCGGGCGGTGCGCAGTCATGCCGAGGTGCTGGCGCTGGCAAGCGACGGCTGAACCCGCACGTCTCAGTTGTTGAGAATGTCGTTATAATAGCGGCCGAGCAGCAGCAGCCCCATGGCGAGGCAGACGAGCGCGATGCCCATTGTATAGCTTAGTGACAGGTATTGCGGGTTATACATCGGGTAAAAACCCATGCGCATATAGCCGACCACATGCATCAGGGGATTATACCACAGAATGTTCTGGATCGTTGGTGGAAGGTCCTCGTAGATGAAGATCACGCCCGAGGCCAGAAAGAGCGGCCGGGTGACGATGGACCAGATCAGACCCCAAGAGGTGAAGAGCCCGATCAATGCACAGTTGAGCACGCCTACACCCAGCCCCACGATCAAAGCGAGGCTTATGGCCAGCAGAATGGGGGGCAAGTCGAGTACGGTGCGTGTATCCGTTACAGCCAGTATGCCGGCGAGCAGGATATAGGTCACCAGAATGACGGTCAGCCCGTTCAGAATGAAGCGTGCGAGAATGGCATCCATCCAGGTTACAGCCGGATATTTCAGCAAGGGTTTCGAGAAACTGATCGCGCGGCTCACAAAGAGCGATACGTTCTGATAGACTGTAAAGGGCAAGAAGCCTGTGGCATAAAACAGAAAGAAATTGCTGCCCAAGGACGGGGTACGTACCAACAGTGACAATCCGACCCCCAGAATCAGCACCGCGCCCAGCGGTTCCAGCAATGCCCAAAGGAACCCGCCCGGTGACCTGCCGTAGCGCGTGGACATTTCGCGCAGCATCAGCGCCATTATCGCACGCGGGGTAGCCCAGCTTCGGTTGACGCCGGTGGCGGGCGGTTGTGGAGGCAGAGGATCGGCGAGAGACATGCACGTTCCGATGCTGGTGTTCGCTGAAGCGAGTTTGTATAGTTTTCTAAGCAGATTCAAAAGACTTCCTCGCAGAGCAAGCACTTAATGAGCAGCGACACTGCACAACCGCCGCAAAAGACGCCTGTTACCGGTTCCGGACCGCAGAAAGACGCTGTTGCTACGCCGGAACTGAAGCCGGCCCCGCCCGCTCCGAAACCAGCTCCAAAACCGGCTCCGAAGCCGGCCGCATCGTCACCTCCGGCCCAGGTTCTGCCGCCGGGGGAGCCGGCTCATATGAAACGGCGTCACTGGGGGCTCGTAGCGTCCTTTGTGTTGCTGGTCGTGGTGCCGCTTATGGCAGTGGGGTTCTATCTCTTTGCCATTTCCAAGGATCAGTACAGTTCCACCGTGGCGTTTACCGTGCGCCAGGAAGAAGGTGGCGGTGCCTCTGAGCTTCTGGGCGGACTGGCCAGTTTTGCGGGGACTTCGGTCGGATCGGATAGCGATGTGCTTTACGAATTCATCCAGAGCCAGCAGATGGCCCGGCGGGTTCAGGCACAACTGGATCTGAAGACGCACTACACCCAGTACTGGGAGGAGGACCCGGTGTTCTCGATCTGGCCCGATGCCTCTATTGAGGAATTGGTATGGTTCTGGCAGCGGGTGGTGCGAATTTCTTATGACCAGTCGACGGAACTGATCGAGGTACAGGTACTGGCCTTTGATCCAGAAATGGCGCAGCGCATCGCCCAGGCCATCGTCCGGGAAAGCCAGAAGGTCATCAATTCCCTCAACGAGGCGGCGCGGGCCGATGCGATGCGCTATGCAGAGGCTGATCTCGAAGAGGCAGTGGCCCGCCTAAAAGTCGCGCGCGAGGCGATGACCCGGTTCCGCACCCGCACCCAGATTGTCGATCCCGAGGCCGATATCCAGGGGCGTATGGGAGTGGTGAACAATCTCCAGCAACAGCTGGCCGAAGCGCTGATCGAACTGGATCTGCTGCAGGAAAGCACCAGCCCGTCTGATCCGCGCGTGACACAGGCCAGGCGCCGGATCGAAGTGATCCGGGATCGCATCCACAAGGAGCGGGAGAATTTCGCCTCGGGTCGGGACAGCCTTAACTCGCAGGGTGAGGACTATCCCACGCTGATCGCCGAATATGAAAACCTCGTCGTGGACCGGGAATTTGCCGAGCAGACCTATACCGCGGCACTGGCGGCTCTGGATGTGGCGCGAGCCAATGCTCAGCGTCAGAGCCGCTATCTGGCCTCTTATATCGAGCCCACGCTGGCCGAAACCTCCCAATTCCCGCAACGGTGGATGATTTTGGGCCTGACGTTTCTGCTGACCCTGCTGAGCTGGTCGATTCTGGTTCTGGTCTATTACAGCATTCGCGACCGTCGCTGAGACAGGAGGCGGCGGGACATGATCCGTTTTGAGAATCTCAGCAAGAGTTTTTGGGTCAACGGCTATCGCAAGGTGGTTATTGATAACCTGAATACGACCCTGCCCACCGGGAAATCCGTAGCGCTTCTGGGCCGCAACGGCGCGGGTAAATCTACCTTGCTCCAGATGATCGCGGGCACGATGCGCTCCGATGAAGGCAGGATTGTCAGCGACGGGTCGATCTCGTGGCCGGTGGGGTTTGGCGGGTCGTTCCACGGCGATCTGACGGGCGCACAGAACGTGCGGTTTGTGGCCCGGATATACGGGGTGGATACCGACAGCCTGGTCGCCTATGTCAAGGACTTCGCGGAGCTTGGGCAGCATTTCAACATGCCGGTGCGCACATATTCGGCAGGTATGAAGTCACGTCTGACATTTGGTGCCTCGATGGGTATTCGCTTTGATACCTATCTGGTCGACGAGGTTACGGCGGTGGGCGATGCGAAGTTCCGCCGGAAAAGCCGTATCGTTTTCGGGGAGCGGATGAAGACTGCCAGTGCCATTCTGGTCAGCCATGACATGGCACAGGTCCGCAAGTTGTGCGATGCGGGCATCGTT
>JAHEEG010000262.1 GCA_024640825.1 Gammaproteobacteria bacterium
CCGCGCACTAAGCCCTGTCGATGCTCAACCACTACCCGGATTACTGAGTGTCGCGGTCATCGCCGATACCTGCCTGGCAGCCTGTGGTGCCGCGAGTATCGCACGCCTGAAAACTGAACAGGCGGGCATACGTTGGCTGGAGAAACTTGGTTTACCCTGGATGGCTATCGATCGTCAATTGAACTGCCGCGGCCCCTTGGCCCCAGTCTAGGGAAACCGTATCAGCTGCCGCTGAATCTCGGCTGTCGCTTTTCCCTCAAAGCCGCAAACCCCTCCTGCAGGTCGGCTGATTTGGCACAGATCTCTGCCAGCTCCAGGGTCTGCGCTTCGTCAACATCCCCGGCCACAACCCGCGCGAGAATGTGCTTCATGGAACGCACAGCCAAAGGCGCAAGACCGGCGACGCGTTGGGCCAGGTCATGAGTGGCTTCCGCAAAGCTGCCGGGCATGACAAGATGATCGAGGAAACCTATATGGAGCATGTCCGGGGCATCAAACTCTTCTGCCGCCAATAGCATTCGCCGGGCCACGCTGACCCCAAGACTCTCTACCAGGCGCCTTACACCGCTGACCGGATAGCATATACCTATCGCCGCGGCCGGAATTCGCATGCGGGTTCCCTCGATACCCAGGCGGAAATCACAGCTAAGGGCCAGTTCAACCCCGGCACCGAAAACACTGCCGTTCAAAGCGCATATGGTCGGTATGGACAAACCGGCGAGTTGGTCAGTCGTTGCCCTGAAACAGTCGCCGGTTATCTCCCTGGCACCCAGCTGTTGCAAGGAGGCTCCGGCGCAGAACGTTTTGTCTCCCGCTCCAGTCAAGACAAGTACGCGCACCTGCCGATCGACAGCAACCGCAGCCAGATGCTCCTGTATTCCCAGCAGCTGCTCCTGCCCCAGTGAATTATGGCGCTCCGGGCTATTGAGAACCAGGCGCCCGACATGGCCTTCGCGGCTGTATAAAATGGTATCCGTCATCATCTTCCCCAGTTTATCTTCTGCAAAGTTTGGCACAGCCGGGTAACCGTCGCCAGCATGACCGGCACCAGACAGATCGCCAGGCGGGTAGACACACCGCTTTACGGCCCCGATACTGTGCCTTAAAAGGAGAGTTCGCAATGACCAACCGCTGTACCTGGTGTGGCAACGACCCGCTCTATCGGGACTACCACGACAGGGAGTGGGGTGTTCCCACGAAGGATGACGCCCATCTCTTCGAAATGCTCCTGCTGGAGGGCGCGCAGGCCGGGCTCGCCTGGATTACCGTCCTGCGCAAGCGCGAAGGCTATCGGGAGCTGTTCGACGGCTTTGACCCGGATCGGATCGCCAGATATACGGACCGCAAGCTCGACAAGCTGCTGCTGGATCCACGAATTATTCGCAACCGGCTTAAAGTTTATGCCGCTCGCAGGAATGCGCGTGCATTTCTCGCCGTGCAGGATGAACTCGGAAGCTTTTCAGACTACATCTGGAGCTTTGTGGATCACGAACCCGTGCAGAACCGCTGGCGTTCTCACAGGGAAGTACCTGCCAGCACTGAAATTTCGGACCGGATCAGCAAAGACCTGAAAAAACGTGGGTTTACCTTCGTCGGTTCTACAATAATGTACGCCCATATGCAGGCTACCGGGATGGTAAATGACCATACGACGGATTGTTTCCGTCACCGCGAATGCCGGCAGCTGGCACAGGCAGTAGCCGCCAGATCCTGATTCATAGCACGACCACCCGAGGAACCAGTTTTGCCAACATCCCGCAATGGCGAGGCAGTATCGACCAGCCGTAGCGTCTGGCGATTGGCGTGGCCGACCATAGTCTCCAACCTGTTATTCACCTCGGTGGGGTTCCTGCACATAAAGATCGTTGCCGGCCTGGGCACCAGTGCAGTGGCCGCAGTAACGACAGGGCACCGGGTTTTTTTCCTGATCCAGGCGATACTGATGGGTGTATCCGTAGCGGCAACCGCGCTGATCGCCCGCAGCTGGGGGGCCGGAAGGATCCAGCAGGCGGAGCTAATCAACTGGACATCCATGCTGCTGTCTCTGGCGCTGGCGGGGTTTCTGAGCATTCCCATCCTGATTGCGCCTGAGGCCATCGCCGGCCTGTTCGGGCTGGATGAGCAAACAACTCTTTACGCTGCCGGGTTTATCTTCTGGCTGGGTATATTCAATCTTGCCTCCGCTGCAAATATGATGCTGTCGACAGGGCTACGCGCCACAGGCGATGTCATCACACCTCTCTTCTTTCTTTTTTTCAGCTCTCTGCTCAACGTGACTTTCGCCTACGTCCTGGCTTTCGGTATCGGCCCATTCCCCCGGCTGGGGGTTTCCGGGGTGGCGCTGGGTGGCAGTTCCGCAGGATTCATGATCACTGCAATTTTTGTTGCCATCTGGTGGCGCGGCCACTTTAAGCTCAAGCCGATAAAAAAAGCCCGTATAGACTGGTCAGCCGCTCGCCAACTGGTCACTATCGGCGCTCCCGCAGTGCTGGAGCAAGGCCTGGTGCAGATCGTTTTCCTGGTTTTCTTCCGAATTGTTGCCCACTACGGTACCAATGCCTATGCCGCCTATGGCATAGGCATCAGCCTGGTATCGTTCTCGATCGTTATCGGCTTCGGCTTCGGTATCGCGGCCGCCACCCTGGTAGGCCAGCAGTTAGGGGCAGGGAGACCCGATCTGGCTCTGGCGGCGGGCTGGCGCTCATTGCGCATGGCTATTGCCGCAATGGGCTGCCTGGCTTTTCTGCAGGTCTGGTACGCCCGCGAGTTGGCAACCTTCATGATAGACGATCCAGACGTTATCCAGCTGACGGTGGTCTTCATTTATATGCTTGCAGCCTCACTCCCCATGATAGCCTGCGAACTCACGCTGGCAGGGGCACTGCGAGGAGCCGGTGACACCCGTTTTCCCCTGGTTTCCACATTCTGCGGCATGATCTTCGGGCGCCTGCTCCCTGCCCTGGCTTTTCTTTCACTGGGGCTGTCCGTCTACTGGATATTCGCGGTAATGCTGCTGGATTACAGTATCAAGGCCTCCATGCTCGTCAGGCGCTATCATTCCCGCAAGTGGTTGAATCTGCTTGTCACCGCAGACGATGAAAGGAGCATGCCTTAACTATAGACAGCGACAAAAAAAATACTTAAAGTTTGAATCTTAGAATAGCTGGTAGGTTAACGATCGCCGGCAGACCAAAGCCACCACGCAATTGCAGAGTTATTTTGGTATGGCCGAAAACACCCTTTCGCCCACGGGCAGACCTCAGTCGCCTTTTGATCGCACGGTCCAGCACGA
>JAHEEG010000263.1 GCA_024640825.1 Gammaproteobacteria bacterium
TGGATCGAGACCAATTGTAATGAACAAACGACTCTATTCGTTCCTGATACCCGCATTCCTGGTTTTGGCTGTGGGCTCCGCGTCATCTGTTGCCGATGCTGTAGAGCCGATCGACTGGGAATACCAGATCGCTTACCAGCGCGGGATCGAAGCCGTCAACTGGGCGATTCCTGCGGTCAGCATGATCAATTTTCGTGATGCCTACTTTGGGCTTGGCGGAGGATTCAATACGATCTATTACCTGTCGCAGCCACCGACGCCCAAGACCGAGACCCTGACCGCCAACAACCAGACGGGCTACGCGACCATTCTGATGACAACGAAGAACGGTCCCGTTGTCCTCGACATACCGCCAGCGTCCGATCGCGCCATGATTTTTGGCAGTGCGGTTGACATCTGGGAGGTGCCAATCGCTGACATGGGTCCCGCCGGACTGGATAAGGGCCGGGGCGGCAAGTACCTGTTTCTGCCCCCGGGTTATACAGGAGAGGTTCCCGAAAGCTATTTCGCGGTCCCCATGGAGACCTACAATATTTTTGTGGCCCTCAGGCTGATACCGCGGAACGGGGCAAGCTTTACTGAGGCAGCCAATTACGCCATGGAGATCAATGCCTATCCCCTTGCCGAGGCAAATAACCCACCGGCCGGAAATTATATCGACATATACGACAAGCATTTGCCGACCTTGCCCCAATATGACCTTTCGTACTTCGAAGACATCCTCGAAATGCTGAACGAGGAACCTTTGCTCGAACGCGATAAAGTAATGGGCGGCATGCTCGCTTCGATCGGTATCGAGAAAGGCAAACCGTTCAAGCCGGAGGGCAAAGTGAGACGGGCGTTAGAGCGGGCCGCAATGGACGGCAAGAATTATCTTGATTTCCTTTTCACGACGCCGGGCCATGCTTGGGAGAAATTCTGGACCGACCGTCAATGGATGAGTGTCGTAGCGCCGTCCAGCGAAGGCTTCGTATTCGACGAAGGGGACAAGCTCCTGCTGGACGCACGCGGAGCAATGTTCAGTTTTGTTACCTTCGCGCCGCGCCAGCTGGGCAAAGCGAGTGCCTACATGGTAGCTACAAAAAGCGCTGATGGAGCGCCCTTGTCTGGTGATGAGAATTACAAACTGACGGTGCCAACCGACGTTCCGGTGCGAGATTTCTGGTCAATCATTGTGTACGAATTCGACACGAGGTCGTTTATCTATAACGACCTTAACAGGGTCGGACTGTCATCGCTCGACGCCGCTAGCATGCAGGTCAACGTCGATGGTTCCGTCGACATCTACTTCGGCAGAACCGCACCTGCTGGGCTGGAGTCGAATTGGATTCCTACCGGCGGCAAGAGTTTCTTCCCGATTTTCCGTCTGTACGGGCCCGAACAGGCTTTCTTTGAAAAGACGTTTAAGCTCAACGATATCGAGAAGCAATAATGATGAAGCAACCGTACATCGTCAGAACCTTTTGGACAGTCGAAGCCCGTATTTAAGACTGCGGAGGAAAAGATCCGGATCGTGCTGGAAGGCCTGCGGGGCGAAGAGAGCATTGCTGAGCTGTGCCGCAAGTAAAAAATCAGCCAGAATCTCTGAGCTACCCGGCAATCCGGTCGAGACAAGTTTAGGGATTTGCGGGTTTTCAGCTTGCCAGACTGCCGCACGCGCGACCCACCCAAAACCAAAAAGTCCGCGGGTCGGTATAGGTGCCCCCGGACCGTCCCCGGGCGATGCCGGATACCCGATGCGTTTCGAGAAGTTGCCCTCCTAAACTCGCTGGTGAACAGGCCCTCGGAGAAAGCCGCATCGGACAGAGCCACGGTCTGCTCGAAACAGACACGGCCTCCAACCACCGCGCTGTAGTAATTGAATCTCGGCTCTCCCTACCAGGTCTCATCGTTGGAAAGGATCTCCGTGTAGCCCCGTATGATCCCCGAGTTCAAGCCCGAAGCCTCCCGAACCGATTAACATCACCTTCTACGGGAGTCTAACCACCGCGTAGCCCTGGGCCTGATAGCCCGCGACCGAGATGAAGCCGTTGCCCACCTGATCTATTTCCGGCATGACTGTGGCGGGATCAACGGCCAAGACTTTTAGCGCGTAAACACAGACTTCCAGTATCACCCCTTCTTTTTTCATTTCTCGCAAGGTAGCCTGGAACTTGTCGATCTCAGACACATCTTTCTCGTCAAAACCGGAACGGTCAGAAGAAAGGAGCTTTACGACCGGGCCATGGAAGACAACAGCCACTTTCGGTTTTTCCGGAAGAGACCTGACCGCTTCATCCTGGTAGACGTCCCTGACCGCCCAGAAGACAATATTGTTAAAGGTCGGATTACCCATACTGACATCGTAAATTACATCAATGCCCTTGACGCTTTTCAGTGCGTTGTCGTACTCACCTGCAAAAGCATTCGGCACCATCGGTAAAGATAGAAAACCCAGGAAAAGGAAGAAGATCATCCTTTTAAGTACCGCATTACCGTTCATTTTCATGTCAACCCTCCTTATGTACCACTGAGTATACGCATGACCGTAAACACGTAATGCGAGCCATGCATATGTGGGATTTCCTTGTATTTTGACCCCAAGGAAGCCCCCTGATGAAGCGCAAGCGCTATACCGAAGAACAGATTATTTCGATCCTGAAGGAACACGAGGCCGGTTCCTCGGCGGCGGATCCAACCCGACGCCACGGCGTGGCGGAGAACTCGATCTACCGCTGGAAGGCCAAATTCGACAGCATGTGAGTCTCGGAGGCCAAGCGGCTGCGCGAACTGGAGGCCGAGAACAGCAAGCTCAAGCGCCTGCTGGGCGAAGCCGAACTGGACAAGGCCGCACTGAAGGAGCTGGTCCAGGGAAAATGGTGACGGCCACGCAGCGACGCGGGGCCGTGGATCACCTCAAGAGTCTTCGAGTTAGCGAACGTAGAGCCTGCCGGCTCGTTGGCTTCAGTCGGTCAGCAGCCTGGTACCCACTCAAGAGCCGAAGTGACGGCGCCTTGCGTTCCAGGCTGAAGGCGCTGGCCGAGTGGTATCCGAAATACGGCTACCCGACGCTGCACGACATGCTTGTGATCGAAGTTCAGGTCGTTAATCGGAAGCGGACGTATCGGATCTACCAGGAGGAAGGGCTGCAGGTTCGTACCAAGAAGCGCAAGAAGCTGCTTCGCCCGCGGGCGCCGATGCTTGTGCCGGAAGCCATCAACGAGCGCTGATCGATGGATTTCATTTCCGATCAGCTCGCCAACGGTCGGCGCTTCCGCATCCTCAATGTTGTCGACGATTTCT
>JAHEEG010000264.1 GCA_024640825.1 Gammaproteobacteria bacterium
CGGGCCGCTGATCCTATTCTTGATCAGCCATCGCTTTGCGGCCCCCGGCGCGGCCAAGCGGGAGCGGCTCAGCGTGGTCTATGCGAATCTCACCCTGCTGGCGATTGCCGTCACCGCTTACTTCACCATCGGCTTGAAGGCATATGTATTGGTGCAGCTGCCCATCCTTTATATGGGGGCGGCTGCCGGGGTCTGGCTCTTCTACGTGCAGCACCAATTTGAAGGGGTCTATTGGGAGCACCATGACCAGTGGGATTACGTCACCGCGGCCATCTACGGCAGTTCCTTCTACAAACTGCCCAAGCTGCTGCAGTGGTTCACCGGCAACATCGGCTTCCACCATGTGCACCATCTCAGCCCGCGGGTGCCCAACTACAACCTGGAGAAATGCCACGAAGAGATCGGCTACAACCCGCCGCTGAAGCCGGTCACCCTGGGGATCAGTTTGCGCTCACTGGGGATGCGGCTGTGGGACGAAGAGCGGCGGCAGATGGTCGGCTTCCGGGCGGTGAAGCTGCTGAAGGCGACTGCCGGCAGCTGATCACGGCTGGCGATGGTTGCCGAGTGATTGAGCGATAACACAATTAGCTAAAGAGCACATGAAACCACCAGCCAACGGTTGACCCGTTGGCTGGTGGTTTCGTTGTTTTCAGGAACTGGCATTGTCCAACAGGCAAGCAGGCCAGCCGTGCCGGCGGACCGAGTCCATTACTCGACTCCTGCCAGCATCAGCGAAAACATCTCCTCCGTTACCGACCAGGTCTGTTCCCAACAAGGGTCAAGGACGAATTGCCCGATGTTGGCTAGCACGATAATCGATAGCTTCTGTTCCGGAACGCGTAAGATTGTCGATGAGAATCCCGGAAAAGCACTCCTGTCAACTTGAACGAAACTTCGTTGTCCTTGCAGTGTGCCGGTCAGCCAACCATAGCCATTGTGCCAGCCCGGCCTACCAAGAAGAGCATTGCGGGCTTTGACCATCTCGAACAGGACATCCTGAGGCAGTAATTGATCGGTATACCAAGCCTGGTCCCATAAGAACAGATCGTACACCGTGGAGTATAGACCGGCATCTGAGAGTGGGATGGAAGGGTCCAGGGAGTCAGCCAGTTGAGAACCTGAATAGCCGATTGCCAGCCCGTCTAGATCGCGACCAAGCCCTGTTGACGACATGCCTAACGGATCAAAGATGTTTTCAACCAAGAATTGCTCATAGCTCATCCCAGAGGCTTGCTCCACAATCGCGCCAAGGATGACGTATCCGGTATGTCGCCTTTCCATCTCATCCCCAGGGGTGTGCAGCAGCGGCAGGTCAGCTGTACGATTGATGGTCACCTGCGGCGCCGCCGGCGTCGCCATGGTCTGGTAATAGTCGCCTATCCCAATGTAGCTGGGAATACCGGAAGTATCGGACAGGAGATGATAGATGGTGAGGTCCCTCCACGCTTCGGGGCAGTCCGCCAGATAGTCGCAGATGGGGTCATCCACGGACAGCGCGCCCTCTTCCTGCAGCATCAGGACAGCCATCGCTGTGAACTGCTGCGTGATCTCCCCGATACGGAACTTGGTTTCCGGCAGGTTTGGCAGATTGGCCTCCCGATCAGCCAGCCCGTAACCTTTGCTGACCAGTATTTCGCCATCGCGAGCGATGAGGACCGCGCCGCTAAACTTGATGATGGCCGTGCCGCCGTCCAGGTAGGGCCGCAGGATGTCATCGACCATGGCGGTCAGCTGCTCGGCATTGGGTGTTGCTGTGGCTGCCGGCGTCGGCGTGGGCGGCACTTCTGTGGGCGGGGACGTGGGCGGCACCGGTGTAGGCGTGGGCGAAGGTGGTACCGCTGTGGCTGTAGGCGGTACCGGCGTTGGCGCGGTGGTAGGCGCGGTGGTTGCCGCCGTGACTTCAGCCACCTCACCGACGGCAGCAGCAGGCTCCTCCTGGCCGCCGCCGCATCCGGTCAAAAGGATGACCAGTACCAGTACGTAGATCACACTGGAATTCAATGATCGTTTCACAATCTTCCTCCTGTGTCACTGATTGGACACGGCGCTTTTCATGATGCAAGCGAGGATGCGGATATTGTGAACGAAGACGACAGCAGCCTGCCAGGGAAAACCGGGCGCAGTGGGAGAGGGGTAATTGAGCGGCAGCCGGCACGCATTGCTCCACAACCCCACAAACCCAGCACGCAGAGAGCACCCATAGACAGGCGGTCATCGGGATGTGGCGTTGATACCGGCTGCGGAGCTGGTGCGGAGAAATGAGCGGTGATGAGGAGGCGGCGACGGGTTAGAATTGGCATCCCAATTTCGCGACTTCGAACTAGGTGTAATCATAGATCAGATGGGCCGCATTTGGCAATAGGCAGTGCGGAAGCGAAGCGGCTGCCGCCGCTGAGTTTTGTCTTTACTGCCAGCCGGGCCGAGGTCAAAGATACCCCGTTTTTGCCCCTTGACACCGCCAGGCCGCGGGCGTATCATCTCGCCCGCTCAATTTTCAGAAGATGCCGTTCCCTCACTCTCACCGCTGGCCTAATCCATGACTCTGATGGGTGACCGCCCGGCTGAGGATCTCGATTTCCATGAATGTTTTCAACGAATGGCGGACGCTGATCCGCCGTGAATTCACCGGGTACAACCCGGGGCTGTTTCGCCGTGATTTCCTGGCCTCGCTGACGGTGGCGGCGGTGGCGCTGCCGCTGGCGCTGGCTTTTGGAGTGGCTTCGGGGGCGGACGCCGCCGCCGGGCTGGTGACCGCGGTGCTGGCCGGTGTCCTCATTGGAACCCTGGGCGGCTCCCCGTTCCAGGTCTCCGGCCCCACCGGGGCGATGTCGGCCATCCTGATCGTGTTGGCCTCCCGCTACGGGCTGCAGGGGGTCTGGATTGTCGGCTTGCTGTCGGGGATGATGCTGGTGCTGCTGGGCATCTTCCGCATGGGCCGGGTGGTGGCGCTGATCCCGGCGCCGGTGATCAGCGGCTTCACCAGCGGCATCGCCGTGATCATCGCCCTGGGACAGCTGGACAACGCCCTGGGCATCAAGACCCCGGCAGCGGAAACGGTGGTGGAGAAACTCTCTTACTATTTTACCAACAGTGTCACCCCCAACCCGGAGGCGCTGGCGATCACCGTGCTGGTCATCGGGGTGATGCTGATCTGGCCTCGTTTCAAGGTGTCGCAGCAGATCCCCGGCTCGCTGGCGGCGATCGTTGTCGCCACCGCGGCGGTACTGCTGACCGGTTGGGAAGTGCCCGCTATCGGCATGATCCCGCGCACCATTCTGT
>JAHEEG010000265.1 GCA_024640825.1 Gammaproteobacteria bacterium
CGGTGCTGCTCGCGGATGGGGAAAGGGTGCTGGTGCGCACCGGTGAGGCAGCGGGCTATACTGCGGATCGCGACATGCTGCCGGTTTTGTTCAACCCGGAAATGGCGCCGGACGAGGGTCCTGCGAACGCGAATTTGGAAGAGGGAATCGATCCAGCCCGGCAGGTTCTGCGGGTTTATGGGGATATCGATCCGGTGCTGCTGCCATCTTCCGAGCGCATGGAGATTCAGCTCGAGCCGCTTAAGGTCGCGCCCCTGGTCGTCCTGGCCCATCAGTTTCGGGCGGCTTCGTCGTTCAATCTCCTACAGGGCGCGCACAGTCCGCGTGCCCGCGTCGGTCGGCTGATCAAACCGTGGCGGGGCGCGGCTGTGCTGTGCGTGTTGCTGCTGGCGACCCAGTTCGGCGCGAATCTGGTCGAACGCTTTCGCTTGCAGCGAGAGAGCGAGCTGCTGTCCCAGCGTCTCGAGCAGATCTACCGCAGGGCGTTTCCGGATGCCCGCAAGGGGGGAGACCCGCGCCTGCTCATGGAAAGCCGGCTCAAGGCCATGCGCCAGGCCGGCAGTGGCGGACAGGTCGGATTGTTGGACTTATTGGCCCAAGCAGGCCCGCTGCTCACTGCAGCCGGTGAAATCCAGATCACCGGCCTCAACTACCGGGAGGGCGGGCTTACACTGAGTGTCTCGGCAACCAGTCTGCAGGCGGTGGATCAACTGCGCCAGAGCCTGGTCTCGAACCGGCCGCTTGAAGTGGAGATTCAATCGGCCTCATCCCGGGATGGCAAAGTAAACAGCCGGCTCCTTATTCGGGAAACGGCATCGTGAAGGCGTGGTTTCTGAATCTGGAGCCGCGGGAACGGCTTACGTTGATGATCGGCGCCGTATGCGCCGTCCTGATTCTCACCTATGCGCTGGTTTGGTCACCGGTAACCCGTGATGTTGCCGCCCTGGAGTCACAGATATCCAGCCTGCGGGACGCTGCTGTGTGGATGGATCGAGCGGCTGACGAGGTGGCCCGCAGTCGGGCTCTGGCCCCCACGCCCCGGGTGGCGAACTCCAGCCCATTGCTGACCCTGGTAGAGCAGACCGCAAAGCAAGGCGGGCTTGCGGGCGCGCTCAAGCGGGTCGAGCCTCAGGGGTCTGATCGGGCCCGGGTGTGGCTGGAACAGGCGAATTTCGATGCCCTGGTGCGATGGTTGGCAGACGTACAGAAGCGCATGGGCGTCTATGCCGAGAGCGCCGTGGTGGATCCGCAGAAAGACGCCGGCGTCGTCAATGCCCGTCTGGTGTTGCGGCGAGGGACGGAAGGATGAAGCGTTCCCTGCGCATCGGGTTGCTCGGACTGGGCTGCTTTGCTTTGGCCCTGTTGCTCAGGACCCCGGCGGAGTTTGCCTATCATTATCTCGGTAACCGCTTGCCCGCCCAGTTGTTCGACATCTCTGGAACCGTGGTCAAGGGACAGGCACGTGGGCTTGCCGGTAATAGCATTCTACTGGAGAACGTGCGTTGGAGCCTCCGGCCGGGCGCTCTATTCAAGGGCCGGCTCGAGTATGGCACCAAGCTGTTGGTGGGTGATGGCAAGTTGCGCGCACGCACCGCCTTGGCCTGGGATGGGGCCTACCATCTCACCGAGGTGGAAGGCAACGTGGCGCTGGCGCCTCTTTTGCCCGGAATGGTGCCCATTGCCGGAGGCATCGACGGGCGTTTGAGTCCGAATCTGGAACTGCTCCGAATTGACGACGGTGTGTTGCAGGCCGTTCGCGGTGAGATCCGGGTTAACTACCTGGTTTTGCTGCAGTCCCCACCGGTGATGTTGGGCAACTTCGTGGCCGAGGTTGAAGGCGATGGACCGCCCTGGCAGATGGCGGTTCGGGACGATGGCGGCCCGCTGCGTCTGACGGGCCGCGTCAACCTGAGCAGTGCCGGAAGCTTTGAGTTCGATGGATTGGCCAGTGCCCGGGACGAACAGGATCCGGTCTCCGGGATTCTGAACGCGCTGGGGGTTGCGGGCCAGGACGGTCAGCGGCGGATTCAGTTCGCGGGCAAGCTTTGAGAATCACCGAACTGTCCGGTGAAGACATTGTTGATGGCCTGCGACCCGGATGGATGAACGGACCGATCCCGGGTCATGGCGGAAAGCTCGCGATTGCCAGCCGTTGCTCGATGAATGCCGGTATTCGCTGCTCCAGCCAGTAAAGCGGACGCCACAGGGAACCGGACACGAATCCCACATGTCCGCCCGAAGGGCTGATTTCCAGAGTCACCTGGGGCGATAGTTCGCCTTCGGTCGGCAGTACCTCCGGTGTCATGAACGGATCGTCCCAGGCGTGAACGATCAAAGTGGGTATCGAGATTCCGGCAAGATGGGATCGACTGCCGGCCGTCGCGTAGTACTGCTCGGCGCTCTGGTACCCGTTGAGGGGCGCGGTGATAAAATGATCAAACGCCCGGAAATCCCGGAGTGCCCGGAGACGATCCAGCGGATAGGGCGCGTCCGCGCGGTGCCTGAACTTCTCTCGATAGCGTCGTTTCAGGCTGCTGAGCAAATGGTGCTGGTAGAGGCGGGAAAATCCGTGGTTCAGTCGCTCGGTGGCCAGCTCGAGTCGGAAAGGAATTGAAACTGCGACCGCCGCACTCAGTGGGTTCCGGTCGCCGGACTCGCCCAACCAGTTGAGCAGCGCATTGCCGCCCAGGGAGTATCCGACCGCCACCAGCGGCACCTCCGGAAAGCGGCTGGACAAGCTCAATGCCACTGTGGACGGGTCGTCCGTGGTGCCCGCGCAGTAACCTCGCCGCAACCGATTCGGTTCACCGCTGCAGCCTCGAAAATGCATTACCACGCCACGCCAGCCCTTTTGCACTGCGGCATGCAGCAGGCCACGTGCGTATCCTGAATCGCTCGAGCCTTCAAGGCCGTGAAGCACCATGATGATCGGCGCATCATCCGGACCTTCGGTCCAATCCAAATCGATGAAATCCCCATCCGGCAGATTCAGGCGATCCCGGCGCAGCCGAAGACGCGGGGAGCGACGCAGTTGAGACGCCCATAGCGTCTGCAGGTGCGGTCCCCCCAGCCAGCGTGCGGGTTTGAAGTCGCTGTCGACGATCATGCGATCACCGAAAAGCCCGGCATCGAATACCGATGCCGGGCTCTAGTACTCCGTCCATCTAGTAATGACGGATGCAGAGCGATTCAGATGATTCAAGCCAAGGCGCAGTCCACAGGCAATGGCCATCGCCCTTGTCAAGGACGGCAACGCCGGATTGGATCA
>JAHEEG010000112.1 GCA_024640825.1 Gammaproteobacteria bacterium
ACAGAGGGTAGATGCCGGCTACGTGTTTTCCAGATTAACGTTTCTTGTCATCACACTCACGGTGGCAAACATCGGGGTAGCTGCCGCGTCACAGTACTTTGATTTGTGGCCCCTGATTGCGTGGTTTAAGCCGGAAGAAGGGGGGCAGACCTGGCTCAGATCCTTCAACTTCGGGCGGTATATAGGACTGCTTGATGCGCCCTCTCAGGCCGGGATTCTGTACGCTATTACAGCGGCTATGGCGTTTATGTTATATCGACTGAATGGCTTTGGTCGCTGGCTTCTGGGAGCGATCCTGGCCCTGCTACTTTGCGGTGCCTGGCTGGCCAGGAGTAAGGCCTGTATCGTGCTGCTGGTCGCAGGCGCTGCTATCTATCTGATTCATAGGCAGTTTCGGTGCGCTGGCCGTCCGGATAGTAAGCTGTTCGGGGTGCTGCTTGTGGCTGCATGTTCAAGCGGTGTGGGATTGCTAGTCGTTTCGGCGGTCTTGATTAGGAGAGACTTGATCGCGCAATCCATGGCCACGTTAAGCGGAAACAGGTTGGCCTTGGATGGATCTCCAGTGGCGAGCGTAGTCGACTATGTGGTGCAGCAGCAGCCGATGCTTGGGCTTGGTTTCAGCGTGGATAGGCCCGTCGACGGAGGATTTCTGCTGTTCTTTTACAATGCGGGTGTCGTAGGTCTGGGACTGGGTGTCGTATTCGTGCTCGCGCTGACGTATTCGATTGTAAATGGTGCTCGGAAATTGGGTGCCGAGAGTGCAGGGTACGCTCTGGCTGCGATGGTGATAGTCGCGGAGATGGCGACGCCGACGCTGACCCGGCCGGTTTTGGGGACGACGCTTTTGTTGCTTTCCGTAATTTTGAGTTCGGTTGTTAGAAGCGATAGGGTTGGGGCCTGAGGTGGGCTCGATAGGGTTTCTGATTATAGGGTCCATGAAATCGGGTACGACCAGCCTGTTCCGAGATCTCGGAAAAAATCCGGAAATTTTCGTGCCCGAAGACAAGGAGCCGGATGCGCTGATAAGCGACTTCGTCTTGACGGTAGAAGGCCGGCTCAAATACCTTGAGCTGTTCGCCAATTCCCAGCCTGGTCAGATCTGCGGGGAAGCATCCACAAGTTATACGAAGCTCCCGAAGTTCGAGGGGGCAGCGGAGCGGGCGTATGAGACGTGTGGTCCGAATACGAAGATTGTGTATCTGGTAAGGGATCCGATCGAAAGAATCGTAAGTCATCACCATCACGAGTTCATCAAGGGCGACGCCGGACCTGACATAGACCAGGAAGTTCGTTGCAATCCGGATTACTTGGATTTTTCGAGGTATATGACTCAACTAAAACCTTGGCTCAGAGTATTCGGAGCGCGGAATGTGAAGGTTATCCGCTTCGAAGACTATCTCAGCGAGCGTCGCCAGATAATCGATGACGTGACGGTATTTATTGGAGCTTCTCCGCGCTCGGATCTTATCGATGCTTCCCAAAACTACAACTCCAGCGATAACAAGCCGGTAGTCAGGGGCTTCTGGCGAAAGATCTATCGAAACAGAGTTTATCGGGAGTATTTGAGAAAGGTGATGCCCTGGAGTTTGCGTTATCGAATCAGGCATATGGTGCTTCCGAAAGGTGCCTCAAGGCCTGCTCCCCCTTCGCTGGATACGGAGCGTTGGCTGACCGTTGAGCTGGCGCAAGAAGTCAATGAGCTAAGCAGGTTCTGTGGTTCGCACGTACCATTGTGGACGCGCTGGCAGCCGTAGACGTGGGACTGCTTAGATTTTTGAAATCTACTTGCGAGAAGCTTCGGTGACTCGGCTATGGAAAGGATAGGCGTGCGCGTGAGGAAAGGATTGTGTCTACTTGTGGGGCCGCTGCCACCGCCGGCAACCGGTCAGTCAGTATCTTTCGAGATGCTGTATCGAGAGGCGCAGAGTAGAGGCATTGACGTCCGCGTAGTCGATATCAGCAGGCGTCAGGGTCCTGCTGGTGCCAGACACGGTCTCTACAGGGCATATGAGATCCTGAGGGCTATCGCGCGATATCTTATAGCGCTCACGACCGGTGCACGTCGTGTGTACATAACTATTGCCCAATCAAGAGCAGGTTTTCTTCGAGATTTCGTTCTCATTTGGCTTGCCCGTGGCGCCGGAGCTGCTGTGGTGGTACATCTCAAGGGTGGAAACTATGACGGATTCTACGAGGAACAGCCAGATTGGCTGCGATGGCTGATCAGAGCTAGTTTGCGTCAGACCGAGCGGATTCTCGTTCTTGGAGAAGGGCTCAGAGACATGTATTCCTTTGATGCTGTACTCGAAAACCGTGTTGAGGTAGTTCCCAACGGACTGCCGGTAGCGTTCGATGGTCTCGTCAAAAAATACCCTGATCCTGGTGAGCCGATACGAATCCTCTTTCTTTCCAACATGATCGTTTCCAAGGGCTATTGGGATCTTCTGGATGCGATTGGATACCTGCAGAAGAAAGAAGGGCTGATATTTGATGTTGTTTTCGCCGGTGCGTTCATGAGCAGTGCGGATGATCCCGATGGTTTTGATGCTTCCGTCGAACAGGAGCGTTTCGTCCGTTGTATCGAAGAGCGTAAACTTTCCGATCGCGTTTGCTATGTTGGCCCCGTTCGGGGTTCTGAGAAGTGGAAGCTGCTGGAAAGCAGCCATGTCTTCGTCCTACCGACCGCGTATGTGAATGAGGGTCAACCGGTATCAATAATCGAGGCGATGGCGTATGGCTGCGTCGTGATTTCGACTCGATTTCGAGCAATTCCAGATTTGGTTGAGGATGGCGTGACGGGCGTTCTGGTTAACTACAAGGCCCCTGAGGAGATAGCCAGCGCGATTTGGGCTGTGGGCAGTCAGCCTGCGCGCTTCGTGGCGATGAGTGAGGCTTCGACCGAACGCTATCAAAAGCGATTTAGCATGTCGGCACATCTCGATAAGATCCTGCCGTATATAACTGGGGAGCAAAAGGTAGGACATGAATATTGAGCCGTGGAATATCGTCAAGTGAAATTTTCAGAGCAGAAGATCCTGATTACTGGAGGTACGGGCTCGTTTGGACGGCAGATGGTGGACTACCTGTTGGCAAAACACTGCGGCCACATTCGTATCCTGAGCCGTGACGAAGCCAAGCAGGAAGCGATGCGACTGGACTACTCCAGTCCCGCCCTAAAATTTTATATTGGCGACGTCAGATCTCGGGATTCAGTACAAAAAGCCTTGCGCGGGGTCGATCTGGTTTTTCATGCTGCGGCCCTGAAACAGGTTCCGTCCTGCGAGTTCTTTCCGCTCGAGGCCGTGCAAACGAATATTGTTGGCAGCGCGAATGTGCTGGAAGCCGCTGTGGAACAGAAGGTTCGCCACGTTGTTTGCTTGAGCACTGACAAAGCGGTGATGCCGATCAATGCGATGGGAATGTCCAAGGCGTTGATGGAAAAAACGGCCCAGGCCTTTGCGCGCGACCTGGGATCGGACGACACTGTTATTTCCTGCGTTCGTTACGGCAATGTCATGTATTCGCGGGGTTCTGTCATTCCCTTATTCGTCAAACAGATCAAGGATGGACGGCCGCTCACGATCACAGAGTCGACAATGACCCGGTTTATGCTGGCGCTCAGCGACGCGATAGAGCTTGTTGAATTCGCCTTCCTACATGCAAAACAGGGCGACTTGTTCATCAAGAAAGCCCCTGCCTGCTCCGTTCAGCAACTGGCAGAAACGCTGTTGGAGATCTTTGAAGCAGACAATCCGATCCGGATACTGGGTATGCGTCATGGAGAAAAACTTTACGAAACCCTGGCCACAGCGGAAGAACTGCGACGGGCCGAGGATATGGGTGACTACTATCGGGTGCACGCCGATAATCGGGATTTGAATTACGCAAAATACGTTACTGAAGGAGATCCAGAGGAGATCACGGTCGCGGATTATCACTCTCATAACACCCATCGGCTATCTCGTCAGGAACTAAAAGAATTGATTATCAGCCTTCCAGAAATCCGTGCTGAACGGGATGCGTGGCTGGCTAGCAGGTGATCGGAAAGCGACCGATGTTACGTATAGGGGTTACCGGTGGGCATGGGCTGATCGGCTGGCACGTGCGTTGCCGACTGTTCGTTGAGCCGGACATTGAGATTATTGCCGCAGGGCGGGAGGATTTTTCAGTCCCCGCAAGGCTGGATGCGTTCGTGTCCCGGTGTGATGCCATTATCCATCTCGCCGGAATGAATCGCGGAGAGGAGACAGCCATCGAACAGGTAAACCCTGCGCTCGCTCTGGCCTTGGTGGAGGCCCTAGAAAGGACGGGCGCTGCGCCGCATGTGGTGTACTCTTCGTCTACTCATGTGGACCGCGATACGGTTTACGGGCGCTCTAAGCGCCGCGCTGGAGAATTGCTTGGAGAGTGGTCCGATCGTGCCGGAGGACTTTTTTCCAATATGCTCCTGCCCCATGTCTTCGGCGAGCACGGCCGACCGTTCTACAATTCCGCCGTCTCAACTTTCTGCTATCAGCTTGCGACGGGCGCTTGTCCCAGCATTGATGTAGATATCGATCTCAATCTTCTCCATGCGCAACAGGTCGCCGATCTGGTTCTCGATGTAATCCGGCACCGCCGGTCCGGCACGAGTCGTCCCGATGGCCATATCATTAAAGTCAGCGAGATGCTGGACCGGGTCAATACCCTGGCCGCCGATTATCTGTCGGGAATCATTCCCGACCTGTCGAACCCTCTCGACCTTCGTCTGTTCAATACGTTTCGATCTTATCTCTTTCCGGGCCATTACCCGATGCCTCTGAAATTGAATACGGACTCAAGGGGCTCGCTCTTCGAGGCGGTCAAAACTCACCATGGGGGTCAGGCTTTCCTGTCGACAACCCATCCGGGGATCACCCGTGGCGATCATTTTCACTTCAGTAAGGTTGAACGGTTTCTCGTCGTTCAGGGCGAGGCAACCATACGTTTGCGTCGGATGTTTGATGACCGGGTGGTTGAGTTTCCTGTGTCTGGAAGTGACCCGGTCGTGGTCGATATGCCGACCTTGCATACGCACAACATTACTAACACGGGGAAGGGAGAATTACTGACCATGTTCTGGTCTCACGAGATTTTTGATCCCGATCGCCCGGATACCTATCGCGAACTCGTGGTAAGTGGCTGACGCAGTATGAGCAGAATAAAGGTGATGACCATTCTGGGTACCCGCCCGGAAATCATACGGCTTTCGCGGGTCATGGCTGCTCTGGATCGATACACCGATCATGTAATCGTTCATACGGGGCAGAATTATGATCACGAGTTGAATGATGTTTTCTTCAGCGATCTCGAGTTGCGCAAGCCTGATGTGTTTCTCAATGTGGACGTTACTTCGCTTGGTAAGGTCTTAGGCAATATTCTGATCGAAATCGAACCCGTGTTGAAAGCGCATCGACCGGATGCTGTTCTGATTCTCGGCGATACGAACAGTTCTATTGCGAGCATCATGGTCAAGCGAATGAAAATACCGCTTTATCATATGGAAGCCGGTAATCGGAGCTTTGACCCGAACGTGCCCGAGGAGGTTAATCGTCGCCTTACGGACCGGATCAGCGATTTCAACCTCGTTTATACCGAACACGCGCAGAGACATCTGCTCTCTGAGGGTTTCCCTCATCGCCGGATCTATCTGACCGGCTCTCCGATGAAGGAGGTGCTCGACTACTACAGACAGGGTATTGCGGCCTCAGATGTTCTCAAGCGTCTGAATCTCGAAACCAAGGGCTACTTCGTTGTCAGCATGCATCGTGAAGAGAACGTCGATAGCCGTAGCGATCTGGCCGCGCTGGTCAATACCCTCTCTGCTGTACATCAGCGATATGGCTTGCCCGTTCTGGTTTCGACCCACCCTCGGACCAGAAAGCGCCTGGAGTCTCTGGACTCGTCTTACGAGCGAGAAGGGATAACCTTCGCTAAGCCTTTCGGCTTTCTCGACTATAACCGGCTTCAGAAAGACGCGTTCTGCGTGCTTTCGGACAGTGGAACCGTTACCGAAGAGTCTTCGCTGCTGGGATTCCCTGCGGTGACGCTTCGTCGATCGATGGAGCGGCCCGAAGGGTTGGACACAGGCAGCATCATCCTTGCTGGTCTGGATACGGATGTCGTTATGCAATGCATTGAAGCAGTGACTGATGCGTGGCAGCAGGGTTTCGTACCACCGACACCCGGCGACTATCAGATAGGGAACGTCTCTCAGCGTGTGCTCAATCTGATTCTCGGAACGGCGAAATTGAGCAACGCCTGGGACGGATTGCGCCAGCACGACTATGACTGATATGCCTGCGGCTCCTCACTTGAAGGTGCTGGCAATTCATCGCTACTATTGGCCCGACGCGCCGCCGTACGCGTCGATGCTGCGAGCAATCGTTGCCCGCTGGGCAGCCGATGGCCATACCGTGAGCGTGCTCTCTAGTCAGCCCTCTTACAAGCGGGATGCGGATATACCCAGGCAGCCGGCGGAGCAGGAGCTCGACGGAGTAGCGGTCCGGCGACTGGATTTGCCGGCTGAGCATGGCCGACTCTTAACCCGTCTTGCGAATGTCGTGCGTTTCTCTTGGGCCATATTCCGTCATGCTCGGAATCATGGTCCCTACGATGTGATCATGGCTTCTACGGTACCGCCGGTTGTCGTCGGGGCAGCCGCTCGCTTAGCGGCGAGATTTACCGGCGCGCGCTTCGTCTATCACTGCATGGATATCCATCCGGAGATCGGACGTATTTCGGGAGAGTTTCGCAACCCGTTGATTTTTTCTCTGCTGCGGCGTATCGATGCAGGAAATTGCAGGGCGGCGGCCAGGGTCGTTGTGCTTTCCAAGGACATGGAAGTGGCGATCGGCAAGCGATCGGGAGTATATGACGCGAACATTGAAGTTATTAATAACTTCAATTTGCCATCATTTTCGGGCGAACAGCCTGCCGGTCTGCCGGCGGCTCTGGAGAAAGGGGAAGGTCAGTTCCGGCTGCTGTTTGCTGGAAACATCGGTCGATTTCAGGGGCTTGAGGCGGTGGTTGACGCGATGTTCGAACTCGGGAGTCGTTTGAATATCGAGCTTGTCTTTCTAGGGGAAGGCCGCGCCGTGAGTGATCTCAAAGCCCGCTCGGGAAAATTTCTGGGTGGCCGGATCCGGTTCTTTCCCCACCAGTCAGTGGATGTCGCCCGGCAGGTTATCCGTACCGCCGACTTGTGTCTGGTTACTCTGGCGCAGGGTATCTACCAATATGCGTTTCCCAGTAAAACGATGACTTATCTGGGTGAGGGCCGTCCGTTGCTGGTATGCGTGGAGTCTTGCAGCGAGCTGGCGGCTTTTGTTCGTGCCGAGAATGTGGGCATTGCCGTAGATCCCGGTAGCCCTCAAGCCCTGGCCGCCGCCATCGCTGAGCTTGTTGATGATCCTCTCCGGTACCGGGAAATGGAGGAGCAGGCGGCTCGGGCGGGTAAGCAGTATTTCGATCAGTCAACGGTGCTAGATCGATGGTCCGGCTTCATGCGGGAACTTGCCGCGGAGACCTGAGGGGCATGCAGAAGAATGTTGTCATCATTGGCGCGCCGCGTTCAGGTACCAATATGCTTCGCGATGTGTTGACGAGAATGCCCGGCATATCCACGTGGCCTTGCGATGAGATCAACTATATCTGGCGTCATGGCAATGTGCGTTATCCGTCGGATGAGTTCACCCCGGAAATGGCGCGGCCCGAAATCCGGGAGTACGTTCAGCGCCAGTTTCGATGGGTCGCGGAGCGGTACCAGGCGCACACTGTGGTCGAGAAGACCTGTGCAAACTCTCTGAGAGTAGGGTTCGTTGATCAGGTTGTTCCTCAAGCCAGGTATATCTTCATACGACGAGACGGGCTCGACGCGGTTGGTTCAGCGATGAAACGGTGGGCTGCTCCGCTGGATTTCAGTTACATTCTGGAGAAGGTGCGGTTTGTACCCCTTACGGATCTTCCGTACTACGGTGCTCGGTACTTTTGGAGTCGACTCTACAGGCTCTTTTCCGCGGAAAACCGTCTGGCGTCTTGGGGACCCAGGATTGAAGAGATGCCCACTCTGTTGGCGCGTTACTCGCTCGAAGAGGTCTGTGCGTTGCAATGGAAGCGCTGTGTAGACAGCGCTTTCGGCGCCCTGAGCGGAATGTCTGAGGACCGGTGGCTGGAAATTTCTTATGAGGATTTTGTTCAGAAACCGCACGTTGAGCTGGAGCGAATCATGAATTGGCTCGACCTACATGCCCAGCCAACGGAGGTAAGGGGCGCCGTAGCTGGTGTCTCAGACTCCAGTATTGGTAAGGGGCGTATGCAATTGGGATCTGAAGTTACTGACCGGCTATTGCCGCTGATACAGGATACCCAGAATAAGTTTGGTTACGGCTGAGTTTGCGTGATGATGAACCGGAGAGTAGCCGCCAAAATTGTGGAGCCAGAGTGTCCGATTTCTGCCGGCGGTTTGATCCTCAAAAGGCTGTTCGATCTGTTTGTCGGTATATTGGGCTTGACCCTGACATTCTGGCTGATTGCTGCAGCTTGGTTGGCGGCGACGTTGGATACCCGGGCCAACGGTTTCTTTGTCCAGGATCGAGTAGGTCGTGAGGGTCGATTGTTCCGGGTCATCAAACTCCGGACTATGCGTTCGAACCCGTCTATCGATACCACCGTCACCACCGCGACAGATGCTCGAATTACTTTGGTCGGTCGGATTCTTCGTCGTACCAAGCTGGATGAACTGCCGCAACTCATCAATGTGGTCAAAGGTGACATGAGTCTCGTCGGGCCCCGTCCTGACGTACCAGGTTTTGCCGATCTGCTCGAAGGTGAAGACAGACTCGTTCTCTGCGTTCGACCCGGTATTACCGGTCCCGCGACCCTTAGGTATCGTAATGAGGAGTTGCTGTTGGCGGAACAAATCGACCCGGAGCGCTACAATCGTGAAGTGATATTCCCTGACAAGGTCCGAATCAATCGTGAATACGTTGAGAACTGGTCGTTCGGGCGGGATCTCCATTACGTGTGGCGGACGCTGTCTGGGTAATCGACGCCGGGAAAAAGGGATTTGGCAGATACTGTGAAACCATGGCCCCATTACGATCGGGACGAGCGAGAAGCCGTAGACCGAGTGCTGAGATCCGGAGAGGTAAACTACTGGAGTGGCACCGAGGGGCGAGCATTTGAGCGCGAGTTCGCTGATTTTCATGGGGTTCCCTACGCGGTCGCCGTCGCAAACGGCACGGTGGCTCTAGAACTCGCCCTAAGGGCTCTGGGAATCGGAGCTGGTGATGAGGTAATCGTCACGCCGCGTACCTTCCTGGCTTCCGCCAGCAGCATCGTGATGGTCGGTGCACGCCCTGTATTCGCCGATGTCGATCCGGTGAGCCAGAACATTACACCTGAAACCGTCCGTCCCGTAATCACCGAACGTACGAGAGCCATTATGACCGTGCACCTGGCGGGCTGGCCCTGTGATATGCCTGGGTTCCAGACTTTGGCAGGCGAACGCGGACTAAAGTTGATTGAGGATTGCGCGCAGGCACATGGGGCGACGATTGATGGACAGCCGGTTGGCTCGTTCGGCGATGCGGCGGCATTTTCCTTCTGTACAGATAAGATCATGACCACGGGGGGTGAAGGCGGGATGGTTTTGATCAAGGACCAGTCAGCGTGGCGTTATGCCTGGAGTTACAAGGATCACGGAAAGAACTGGGATGCAGTTTACAATCGGCAGCATCCCCCAGGATTCCGCTGGCTGCATGAATCCTTCGGTACGAACTGGCGGTTGACCGAGATGCAATCTGCGATTGGTCGAGTGCAGTTGCGGAAGCTACCCCAATGGGTCGCTCAGCGTCGCGCCAATGCTATGGTCCTGAACCGCTCGCTAGCGGGTCAGCCTGCGGTGCGGTTGACCATTCCGTCCGATAGAGTTGGCCACGCCTACTACAAGCTGTATGTTTTTGTGCGGAGCGAACGGCTGAAACCGGGGTGGGATCGCGATCGTATCGTCAAGATGTTGCAGGAACGGGAGGTTCCCTGCATGCAGGGGTCATGCCCCGAAATTTATAAGGAAAAAGCATTTGAAGGTACTGGATTTTCTCCGCTAGAGCCGTTGCCAGTCGCTCTCGAGTTGGGGGAGACAAGCATAGGATTCGTTGTCCACCCTACCTTAACTGAGAACGACATGAAGCAGTTTGGAGAGGAAGTGGCCGGGGTGCTTCAGGAAGCCACGGAAAGCATCTTGCAAGATGAGTGAAATTCGCGAAGATGCGTTCAGTTGAGGAATCAAACTACTGGAGACTGTTCCTCGACATCCCCTTGCTGAGAACCAGTGGTACGGAGTTCGACGCACTATATGGGCTGGAGATATCTGATCGATGAGTATTTCGAGCGATCGCGCGGTCACGGTTACGGAAGGTCGGGAAGCGTTAAGCCCTCATAATTCGGGCGATGAATTGAGCCTGTTCGATTTATGGGCGGTCCTGGTGCGGCGACGGGCCATCGCTATCCTGACTACCCTGACTGTCATTGCCCTCGCGGGCGTGTACGCATTCGTCGTTCCCTCTGCCTATATGTTTTCGACCGCGATAGAGATTGGATCCTATGTCGAGCAGTCGAATGGCGATATGCGCGTTCGGGTTCCATTGGAGCTTCCGAACAGCGTCAGGCAGCGTTTAGAGGTGGCGCTTGTACCAATGGCGCGGCGGGAATTCGACGACTCGGACGTCGAGGTGCCGAAAGTCAGTGTCGGTTCCAATGACAGCAGTGAGGTCGTGGCGGTCACAACCGAAGTTCCTGAATCGAGGCGCGAGCACGTTGTCGCTCTGCATCAACGCATCGCAGACCTGATCGTTGACGCCCACAAAAAAATATTTGGCAAGATCATGTCTGATCTTGAACAGGTGCTGGAAGAGCGCCAGCTTCAGCTGAGCTATATTGAGGATCCGGTCGTGGAGCGTTCGCGGATACAACCTCTCGAGGAGGCCTTGGCCGAATCGGAACGACGCCTACAGACGATTGACACAAACTACCAGACCCAACGTCTGCGATCCGTCAACAGGCAGGAAGAAGCCCGGTTTGATCTTGCTGATCTACGGGATCAGCAGCAGTTGCTGAAGGGCCGGATCGACAGTTTGGAGAAGAATAAATCTCTTCTCCAGGAGGAGATCCGGGCAGGCCAAGCAGTTGTGGAAGAATTGCTTTCCTCTCGGGCAAATGCCCCCGAACAGCGGTCCAATTCGTCCGAGTCCAATAGCGTTCAGATGATTTCGGGCCAGGTCGACCAGGCGCGATCAAGGGTGCAAGAATTACAGAATAGAGTCGACATCGTACTAGCGCAAGATCTGCTATCCGCAGCAAATGATCTCGATGAGAATGCGAGGGCTCAGAGGCGTGTCGCCAGCGATATTGAAGCTCTCGGTAACGAGATCGCTAAGATAGATAGCGACTACAAAGCGACTCTGGCTGATCAGCATGCGCTTGTCGAGTTGTCGAGAGTTCGGTTGAACGATGAGCAGCTGAAGTATCGGGGAATGATCGAAGAGGCGCGCTTCGGGGTGCAGGCCGCGACTAACAATCTGGCGGATGTCACTCCCACACGGGTGCTGTTCGTGGCGCTGAGCTCTCCAGAGTCGGTGGGTCCCGGTAAGGCCCTGCTGCTTTCGCTGGGAGCTATTCTCGGCACCATGTTGGGCATATTTTGTGCCTTCGGTACCGAGTTCGTCAGCCGTGCAAATCAGTATATTAGAGATTCGGGCTAGATTAGGTCGTCAAGGTGAAGGCCGATGAGTCTTAGCCCATTGGCTGTGGCGCTGCATGAGCAAAACTTTTCCATCGTCCGATACTTCGGCCT
>JAHEEG010000113.1 GCA_024640825.1 Gammaproteobacteria bacterium
CGGTGTTCTTCGTCGCGATCGACATGGGTCAGGTCAAGCGCAAAGCGTCGCCAGAGCTGATCCCAGACCAACCGGTGCGTGCGGTAGAGCTCAGGGTAGGGCGGGGTTTCGGCCGTCCGTCTCTGCGCTTCGAGACCTGGTTCGTAAATGGCGTGATCCCGGGACGTATACACCGCGAGCGTCTTCTCGACGGTTACCGGTCGATTTTGTTGCATGGACAGGGTGAATCGGTGTCCGATCCGGCCGGTGGATCGATCAATGGAAGGCTTGAGATCGAGACGCTCGGCGTCCTGGTAGATTACGGTGCGTGCAGCGGAGGCGATCTCAATCCGCGAATCGACGGTCCGCATCTTGAGAAAAAGCACGTTTCGGCCCAGCGTGATGGCTGTGAGCGCTTCCAGATGCTGGCCGCCAAGCTTGCGATAGCGGGCAACGCCCGAGTTGGTGACCGATCCGTCCAGGGCGCTGTTGATTTCAACCGTCCCGGTCCAGTTCTCTGCTACCAGTTGAAGTTGCAGCGCAGCCACGTGGCTCAGCCCAAAGTGGACCAGACGTCGTTCTTCCAAGCGGGTGATCCGATCGCCCCGGTCTCGGAAGCGGATCGAACGCCGCAGCTCTCCTTCCTTGATGAGCAGTTCCTGACGATAGGACAGTAGCGTCACAGCACCGAGGTCGAACCAGTCATCGTTGTCGATCCGGAAATTCAGCGGCAACCAGTTGGGAACGTTGACCAGAGATTCGTTCTCAACTTCGCGACCGGCGATCCTGCTCCTGAGGCGATTGTAGCAACCGGCGATATAGGTGCCCGGGTAGTGATGCTCGTCGGCCAGAGCCTGTGGCGAAGAACCGCGGGTGGCAAAGTACCCGTTGCCCAGGGTACACAAGGCTTCCCGGAGCCGTTCCTGTGCCGGCACGTACCCGGTATAGATGAGACGCCAGCCGTTCATTCCGAGCCGGTGTCGCCGATCAGCTGGCTAAGGAAGGTGTAGACTTCTTCCGGGTCCCGCAAACTGAAGGACGCCCGGGTGGGGCGCGCCTGCTCCATCACCGCGATGCCGATGCCCTGACTCTCGAGCACCCGGAAAGCGTCCTCGTCAGTCAGGTCATCACCGATGAAGATCGGAATGGCGTTGAGGTTTGCTCCGTCCATGTTCTGCAGCAGCCACTTGATCGTGGTTCCCTTGTCCCAAGGCTGATCTGGGATGAGTTCGAAAATCTTCTTTCCGCCCCTTTTTCGCAGGCCCGGCGCGGTTGCTAGTACCGAATCAACGGTCTGCTCAATGACGATCAGGTTCTCCTCCGCTGCTAGACGATAGTGCACGGCGATGCCGAAACGCTTGCGTTCGACGAGCACTCCGGGCAGTGCAGCCAGCCTTTCGCGCAGTTCGGCCTCGGCCCGCTCCAGCTTCGGGAGCGCGTCTTCTGCCCCGTCCGGGCTGAATCTGGATCCGTCGGGGAGAGCGATATCAAATCCGTGACTGCCTGCAAACAGTATCCGATCGACATCGACCAGGGCCCGAACGTCATCGAGGTCCCGGCCGCTGACTATCGCCGTGGGGTAGATCGCCGCCAGCTTCGCGAGCACGGCTTTGGAGGCTCCAGACAGACAAGCCAGTTCAGGCCTCTGAGCGATAGGTGTCAGGGTTCCATCGTAGTCCAGGAGAACGATAGGTGGGTGGCCCTGAAAGCGCTCGATGATCTGGCCGATGTTCTCGAGTGCAGACGGCGGTGGTGTGCAGCAGCCCTCGACGGCGAGCTCTTCCAGATCAGCTACGACGAAATCCGCTCCGGAATCGTAGAGCTCCGCAGCCTGGTTTCCCCGGTTGACACCAATGACGAGTCCGAACCTTCCGGCGCGGCCTGCTCGTACGCCCGCTATGGCGTCTTCAACCACCACGGCGCGTGCAGGCTCGACTCCGAGCGCAGATGCTGCGCGGAGGAAGATGTCCGGTGCGGGCTTGCCGGCTAGCCCCAAGTGTTCGCTCTGCTCGCCATCTACATTGACATCAAACAAGTCCAACGCGCCGACGGATCGGAGAATAGAGACACAGTTGCGGCTCGAGGACACCACGGCGACACCAAAGCCGGCTTGCCGAAGATTTCGAATCAGGGCGATTGATGACGGATAGGCGGCTGGCGTTTCGTGCTCCAGCAGCTGCAGGAATTCCAGGTTTTTGCGATTTCCCAAGCCGCAGATGGTGAGCGCGTCTGGCGCGTCATCGGGATCGCCATGCGGCAGATCAACATCCCGCGCCGCCAGGAAGCTCGCCACGCCGTCATGGCGGGGTTTCCCATCGACGTACCTATAGTAATCCGGGTCTATGCAGAAAGGTTCGAAGCCCGCTTCTCCAGACTTCACGAGGCGGTTCCGCAACTCGTCGAAGGTATCTTTCCATGCGCGCGCGTGTAAGTTCTCGGTGGAGGTGATGACCCCATCGAGGTCGAAGATGACGGCGTCGAAGCTGTCCCGGGTGAGCGTGAGTTCTGTCCTCATAGCCAGCTACTTTGTCAGATTTTCTTTGCAAAGGTTACTACATGGATAATTCTGCGAGATATTGGCGGTTTGCCAAGGCAAGATAGCTGGGTGCCAGTCTGGCTGGTGGTGTTCGAACTCGAACCACCCGGCTCGGACGCAATGTGATCAAGGAGAGCTGAGTGAGCAGGTTCAAGTTAACGGTCAATGGTGAGTTACAAGAGGTCGATGTCAGCCCGGACATGCCCCTTCTGTGGGTGCTCCGGGACAAGCTGAAGCTGATGGGAACCAAGTTCGGTTGCGGCATCGCCCAGTGCGGCGCGTGCACCGTGCATCTGGACGGCGCTGCGGTGCGCTCCTGCACGCTGCCGGTATCCGCCGTTACCGGTGCTGTAACGACGATCGAAGGTCTTGCGGGGACCGGCGACCTGCACCCGTTACAGGCGGCATGGATCGAGCACGACGTGCCGCAATGCGGCTACTGCCAGGCAGGGCAGATCATGAGCGCCGCCGCGCTGCTGGCAACCAACAGCCGTCCCGCCGACGAGGATATCGATGCAGCTCTGGCCGGGAACTACTGCCGTTGCGGCACCTATGTCCGAATCCGCAAAGCGGTGCACACGGCTGCATCCTTCTACAACGCTGATGCAGGAGATCAGGGATGAATGCCCGAGGGAGGATGAGTCGGCGGGAGCTTCTCAAGGTTACCGCGCTGGCTGGCGGCGGGTTGATGCTGGAGCTGAGCCTGAACAGACCGGCAACTGCCGAGGAGCTCAGCACGCTGCTCAGCTCCCGGGAACTGAATGCCTACATACGGATTGCCCCAGATGGCGAGATCACCATCTACTCCAGCATCCCGGAGATGGGGCAGGGTGTAAAAACCGCACTGCCCATGATCGTTGCAGAGGAAATGGGTGCCAGATGGGAAGACGTGAAGATCATTCAGGCGCCAATCGATGAGTCCAGGTTTGGTCTGCAGGGGGCCGGTGGCTCCACGTCGATTCCCAACAACATCGGCGCGATGCGTCGAATGGGCGCATCGGCGCGCGAGATGCTGATCGGTGCGGCGGCGCTGCTGATGGAGGTTGACCGGGCGGACCTGGACGCGAGAGACAGCCGGGTGGTTCACCGGTCGGGCGAGAGCCGGACCTTCGGCCAGCTGGCCGCGCTGGCGGCAGAGCAGCCCGTGCCGGACCCGGAGATGCTGTCGTTCAAGGATCCACGCTCTTACACCATCATCGGCACCGCCGTTGGCGGGGTGGATAACCTGGTGATCGCGACGGGGCAGTCCGAGTTCGGCATCGACGTCGATGTCCCGGGAATGAAATACGCTTCCTATACCAGCTGCCCCAGGGTCGGCGGCAAGGCGATCCGGTTCAACGAGGCGGAGATCAAGGGGCTCCCGGGAATTGCCGATGCCTTCATCCTGGCGCCCGACGACCGGGCGGGCAGGGCTTCCATGGGATTTCTGAACGGCCTGGCCGCGCTGCGCGGTGGTGTCGCCATTGTCGGCGACGACTCCTGGTCGGTGTTCGAGGCGAAGCGCAGGCTCGATGTGAAATGGGACACTACCGGAGCGTCCGACGATGACTGGTCCCGAATGGTCGAGCAGGCGAAGGGGGTCGCCCGTAAAGGCAATGGAGAGACTCTGGCTGCCGGTGTCTCTGTCGACGAAGCGCTTGCGGATCCGGAAAACCGGGTTCACGAGGCGTTCTACCAGTTCCCCTACGTTGCCCACGTCTGCATGGAGCCCATGAACTGCACCGCCGCCTACCGGAAAGGGCAGGGCGGCGAGCCCGACACGCTGGAGGTCTGGTTGGGCAGCCAGTTTCCCGCGCAGGTGAAGGAAATCGCGCAGAATATGCTGGGCCTGGCGCCTGAAAATGTCATCGTGAACCCGAAGCGGCTGGGTGGCGGATTCGGACGGCGGGCGGTTCATGATTTCGCGACAGAGGCGATGGCGATATCCCATCGGGCGGGCGTTCCGGTGAAGCTGACATGGACGCGCCCAGACGACATCCACAACGACCTCTTCAGGGTCGGCGGGTTCGAGAACATGAAGGGTGCGGTGAATCCCGATGGCAAGCTGGCGGCCTGGGACCAGCACTACATAGGATTCGCGAAGGGCGGCAAACCCGTCATCGGCTCCGGGCTGCGAGGTAACGAGCTACCGCAATCGGTGATGAAAAACGCGCGCGTCCGGCAAACGATGGTGGACGTCGCCACGCGCTGTGGCGCCTGGCGCGCGCCGGGCTCCAACACGAATGCGTTCGTGGAGCAGAGTTTCCTCCACGAGCTTGCCGTGCTCGCGGGGCGCGATCACGTCGAGTTCCTGCTCGAGCAGATGGAGCCGCGACGCTGGGTAACCGAGGGCAACGTCAACGCGCTCAATACGGGTCGTGCCATGGACGTCATCCGGCTGGTGGCGGAGAAGGCGAGCTGGGGCAAGGAAATGCCGGAAGGCTCTGGACAGGGCATGGCGTTCTACTTCTGTCACGCCGCGCATGTCGCGGAAGTCGCCGAGGTCACGGTGGACGCGGATCGGAATTTCCGTGTCGACAAGGTGACGGTCGCGGTAGACGTCGGCCCTATCATCAACATGAGCGGCGCTATCGGCCAGGTGCAGGGAGCTGTCGTCGATGGGCTCAGCACCATGGCGTTGCAGCAGATCACCATGAAGGACGGTGTGATTCAACAGGACAACTTCCATCAGTATCCGGTAATGCGGATCGGATCGACGCCCGCGATCGACGTGCACTTCATCCAGAGCGACAACCCTTCCACGGGGCTGGGCGAGCCCGCGCTGCCACCCCTGGCGCCGGCGGTTACGAATGCGATCTTCGCCGCAACGGGCATTCGGATCCGATCGATGCCACTCAGCGCGGAAGGGTTCAATCTGGTTTAGCGCGGCGCGGCCAGCCCGCGTTTTGTCGGAGGATGGGATGCAGAGAGTAAAGGTCATGGGCGTTTTGCTGCAATTGATGGTGGCATTAGCCGCTCTTTTGTCGATGGGCGCGGCAGGCGCGGCGCCGAAAGCCGATCTGTGGGATTTTTGGAATGCCAGCGATGAGTCAAACGCCCGGTCTATCGATCACGGACGGTGGCAGTCGTTTCTGGACGATAATCTGCGGGTCGGCAGTGATGGCATCAATCGCGTCGCCTATCAGGCGGTCAGTGGCCGTCATCGAGCAGAGCTTGGCGACTATCTCGATTCGCTCTCGAGCCTAGATCCCAGGACGTACAACCGCGCCGAACAGTTCGCCTACTGGATTAACCTTTACAACGCGCTGACCGTGGAAGTCGTTCTGCGACATCCGAAGAAGGGCAGCATTCTGCGAATGGGCAAGGGGTGGTTCTCTATAGGCCCCTGGAACGACCCTTTGCTGACCATTGCCGGGCAGCCGTTGACCCTGAACGACATCGAGCATCGGGTGCTGCGGCCGATCTGGCGGGACCGGCGTATTCACTATGCCGTTAACTGTGCCAGCATCGGTTGTCCGAACCTGGCAAAGACTGCCTATACGTCGAGCAACGTCGAGACCTTGCTCGACGCCGGCGAAGCGGCTTACATCAATCATCCGCGTGGTGCCCGATTCGACGATCGAGGTCGGCTCCAGCTGTCTGAATTGTACAAGTGGTACGCAGGAGATTTTGCGGAGGACGAGCCGGCTCTGGTTCGCTATCTGGCGGAACACCATGCGACGATGGCCAGCGAATTGATCACTTATACGGGGCGTATACGATACGACTACGATTGGGCACTGAATGGGTCCTAGGCGTGCGGGCGGGGTGACGACTTAGGTCAATGGTGGCACAGTGCGCCTGTGTGACAATTTGGAGTCATCCCCGTGAACATGCCTGAAGCAGCCCCACAGACTGCCCTTAACATTGAACGACTGAGCCCCACCATCGGCGCCGTGGTGCGCGACGTCGACCTGCGCGAACCGCTGACCGCGGATCTGCAGGCGGCCATTTATCTGGCCCTGCTGGAAAGCAAGGTGATTTTCTTCCGGGATCAGGATCTCACGACGGAACAGCACCTGGCGTTTGCCCGTGCATTTGGCGAGTTGGAGGTGCACCCCTTTGCCAACAGCAAACCGGGCTATCCCGAGGTGCTCGCGATTACCCACAACCGCGAAAGCCGAGGCCGCGAAAACAACTGGCACTCCGATGTGACCTGGCGACTCGAGCCTTCCCTTGGCTCAGTGCTGCGTGCTCTTGAAGTACCTGAGGTGGGCGGCGATACCCTGTTTTCCGATATGGAAGCCGCGTACGAAGGGCTCGACGAAGCGTTGAAGACGAAGCTCGAGGGTATGACCGCGCGTCACGACTTCGCTCACTTCCGAAGACGCTTCAGGGATGATCCCGAGGGGCTGGCGAAGATGGAGCGGCTGTATCCCAATCCTCACCACCCTGTGGTGCGCGTCCACCCGGATACGGGGCGCAGAAGTCTGTATGTGAATATCGGATTTACACAGGAGATCGACGGCATGGACAAAACGGAGTCGGATGAACTGCTCCGCTATTTGTATCGCCAGGCTTCGATTCCCGAGTATCAGTGCCGATTCAAGTGGCGCGAAAACTCCATCGCGTTCTGGGACAACCGGTCTTGCCAGCACTACGCAGCCTCGGATTACTGGCCCCAGGTGCGACGCATGGAACGGGTGACTATCAAGGGGGACCGACCCGTCGGGTGATTGGCAGCCGCGGTTATGTTCTCGCGCTGCTGACCCTGACGGCGGCGTTCAACTTCGTCGACCGGCAGATTCTCGGCGTGCTGCTGGAGCCCATCGGTCAGGAATTTGCGCTGCCCGACAGCCTGCTGGGCCTGCTGTCCGGCATCGCTTTCGCCGCCTTCTACGCCTTGCTGGGCGTTCCCATAGCGACGCTGGCGGACCGGCTCAATCGTCGTAATATCATCGTCATCTGTGTCACCGTCTTCAGCGCCATGACCGCGCTGTGCGGAACGGTCACCAGCTTTTTGCAGCTGTTTCTTGCTCGCATCGGCGTGGGCATTGGCGAGGCCGGTACCATGCCCGCCAGCCAGTCGATGCTCTCGGATCTCTATCCGGTTCAGGAAAGGCCATCGGCGATGGGCGTGCTTGCGGCGGGCGGCAACATCGGTCTGATGCTGGGTCTGCTGATCGGCGGCTGGGTGAACGAGTGGTTTGGCTGGCGCACAGCGTTTCTCGTTGCTGCCGTGCCGGGCCTGTTGCTGGCGGTCACCCTTTATCTGACAGTGCCGGAGCCGGCGCGCCGCTCGGTTGCAGAACCTAGAAAGCGCTGGCTGCGGGAAACCTGGGACGGTATTTCGCTGATCGGGCGGGTTCGCTCGCTTCGACGTTTCGTACTCGGCGGCACCCTTTATGGCCTGGCTGCCTATGGCATTCATACCTGGATGCCGGTCTACTACATTCGTTATCACGACCTTTCCACCGGCGAAGCGGGCACGGCGATATCGATCATCGTCGGTGTTCTCGGCGGGCTGGGCGCGGTGGCGGGCGGCGTGCTCTGTGCGCGCCTCAGCCGTCGCGACCTGGGCTGGAACGGTTGGCTGCCGGGTCTGGCCATTCTGATCAGCGTGCCGCTGTTGATTGCCATGCTGCTCACGGACAACACCTGGCTGGCGCTGAGTCTGTTCGTGCTGCCCGGGATCCTCTCCAGCGTGTATGCCGGGCCAACCTGGGCGATCATCCAGGAGCTGGTTCCGCCGGGGCGGCGGGCGATTGCCGCCTCGGTGTACATGCTGATCTACAATCTGATCGGTCTGGGTCTGGGCCCCCTGGCGGTGGGTGTCATCAGCGACCTTTACATACCGAGCCTGGGCCGCGAGTCGCTGCGCTGGGCGATGGTCAGCGTGCTGCTGGTCAGCTTTGGCGGCGTGGCCGCCTATTTCCGGGCGGCCCGCTCGGTCACGGCAGATCTGGAAGCCTTGCGCGCGCTTCGCAGCTGATACGCGGCAGGCCGGTTTGATTCCCGGTACACGAAACTGACAGGCTCGAAATTGTAGAGTGATGAGGACAGTGGAATGATCGACCTTACCCGAGAAGATGACGTTTTCACGCTTGCGATGAACGCTGGAGAGAATCGCTGGAACACCACGCTGGTGCGCGAGATGGCAGCGGCGCTGGACGACGTCGAAGCCTCGGAAGGGCCTGCCGCGCTGGTTACGACGTCGGCGGACCAGAAATTTTTCTCCAACGGCCTGGATCTGGAATGGGTTCAATCCACGGGCGAGCACCGGGGCGGCGACAGGAAGGTGTTCGGCGAGGAGTTCATGGCCCTCATGGGCCGTCTGATCACGCTGCCGGTGCCCACAGTCTGTGCCATTAACGGTCATGCATTCGGCGCTGGATTCATGATGGCGCTGTGCCATGACGTACGCATAATGCGGAAAGATCGGGGCTTCGCCTGTGCTAACGAGATGCAGCTCGGGATGACCATTCCGCGGCCTGAACTTGCGCTTTTCCGCCATAAGATTCCCATGAACGCATTCTATGAAACGGTTCAGCTGGCCCGGCGCTGGACCGGGCCCGATGCACTGTCAGTGGGCATTGTCCAGCAGGTGGCGAGTGCGGAGGACCTGCTGAGCGCTGCCGTGCAGAAGGCGAGCGCGCTCGCGCCTCTTGCCGCCAATCGCCAGGTGTTCGGCAATCAGAAAGAGGCGATCTATGGGGAGCACGCGGTCATCAACAGTCCGTATGGTCCGGCTCACATGCTGAAGCACTCGACTGAGTTTCGGTGAGCTCTGCACGCGGGGCGGTCCGGTAGGTTCCTGAGTCGGTAAGGCAGTGACCCTAGAGCAGCGATCCTATTCGGCACTATCGCTTTTGTTGTCGAACGCCTTCCGAAAGGCGTCTGCCATCGTGCCTTGTTTTGTTGCCTCAGTGGTACGGGCGCTCGGGGAATCGGTTCTTGCGGCCATTTTCTTTTTGCTGTCGCGCGTGCGCTCGCGACCCTGTGGTCGAGGTGTCTCCCGCTGATCGGCTGCTGGCTGGTCGAGGCGCATGGACAGGCTGATCCGCTTGCGCGGCACATCCACGTCCAGAACTTTGACCCGCACGACGTCACCGGCTCTGACGATCTGGTGGGGGTCCTTGACGAACCGGTCAGCCAACATGGAGATATGCACCAACCCGTCCTGATGCACACCTACATCGACGAACGCCCCGAAGTTGGTGACATTGGTGACCACGCCTTCCAGCATCATTGCCGGCGCTAGATCTTTCAGGTCGTTCACGCCCTCCTTGAAGGAGGCGGTTTTGAATTCCGGTCGAGGATCCCGACCGGGTTTCTCCAGTTCGTGAAGAATGTCCTGCACCGTAAGCATGCCGAACTGTTCATCGGTGTAGCGTGCGGCATCGGCTGCTTTGAGCAGGGATGGGTCCTGCAGGACATCGTGCATGGGGACGGCCAGATCGGTCAGTATGCGCTCTACCAGCGGGTAAGCTTCCGGGTGCACGGCGGACGCGTCCAGGAGATTTTCGCCACCGGCGATACGCAGAAAGCCCGCAGCCTGTTCGAACGCCTTTGGACCCAGGCGGGGAACGGATAACAGATCGGATCGATTGCGAAAGGGTCCTTGAGTGTCACGAAGCGCCACTACGTTCTCCGCCAGACCTGCAGACAAGCCGGCCACTCTCGACAGCAGGGGAGCGGACGCCGTGTTCAGATCGACACCCACGCTGTTGACGCAGTCCTCCACCACGGCATCCAGCGTTCTGGCCAGTCGCATCTGGCTGACGTCGTGCTGGTACTGGCCGACACCGATAGACTTAGGATCTATTTTCACCAGCTCTGCCAGCGGATCCTGCAGACGCCTGGCGATTGACACCGCACCGCGCAGGCTGACGTCGAGCTGTGGAAATTCCCGGGCTGCAAATTCGGAAGCGGAGTAGACGGACGCGCCTGCTTCGGAAACCATCACGCTGTGCAGGCCTAGGTCCGGTTGTTGGGATATCAGTTGCGCGACCAGCGCCTCGGTCTCGCGCGACGCGGTACCGTTGCCTATTGCGATCAGCTCGACCTTGTACATTTTCGCGAGTGCGATAAGTGTAGCCAGGCTGCCGGAGACATCTTTCTTTGGCGGGTACGGGTAAATGGTAGCGGTATCCAGCAGTTTGCCGTTCGCGTCTACTACCGCGACTTTGACACCCGTGCGGATGCCCGGGTCCAGGCCCATGGTGATTCGCTGGCCAGCCGGCGCGGCCAGCAGCAGATCGTGCAGATTCCGTGCGAATACTCTGATGGCTTCCTCTTCCGCCGTTGCTCGCAAATCAGCCAACAGCGTGGATTCGATTGAAGGCGCCAGCTTTACTCGCCAGGTCATGCGAACCACCTCGGCGATCCAGGCATCTACCGGTCGGTTACGGTCTTCCAGGCCAAGGTGCCTGGCGATTTTCCGCTCGCAGGCGCCATCCGCGCTGCTCCAGCCGGTCTGCTCGAGTTCTTCCGGCAGCTTCAGCGACAGCCGCAATACATCTGCCCCTCGACCGCGGAAAAGTGCCAGAGCACGATGCGGGGGAATCTGCGCAATCGGCTCCGCGTAGTCGAAGTAGTCTCGAAACTTGGCCCCTTCCTGCTCCTTGCCGGTCACTAATGTTGATGTCAGCAGGCCCTGTGTCCACAGGTGTCTGCGCAGCTCGCCCAGCAATTCTGCGTCTTCACTGAAACGATCCATTAAGACCAGTCGCGCGCCCTCCAGCGCGGTTTTCGCATCAGCCACGCCCGGGTTGTCTCCGGCTTCGGTGGTAAAGGGCGTACGCAGATAGCGGCCAGCGGTGGCTTCAGGGTCGAGCAGGGGGTTCGCCAGCAGCGTATCTGCCAAGGTTTCCAGACCGGCCTCGCGAGCCAACTCTGCCTTGGTGCGCCGCATGACCTTATAGGGAAGATAAAGGTCCTCCAGGCGCTGTTTTGTTTCGGCTTTGTCAATGTTCGCGCGCAGGTGGCTGGAAAGCTTGCCCTGCTCTTCGATCGCGGCCAGCACCGTCGTCCGGCGTTCTTCCAGCTCGCGCATGTAGATCAGGCGTTCACCGAGCAGTCGCAGCTGCGTGTCATCCAGTCCGCCGGTGGCTTCCTTCCGGTAGCGTGCGATGAAGGGTACCGTGGCACCCTCGTCGAGCAGTGCTATTGCTGCGCTGACCTGATTGGTGCGCGCAGACAGCTCCTTGGCAATCCGTTGAGGAATCGGTGGCAGCATGGTTCTGGCGGGGCTCCTGGCGAAGGACGAAGGCGCGGACTATAGCGCGTCCGGTCACCCGGTGCTGCAGCTGCTCGCGTAGAAACTCGGTGAAACCGGGTC
>JAHEEG010000114.1 GCA_024640825.1 Gammaproteobacteria bacterium
GATGGCGATCACGTAACTTTCCGCCACGGCACTATCCCCGGCAACCTGTACCCACTCGTTGGCCACGGTATGGGCGACGCGCACGAATGAACCCACGGCGTCCAGCAGCACCCCACAGTAGGCATCCGCCGCGCCGGTGAAGAAGGCGCCCATGTCCACGGTAGCGCCCGGGTGCCAGAGCGATCGCAGCAGCGCCTCGTCCGCCCGGTCGGTGGCTCGCGCCTGTGCCATGATCAGCTCGTGAATCTCGCCCTTGGCAAGCGCCCCCTCCACTCTGGAGACAAGGGAACCGGATATTTCCATGCTTTTACTCTGGTCAGGTGTTCGGGACTCGGCGATGCGCCAGGAATCCAGCAGGCGAAGGCCAGGATCTTCAGCCCCCGACAAACCCCTGACATACGGCACGTGGAAACCGCTGAGCGCTGTACCGGTGCCCGGCCGGTTGATGTTCCAGTCCAGCACGTAGGTGCGATGACTCAAACGCCATTCATCGTTGCACCGCTCGTGACGATCCAGATAGCGTCCGCCGATGAGCGCCTGCACTTCGCCGCCACCTCCGCGAGCACGGCCGGATCCGCAGCAGGGTTCATGCTTCACGCAGCAGCTGGGCTTCAGCGCGGATCTGCTGCAGCACCGGCAGCAGATACTGGACGAACTCGACTGGATTCTCGGACATCGGAAAATGGCCCACGCCTGCCATCTGCCCCCACGTCGATCCGGGAATTGCTTCGTGGGCGGCCCGCCCGAGTTCCGCACTGCCGCTCCAGTCGTACTCGCCGGACAGAATGTGCACGCCGACGCGGCTGGTATCGATGTCGGCGGCCTTCTCTCGGAGATCGTAATCCTTCATGTAATAGTGCAGGTCGCCAAGGAACAGCGGCGGCCATCCGGACGCATAGACGAAGGTCGTCTCCTTCCTGTACGCAACAGGCGACGTCGGCGACATCAGCCCGTCCATGAGCCGGGATTTGTACTCGTTGCTCACCTGAGGATGCCAGAACTCGGGGAAGCTGGAGAGCTCGTCTTCGATGTTCAGCGTGCCCTCCAGCGAAATCACCGCTCGGAACAGATCCGGGTGATGAAGCGCCAGATCCAGCGCCAGCAGGCCGCCAACGGAGCAGCCCATGAATACCGGGTTGTCGAGAGCCAGCGCGCGCGCCAGGGTCACCGGCACCGACCGTAGAAAAGCGCCGTCCAGCTCATAGGGCTCGGCCCACCACGCTTTACCCACCGGCGGTAGCGACTTGCCGTGAAACGGCAGGTCGTAGGCGATCAGGCGGTAGTGGTCGGTAATCTCCGGCACTTCGAACAGATGCCGCCACTGGCTGCCGTGGCTGCCTGCAGTATGCTGCAGCAGCAGCGGTATGCCGCTGCCCGCCTCTTCGAAATAGATCCTGTGATCGTGACCGCCCAGCTCCAGATGCACGTATCGTCCCACTGGCGTATCGAGGCGGTACACGGCGCCGCCTTCGTCACGCATGGCAGAGGGTTCAAGCCCGGGCGGCCGCAGTAGCTCAATGGCGCGCATCACGGCAGGGAAGTACTGGGCGTGCAGCAGCCTGTCACCGCGGCGGGTCAGCCCATCGGACAGCAGCGGCCCAATGTCGTTGTGCAGCCTCGGCGGAACGGCTGCAAGGAGTTTCTCCCAGAGATATTGGGAGGCTTCGAACTCGAGCACGTTGTCGTCGGACCCCAGATCGACGGCGGCATCGCCACCGGTGACGGCGCCGTCGCTCAATGAAAGGGCCAGGACTTTTCCGCCGATGAGCAGGCGCAACCCGCCTGTCCAGTGTCGGGCCGCCAGCCTGAACTCACCGTCCGCCGCGCAATCTGCTGCCCACTGTTGTGACGTTGGCATTACCAGACTCATCTCTCTCCTCCTGTTGGCCTGCACCGTCTTCCCCTAAACATAATCTGCTCACCAGAGCCCTAGCAGGGCGCCCAGCCTCATGACAGCACGCTCCGGACATCGTCAACACCCGGCAGCGACCGCAGCTTCTGCTCGAACATCACGGCACCTTCTCCCAGCGCGGTGCCGGCGACGCCGAGAAACTTGTCGTGCAGCCGGGCACCCTGAGCAGCCAGATCGCTGGCCGGGACGCCGCTGTCGTGCTCTGCCCGAAAAAGACGCTGCGTCTTGTCCTCAAGCTCCACAACCGCCTGGGTCTGAGACAGATTTCTGTCGGTCTCAATGCGCACCCGACGAATCAGACGCTGCAGTGGCTCGCCTTGAACCAGGGCGTCGACATAGGTAGCCGGATCGGTGGTATCCATGCCCAGAATCGCCATGGCGGTGGTTCCCGTAAGGCTAAACTTGGCCTCCAGGCCCGTTTGCGGCTGAGGTATCCCGCACACGTCCAGCAGGCTCGGATGAACGGTAACCGTAGCGGCGGCCAGGCGCTCGACAGCAACCGCCGGCCGCAGGCGCAGGGCGCTTTCGATAGCCGCGTGGGTCAGGTAGCAGGCCGCATGGTATTTGAAAAGCGTGTGTCGGATGAGCCACTCGCCATCCACGATCGCCAGGCGGTCCTCATCGATGGCGCCGGTGCCTGCGGCTTCCACAAGTCCCTGAGGTGCGGCAAAGGCTCCGGGATTCGACGTGTAGCCTCTGGCGGCCAGCCTGGCAGAAAGCAGCCCCCGCTCCGCGGCATGGCCGGCATGAAAAGGTTTGGTCATAGTGCCGAAATTGGCTTTCAGGCCGCTGGCCTGAGATGCCGCCAGACCCATGGCGTAACCGAACTGATGCGCATCCAGGCCCAGCAGGTGAGATGCACCAGCGGCAGCGCCGAACACGCCCATGGTGGAGGTGACGTGCCAGCCCCTGGCGTAGTGCTTGCCGCCGATGGCGGAACCCAGACGACCTTCCACCTCCGCGCCGACGACCAGGGCCGTGATGAGATCGGTGCCGGAAGCCGCTCGCTCCTCGGCCAGCGCGAGCACCGCCGGGAAAACGGGTACCGTGGGATGGCCGCCCATGACCGTGCTGGTGTCGTCGAAATCCAGCGCGTGGCTGGTGGCCCCGTTGATCAGCGCTGCAACGGTGGGGCTGGTGCGCATGGCCGTACCCACAACCGCGCAGGGGCCTGCCACATCAGCGAACTCGGCCCTGAGAATGTCAGCCAGCGGTTCACGGCTGCCCGCGAGGGCGCAGCCGAACCAGTCGAGAATGCACTGCCCCGCCAGAGTCCTGACGTCCTCGGGCAGATCCTGATAGCTGAGGCTGCCGAAACGTTCCCACAGTGCCTTGTGCGAAATGGCCTGATGCGAACTGCTCATACCGTTTCCCTCCCGCTGCCGAGCTTACCAGCAGCGGGCTGGTCCGTCAGCGATCGCGACTGGCCAAGGCGCAGGCCAGCGGCTACCTTTGCCGCATTCCCAACGGAGAACCCCCATGCCCAACCATCCCGCCATCGCCCCGGGCAGAACCGCCGTCATCACCGGCGGCGCCAGCGGCATCGGGCTCGCTGCGGCTAAACGCTACGCGCAGCTGGATATGAACGTCTGCGTTGCCGACGTCGACGGTGAATCGCTGCAAACGGCTGCTTCAGAGATCGCCGCCGCGTCTCCACGCGGACAGGAGGCCGTGATCGCTGTCGAGACCGACGTATCCCAGATCGATCAGGTTGCCCGCCTGAAGCAGCAGGCCTACGATCGCTTCGGTGAGGTAGCCGTGCTCATGAACAATGCCGGCACCGGACCCGGTGGCGGCCCATGGGACCACTACGAGGGCTGGCAGCGGGTGATGGGCATCAATCTGTGGGGCATCATCAACGGCGTGCACACCTTCGCAGAGGCCATGATCCATCAGGATACGCCCTGCGCCATCATCAACACCGGCTCGAAACAGGGCATTACCAATCCGCCCGGCGACGCCGCCTACAACGTCACGAAAGCTGGGGTAAAAGCGCTGACCGAGAGCCTCGCACACAAGCTCCGCAACACCGAGGGCTGCCGGGTCACCGCGCATCTGCTGGTGCCCGGCTTCACCTACACCGGTTTGATCCGTCGCCACGTTCCGGAAAAGCCGCCGGCGGCCTGGTGGCCAGAGCAGGTGGTCGACGAACTGTTGAGCCGCATGGCCAACGGCGACTTTTACATCATCTGCCCGGACAACGACGTCAGCCGCGAGATGGATAACCGGCGCATGCAGTGGGCGGCCGAGGACCTGATCCGTAACCGACCCGCTCTGTCCCGCTGGCATCCGGACTTCGAGGCGGAATTCCAGGCCTTCACAAAAGGCGACTGAGCCAGGGTTAAAGCCGGCCAGTATTAGAGTTGGGCGATGAACGTCTCGATCATGGCATTGGTCTGAGCCGGCACTTCCAGCTGCGGAAAGTGGCCGGAACCCACCACCTCGGCAAACTGCACGTTTGTCAGGTGCTTGCGGATATAGTCCTGGTCAACGCCAGCCGCGGTGAGCCAGAGCACGGGCTGACGGATGTCGTCCGCCAGCTTCTGGGTGCTGACCGCCATACCACGCAACTCGTCAATAGCGACCGGCAATGGGGTTTTCGCGGCTTCGGACACCGCCTGACGGGACACGGCGCGATCGCACTTCGGTCCGAAGTACCCCACGTACATCTGGCGGAACGCGCGCCGAGCGTCTGAGTCGGAAAGCGCGTCGATCATCCCACCCAGCACGGCGCCGAAAGCGCTTTTCGCGTCACCCAGCCGCGGCAGCGGATACATGCCCGAATCCACCATTACGGTAGCCTTCACCAACCGCGGAAAGCTGCGGCTCAGCTCCAGCGTCGTAGGACCGCCGCCGGCGTGGCCGATCACCACCGCGCGGCGGAAACCTTCCAGCTTGGCGATTTCCGCAATGTCGGCGGCATGCTGCACCGCCGTGTGCCCCTGGCCGGATGTGGTAGAGCGGCCCATGCCGCGACGATCGACGCGCAGTATTCGGTGACGGCGACCGAAGTGCTTAACCAGCGGGTCCCAGTGGCCGAGGTTCGAACACCAGCCATGAATCAGAATCAGCGGCGGCTGCCCCGCATCCTTTCCCTGCACGCGATAGTACAGGCGCGCACGGTCGCTGGTGTTGATTGTCGGCATGGTCGTTCTCCTATCCGTTAGCGTGTATCCAGTCTCTCACCGCCTGGCCGATCTCATCCGGAGAATCCTCCTGAATGAAATGACTGCCCTTGACCGTCACCTCGGTGAGGTTCGGCCAGCGGCGACAGAATTCCCGCTGCTCTCCGGTAAGAATCGCGCCGGGTTCGGCGTTCACAAACAGCTTGGGCGCAGTCGTTTCGCTGAGCCAGTCAGCGTATTCCTGAACGATGGCGACCACGTCTGCGGGCTCACCCTCCAGCGGGATCTGCCGCGGCCAGGTCAGAGTCGGCCGTCTGTCTTCTCCCGCGTTCAGAAACGGCCGACGATAGACGGCCATTTCTTCTTCCGTCAGGCCGCGTAGAACAGACCCGGGCAGCACCGCTTCGACGAAGACGTTCTTCTCCAGCACCATCTCTTCTCCGGCAGTCGAGCGGAAACCTCGGAACACTCCCCGCGCCGTTTCGGGCCAGGTGTCCCAGGTCATCGGCCGCACAATGGCCTCCATGAAGCAGATGCCTTCGACGGCCTCCGGATGCCGCCGCGCCCAGTCGAACCCCAGGGCGGAGCCCCAGTCGTGGATCACCAGGGTGACGTTTCCCGTTACCCCCAGCGCCTCAAGCGCCGCGTCGAAATACCGCCGGTGCTCGACAAAGGTGTAGCGATCCGGCCCGGGGTCCGGCAACTTGTCAGAATCACCCATCCCGATAAGATCCAGCGCGATACACCGGCCCAGGTCTTTGACATGGGGCATGATATTGCGCCACAGGTAGGACGAGGTGGGATTGCCGTGCTGAAAGACGATAGGGTCACCCTCACCCATTTCCACGTACGCCATGCGCCTGCCCAGCACGTCGACGAATTTTTTCGGATGCTCACGGGTTTCAATCATCCGTCTTGACCATCATCTTGCCGGTGTTTTTGCCTTCGAAAAGCTGAATCAGCGCCTCGGGCAGCTGCCGGAAACCTTCGATCACCGTCGCCTTGCCCTGCAGCAACCCCGCATCCACCCACCGACGCATTTCCGCGATCGCCTCGTCGTAGCGGTCGGCAAAATCGCTTTGAATGAAGCCTTCCATACGCGCTCGGCGGAACACCAGGTTGAAGTAGTTTTTCGGCCCTGGCACCGGCTCCGTCGCGTTGTAACGGGAAATGCCGCCGCACAGCACCACCCGGGCGTTGGTTGCGATGCGTGCCAGGCAGATGTCGAGAATCTCGCCGCCGACGTTGTCGAAATAGACGTCGATGCCCTTGGGGCAGAGTCGGTCCAGTTCGGCGGCCACGTCCTGGGTTCGGTAATTGATGGCTCCATCGAAGCCGAGCGTTTTGAGCCAGGCGCACTTTTCATCGGTGCCGGCCATGCCGAACACGGTGCAGTCCTTAATTTTAGCGATCTGCCCGGCGACGCTGCCGGTGGCACCTGCGGCACCGCTCACCACCACCACGTCCCCGGCTTTCGGCTGGCCAATGGCCAGCAATCCGAAGTAAGCGGTCAGCCCGGTGTTGCCGAGCACGCCCAGGGTCAGAACCGGGTCCTCGCCTTCCGCGAGCAGGCGGAACTGCGGGCCTCTACCGTTGGTTACCGCGTAGTCCTGCATACCGAAGATGCCCCAGGCCAGGGCGCCAACGGGCAGCTCCGAGTTGTTGGAGGCAACAATCTCTCCCACCCCTCGTGCACGCATGACATCACCGATCTGCAGCGGCGCTGTGTAGTCGGCACGGTTCTCCATCTGCCCGCGCATGGACGGATCGAGGGAGATAAAGCGGGCTTTCACCAGCGCTTCGCCCGGACCGATTTCCGGCACCGGCACCTCCCGATACTCGAAGTCGGTTTCCTTGACCATTCCATGGGGACGACCGGCCAGCAGAAACTGTCGATTCACTTGGGTCGCGGACTCGCTCACTCATTGACTCCGGAAAACAACCTGTTGAGATCCTTGTCATCAGTTTCCAGCAACCGATCCAACCAGGCGTGAAAGCGCTGACCACCACCCTCGTTACGACCGAACAGGACGAACTCACGCCCACCGGATTTGAGCGCCCGCTGCTGTAGAAAACCGGTGGCATAATCTTCGTCTTCGACCACTTTCTCCAGCAGGTCGAACATGGCCTCGGCTTCTTTCGCCTGCTCCGCGTCCGGCGCCTCTTCCATGATGTAGTACTGGGTGGTGAACGATTCATCCACGGTTTCGCCGGGAAACAGCTGGGACAGCATGATGCTGCGCCCGCCGCCGCGGAACGAGGCAATGGAGATGTGCGGGAAGATGGTCCAGACACCAACCATCAGCACTTCCGACGGCCAATCCTCCACAGGAATATCCTCCATGTCCTGTTGGCGATTCGGCGAGATCACCCGCTGGTGCGGACCCCAGGGATAGTAAAGGGCCTGGTTGGAAGCGCTGGCGCCAATGGTGTTCTTGTGCAGCACCGGCAGATGGTAGAGGTCCATATAACCGTCGTAGGCGATCTTCCAGTTGGGCCCGCGAATGGTCCGCTTGGAATACAGGTGCCAGTTTTCCAGCCCGAAATGCGCGAGCATGTCATCGTAGCCGCCCAGAAACGCATCGAAGCTCAGGTCCGAATCGGGATCGAGGATGCACCAGATGAGGCCCGCCCGCTCCTGCACCGGCAGCGGCGTGAGGCCGTATTCGGCTTTGTCGATGGCGCCGAAATCGTCCTCTGCGGCAATGCCCACCAGTTCCCCGCGCTGGGTGAACGTCCAGCCATGATAGGGACAGACAAACTTCCGGCGATTGCCCGTACCGTCAACAACCACAGCGGTACCGCGATGGCTGCAGCTGTTGATGAAGGCGCGGACCGTGCCGTCCTGACCCCGGGTCAGCAGCACCGGCATGCCCACGGCCTCCATCGCCTTGTAGTCGCCGGGCTGTGGCAGCTCCGCACTGGGGGCCAGAACCAGGGGCATGCGCCGGAAGATCTGGCGCTTCTCCGCTTCGAAGCGTTCCGGGTCGTAGTAGTTGGCGGCAGCAACCTTGTAGACGTCCGGCTCCTGCTCAACGGTACCCGCATCCGCGTATTCCATATTGCGCCTGGCCATGGCAACCAGCTGTTCTCTGGACATATTTTCTCTCCCTGGGTGTTTTGACTACCTTACTGCGACGACCGGCGTTCGGAAAGCAGAGGCGCCCGGCGTCATTTCCGTATTAGCGGTACGATACATACTGAGGTATAACACGTGTTACTTTTCCAGTATCGCAGAGGAACATCCAGAATGCAGGAATTTCACGCCGACGTTACCACCCCGGATGGCGTCATGGAGTGTTTCGTCGCCCACCCGGATGGCGCGGGACCTTATCCAGCCGTGATTCTCTACATGGACGTGCCCGGCATCCGCGAGGAGCTAAGGGATTTCTCCCGCCGCATCGCGGAACAGGGCTACTTCAGCGTGCTGCCGGATCTGTACTACCGCGACGGTAAGGTCCGTTTCGATCTTTCCAAAGGGGAATCGGAGCTGCAGAAGATGTTTGCCGCTGGCTCTAAACTGACCAACGAAATGATCATGCGCGACACTCAGGGCATGCTCGATTATCTGGCGGCCAATCCGACCGCGACGGAAAAGACCGGGGTCATCGGTTACTGCATGTCCGGGCAGTTCGTCGTTGCCGCCGCGGGAACCTTTCCCGATCGCATCGCCGCCGCTGCATCTCTGTACGGCGTGCGCATCGTCACCGATCAGGACGACTCGCCTCACAAGCTCGCAGGCAACATTAAAGGCGAGCTTTATCTCGGCTTTGCCGCCCACGACCCTTATGTCGAAGACAACGTCATTCCCGACCTAACCAGTGCCCTTGACGATGCCGGGGTGACCTATGTCATCGAGACCCATCCTGACACCGAGCACGGGTTCTGCTTTCCCCAGAGGCCCGCGTACTCAAAGAAGGCCGCCGAGCGGGTCTGGGAAATTGTGTTCGACCTCTACGCACGGACGCTTGCCGGCTGACGCCGCTGTCGGCCCCGCTTTTGAAGAGCCCTACGGAACGCCAGATCCGCCGCCGGGAAGCTATCCTGGCCGCGGCGCGCGAACTGATTACCGAGCGCGGCTACGACGGCGTGACCATGCGCGATCTCGCCAAGGCGAGCGGCGTCGCACCCAAAACCCTCTACCATCAGTTCGAAAGCAAGGAAAAGCTGCTGCGTGCCGCGGTGGAGGAGCGCTTCCGCTACGCCTACCAGCAGATCGACGAAGCTGACATCGGCCGCGGCATAGACCGTCTGTTCTACATCATCGAAACTGTGGGGAGGACGACCCAGGAGAACCTGGCCTACGCCAAAGCCCTGAGCCCCATTCTCAGCTCTAGACGCTCAAAGAGTTCCGAGGTGTTCACTCTCATCCGTATGAACACCTACCGCAGGGCAATCGAGCAGATCGACAGCGAGTCAGAATTCGTCGACTGGGTGGACGTGGATCTGCTGAGCGCCATCGTTTACCGGCAGGTGAACCCGATTCTCATGTCTTCCTGGTATCTGAAAGCACCCAGTGACGTCACCACCAGGGTGGTGAAGCTCGATCTCTGCCTGATTCTGGCCGCGGTCACCACGGGTTATACGCACAAGAAAGTCATCGCTACCGCGAAGAAGATTCAGAAAGCGCTCAAGGGCAGCCCCTATATCTGAAGCTGTCGCTGCCGTCGTCTGATTTCCCGACGCTCGAACGCACCGCGCAACCGCCGCAGCCGCTCGGCCGTGAGCGGATAGCGCCAGATCACGAACACCGAAGCGGCATAGAGCAGCATGGGCGGAATCGTCAGCGTCAGGGTTAGCGCCAGCAGCTGATCCGGGCCGTTCGCGCCTTTCGGGTCGAACCCGGACAGGCTCACCAGGGGCAGCGCCATGCCGACGGCAATCGCCTGAAACAGCTTCTGCCCCAGGGACCAGACCGCCATGTACGAACCCGCCACGTGGCTGCCGGTCCGGTAGCCGGCAATTTCGATCAGATCAGCTTTCATGGAAAGCGAGATAGCGGCGAAGTTGCCGCTGGCGATTCCGTACAGCCCGAGAACCAGACAGAACAGCACAACATCTCCGGATCCGAGCATCAGGTAACCGGGGGTGGCAAGGACATAGATAACCGCGCCCACAACCCAGGTTTCCTTCTTGCCGATGCGATACGAAACCCATACCCAGACCGGCAGCGAGACCAGCTGAGTCAGATAGAAACCCAGCAGTATGGTCTGGGTCTGGGCCTCTATGTTCACCACGAAGGTCGCGAACAGCATGAACAGAGACGACGCCCAGGTGGTGCCCATGGACAGCATGAGAAAACCGATGAACAGAAGCATGAACGAACCGTTGGAAAACATCTGCCGACTACTGGCAATCAGGTTGGTCTGAACCGGACGATGCCTTGCGGGCTCTGGCACCAGCCACAGCGCCAGCCCGACCAGCACGGGCAGCAGCACCAGGGCCATGAACCCGACGATGGTCAGACCCTCCCGGGGCAGAGAGCCATAACCGAACAACTCGCCGGACACCGCAGGCACTAGTAGAACGCTGACGTTGCCCAGGTAACCGAAAGCCTGCCGCCAGCCGGTGATGCGGGTACGCTCGTTGTAATCGTCGGACAGCTCGGCGCCCCAAGCGAAGTAGGGAATGTTGATCATGGTCCAGCCCAGCCACAGCAGCATGGACCAGATCAGCAGATGCCAGTTGCTGACGGCCCCTGAGGGCGCGAAGAGCTGCCAGGCGGATATCATCATCACCAGCGCGCCGCCGGCCAGCCAGGGTTTGCGCTTGCCGAATCGGGTTTCGGTTCGATCGCTGAGGTAGCCAATCAGTGGATCGGTGATGACGTCCGTGATGCGCGCCAGCATCAGAATCAGCCCGATTTCAGCCAGGTTCAGACCGAGATCCCGGGAGTAGACAAAGGGCAGATAGAGAGAAACGGGAATTGCTGCCAGGTATACGGCGAAGTCCGGCAGGCCGAAGTACACCAGCCGCGACCTGGGCAATCGGTTTCCCGCTGCATCCTGCACAAGCATCCCTTTTTCCACTACCCTAGGCAGATTCAAAATTCCGGACCGGAGCGATTCCTATAATGACCGATACCGCTGGCTATGTGCTCAATCAGACCATGCTCCGCATCAAGGATCCGGAAGCATCCATCGCCTTCTATCGTGACGTTCTCGGCATGACCCTGCTGGATCGCTACGACTTCGAGGATATGCGCTTCACCCTGTACTTCATGGGCTATCCAGACCAGACCCCGCCGACCGACAGAGCGGACAGGGCCCGATGGGTGTTCGCTCAGCCGGCGCTGGTGGAGCTCACCCACAACTGGGGCACGGAGTCAGAAGCAGACTTCCACTACCATGACGGCAACGCAGAGCCCCGGGGTTTTGGTCACATAGGCGTCTCGGTACCCGATGTCTACGCAGCCTGCCAACGCTTCGAAAAGCTGCGCGTAGACTTCGTGAAGCGGCCCGACGACGGCTCGATGAAAGGCCTGGCCTTCATCCGTGACCCTGACGGTTACTGGATCGAGATCCTGTCGCCAGGCGGTCTGGCCAGCCTGGTCGCACCGGAAAGCTAACCCGCCGACTGAGCTTTCTCTGCCTGGGCCTCCTGCAACCGGACCAGCTGTTCCCAGCTGAGGTAGCTGGTAAAGCCGTTCTCGTCGTAGAACAGCACCGGGCCCTCGCAGATGAACAGATACTCCGTGTCTTCGAGGGCCGTGGTCGCCCCG
>JAHEEG010000266.1 GCA_024640825.1 Gammaproteobacteria bacterium
CTGCTGCGGCCCGACAGCAATCCGATAGGTGATCGAGGAACCCGGGAGTTGATGCATGGGCCCGGCTTCCACAGCCGCTCCTGCCAGATAGCTGTTCGCCGCGTCCCGCTCCAGCAGGCCCTGCCGTTCCAGGTATCGACCGATACGCAGCGCCAGGGTCTGGGTCAGTTGGGTGAACTCAGCGCTCGCCGGTGCTTTTACCCAGCGGAATCTCAGCGAGCCGTCTGGTTGCTCAACATACACCCCGTCGAGGAACAGCATGCGGAGTAGCCAGCGGGACTTTTTTCACGCCATCGCCCTGACCATCATGAGCTTGTTGTTCATTAGCGTGGAGTCGATTATCGCAGCCGACGGGATCGCGGGCCGATCTGTAACATATTCGGTCATGGCTTGCTCCAATCGATAAAGGTCAGGCCTGGGCGCGTTGTTCGCGCCAGAAACCCAGTTTTTGTTGCGCCACACGGTCGGAATAGCTGAACAGCACTGCTTCGTTGTCGGCTTCGTGCTGGATCCATTTCCAGCTGGGGGCCACGAAGATGTCGCGTGGCCCCCATTCGAATACCTGGCCGTCTATTTTTGTGCACCCACTGCCTTCGGTGGCGACGAATACCGTCGCATCGGTGCTGCGGCAGGCTTCGGTTTTGAACCCCGCTGGCAGCAATTGCAGAAACGGCGCAATGGTGGGCATAGCAAAACCGCCATCGACGGGATTCACGTAACGCATCTTCAGGCCGTGGCAGGGATCCCATTCCTGTTGCCGCTGCATTTCGGCCAGTGCCTCGCGTGAGCGCGCATAGGGGTAGTTGAAAATAGGCGAGGCCAGTTCATGCTGCTGGAAATCGACCGGCAGCATGTTGGCGCCGTAACGCGCCAGACTGTCGCCGGTTTGCCTGGATACCGGGTGCTCGTCCTCGCCATAACCCTCGGCAAAAGAGGCATCGAAGAATCTGGCCACCGGAATATCGAGGCCATCCATCCAGATCATGGGTTGTTCGCTGTCGTTACCATGATCATGCCAGGCCCAGGGCGGGGTGATGACGAAGTCGCCATACTCCATGTTGGTGCGTTCGCCGTTGACGCTGGTGTGGGCGCCAGAACCGTCAAGTACGAAGCGCAGTGCCGACTGGCTATGGCGATGGGCGGGCGCGACTTCGCCCGGCAATACCAGCTGTAGTCCGGCATAAAGCGAAGTGGTTATTCTGGAGTCGCCGCGCATGCCCGGGTTTTCCAGGATCAAAACACGCCGCTCGGCTTCCTTGGCGGTGATCAGCTCACCGGCCTCGAGCAACCATTCGCGGGCCTGATCGAAGCGCCACAAATGGGGAATACAGCGGCTTTTCGGTTCGGGCGTGATGATGTCGGAGAACACCGCCCACAGGGGCGTATAGGCTTCACGATCGATTTTTTCGTAGAACGCGAGTCGCTCAGGGGTTTGTTCAGGTTTCTCGGTCAGTGGCATGGTTACCTCGTAATCATTAAGCATCGGGCCCGGTGCCGCCGTAGAGCCAGCCGAGCCTGTCGAACCATTGCTCGGGGGTCAGGTTCGACATAATGGGTTGCGCACCTCGGCGGTAGCGCCGTCGGCGTGATAGCGGTGTGCACGCGTCGCTGGCGCATGTAATTTTCGAGCGCGATTTCTACCTCGCCGTCATGCGGCTCGAACATGTGGCCCAGACAGCACGCGTCTTCCATCGCCATGCAGGCGCCCTGGGCAAAATACTGCAGCATCGGTCGCGCCGCATCGAAGTATAGGCAGCATGAACGCCTTTTCCTCCAACTGAATCGCCCGATCGCGGCCATCGACACCAGCGTTCGGCCGCCCCGCTGACCATCGAACGGCATCAGGCGGGCAGGTTGGCGCGCGAATCCATCCCGGCAACCCGTTTCGCGGGCCCATTTTTCTTCGTTCGCCGACCACCAGGCCAGCCGCCCGCTGCGCCAACCACCGAGTCAGGCCGAGCGCCAGGCATTGTTGGACGAATGTTATTGGCCGCACCATCGAGAGCTCGAGCGAAAGGCCCGAGAAGCACACGGGAGCGCGCTGATCATCGACTGTCATTCGTTCCCGAGCCGTCCACTTCCGGTCGATTTGGACCAGACACGGAACCGACCCGATTTCTGCCTAGGGACAGATCCATTTCATTCGCCTGCTGAGCTGGCCGTACAGTTCAGGTCGCAACTTGAAGGCGATGGTTTCCGTGTGGAACTTGATCATCCCTACGCCGGGACGCTGGTTCCGACTTTCGCATGGCAGAAGGATCCGCGGGTGATGTCCATCATGGTCGAGGTCAATCGCCGGCTGTATCTGGTCGATGAGCCTTGGGATATCAGTCGAGGTGAGGATTTCGGGAAGATAGCCGAAGTGCTGAAACGCGTCGTCCTGTCGGCAACCGAATTGGCCAGATTAGCCGCATCGTAGTGGGTTCTACTTCTACCTGAGGCTACGGTCGCACTGCTCAATGCGCCTTCTCCGTTGGTTGTGTCGCCATACACAACGATGCTGGGCCGGTGTCCCGTCGTTTCGACAGTCTACCGGTCGGTTTATTGACCAGGGTTACACCACCACTCATGTCGTTCGGATAGGCTGAAATCTACAGAGCGTTCCATGGGTCGATTATGCGGAAGATCGGGATCGGTTGCGGAAGGTAGCCGGAATCCAACGATGAATGTGATTGAATTCGTCCATTGACCCGGTCAGCATCGGAAGCTAACAACCACCAGCGGAGATCAGCAATGGCAGGCAAGTTCGAAGTGTTCCTGGACAAGGGCGGAAAGTACCGGTTTCGGCTCAAGGCAGGCAACGGTGAGATCATCCTTGCCAGCCAGGGGTACAAGTCCAAGGACTCAGCGATGAACGGCATCGAGTCCGTGCAGAAGAACGCCGCATCCGACGCGCAGTTTGAGCGCAAGGACAGCAAGGGGCAGTTCATGTTCAACCTCAAGGCCACGAACGGGCAGGTGGTGGGCACCAGCGAGCGGTACACAACTGCGGGGCCTTGCGAGAATGGGATTCAGTCGGTGATGAAGAATGCGCCTGGGGCGAAGGTGGAGGACCTGGCAGGGTAGGTCTCCGGTATCTGACTGACGAGTATCGCGTTGCGGTTTATTCGGATGGCCGGAATCGTTAAGGGTTGTTGGATGCCTGCCCTCACAGCGAGCCTGCGGTGTTCTGCACACGCCAGCCGGGCAGGCGTTCAACAAGCCTCGGGGAAGGAAACCGCGGGGTCGTGGCTAC
>JAHEEG010000115.1 GCA_024640825.1 Gammaproteobacteria bacterium
GCCATCCGATCTGCCGGCACTTCGTGAAACCTCCTACACTCGCGGTGAGTGCGCTTTCATGTCCGCTCCAGGTTATGCGGGCTGAGGACGATGGCTGGTAGCTGGCGCTTCTGGGTTGCCGCAAACGCTTTTCTCGTTTTAAAGGAGGTCCCATGAGCGCGACCGATACCGAATTTGCTCCGGGCAAAGACGTCGAGGTCCTGGACGCCCTGATCATCGGCGCCGGGTTCAACGGCCTGTATCAGCTTTACCGACTCCGCGAGCAGGGTTTCTCTGTGCGGGTCTTCGATGCCGGAGCGGACCTCGGCGGGATCTGGTACTGGAACTGCTACCCGGGCGCGCGGGTGGATTCTCACGTGCCCAACTACGAGTTCTCGATGGAAGAGGTCTGGCGGGATTGGAACTGGACCGAGCGGTTCCCCGGGTGGGACGAGCTGCGCCGGTATTTCCACCACGTCGACAAGAAGCTGAACCTCAGCGGCGACGTGCAGCTCAACACTCGCGTGACCGCAGCGGAATTCGACGCGCAACGCGGCGAATGGCTGGTGCGCAGCTCCGACGGTCGCCAGACCCGGGCCAGATTTCTCATTCCGTGCATGGGTTTTGCCGCGAAAGCCTACTTGCCGGATTTTCCGGGGTTGGAAACTTTTGCCGGGCCCTGCTACCACACCGCGCGCTGGCCCCAGGACGGGTTGGACATGACGGGCAGGCGGGTCGGCGTCATCGGCACCGGGGCCAGCGGCGTGCAGGTGATTCAGGAGGCGGGCAAGGTCGCCTCACGGCTCACGGTGTTTCAGCGTACGCCCATGATCGCGCTGGCTATGCAGCAGCGACGGCTGGATGCGCAGACGCGGCGGGAAATGAAGAAGCACTACCCGGAGTGGTTCCGCCAGAGGGCGGCATCCAGCTCCAGCTTTTTCGACGTCGTCGCGGACAAGCGCTCCGCCCTGGAGGTCTCGGAAGAAGAGCGCTTCGAGGTCTTCGAAGCGGCGTGGCAGAAAGGTGGTTTTCACTTCTGGGCCGGGACCTTCCGCGACGTGCTGGACAACGAAGCGGCCAACCTTCTGGCTTACGAGTTCTGGCGGGACAAGACGCGTGCGCGGATCAAGGATCGGCAAACAGCGGACAAGCTCGCGCCCATGCAGCCGCCCCATCCTTTCGGCACCAAACGGCCGTCGCTGGAGCAGTGGTACTACGAGGTATTCAATCAGGACAACGTGACGCTGGTCGATGTCCGGGAGCAACCGATTCAGGAGATCACGGCAACGGGGGTGCGGACGGCAGAACGGCTCCATGAGCTGGATGTACTGGTGCTGGCGACCGGGTTCGACAGCAGCACAGGAGGGTTTACCCAGATCGACATCCGCGGTTCAAAGGGCACAACCCTGAAGGAAACCTGGGTCGAAGGTGTGAGAACCCAGCTTGGCATGGCCGTGCCGGGCTTTCCGAACCTGCTGATGCTCTACGGACCGCAAAGCCCGACGGCCTTCTGCAACGGCCCGACCTGCGCCGAGGTGCAGGGCGACTGGGTCGTGGATTGTCTGTGCTACCTGCGTGAACACCAATGCTCCCGTATCGAGGCAACCGAGGATGCGGCTGAAATCTGGTGTCGGCGCATTGACGAGATCGCTGAACAATCGCTCCTGCCGTTAGCGGATTCCTGGTATATGGGCGCCAACATTCCGGGGAAGCACCGGCAGCTGCTCTACTATCCGGATGTGCAAGAATACATGACCCAGTGTCGCGACAGTGCGGCGGCAGGATACGTCGGTTTCGAACTGCGTTGATCGGCGTGTCGACCTCCAACCTGTAAGTCGACCTCTGCTTCATACGCGGAGGTTGAGGGTGGGTCCTGAAAATGAACCAGTCGAGAAAGCCGGCGGAGAACCTCACCTTCTCTGATAGAGATCGGTGATGGGTGCGTAGATGGTAATCCGCCGGATATATGCCCAGTGCATGCCCACGCCGACGAGCACCGGCACGTGAATTATCTCATGGGGCCCAGCACGCCGGGGGCCAGGGTAGGCACCCGAGCGTACTCGGGCACCGCGCCCAGGGTATAAGCGAGAGCGCCGGCGATCAGGAAAAAGATTCCCGCATGATCGATGACCCTCATCACTTCGCGGACCTGCGTATTTCTAACTGCGAGGTGAAACACACCGCTCACGGACAGCGCAAACACCACGCCGCTGACATAAACCGCTATAGCGGCGACCCGCAGGCGGTTGCCCTGCGCGCGCAGCAGCAGGCTGATTCCTAACACGGCAAAAACCGCGGCGCCGCCGAGGTGAAGAAAAGAGCTGATCGGATCCGCGAAGCCTACGCGAAGCCTAAATAGGGGGTAGGGTAGACATTCGGTGTGACCTGCATGTAGCGCTGCTGAATCCTAAGGTGTGGTCTCGGCGTCGGTGTCGGCGTGTCGCACCGGTTGCCCGCGTTGTTGACGCGGCACCTCAACATGTCGAAGATCGTTGGCCGGTGGCGTGCCCGCAGGTCGGGGTCTGACAACCCGAGGAGAAGGATGGATGACGATAGCATTGCCTCTGCGCCTGAAAGGCGCGCCTGGCTCGCCCTATACCCGCAAGATGCTGGCATTGCTGCGTTATCGCCACATTCCCTACGAGCTGTTCATCGGCGATCAGGCGTCGCGGCTCGGGTTGCCGGAACCCAGGGTCAGCCTGCTGCCCACGTTCTACCTGGAAGACGATAAGGGCGAGGTTCAGGCGGTGGTGGATTCCACGCCCCTCATTCGCCGCTTTGAAGACGCGTTCGTGGATCGGCGGGTTGTTCCTACGGACCCGGTGATGGCGTTTGTAGACGCGCTTGTTGAAGACTATGCCGACGAATGGCTGACCAAGGCCATGTTTCACTATCGCTGGTACTATGCGTCGGACATCGAAAAGGCGGGAACCGTGTTGCCGCGTTGGCGCGCTATTGGCGCACCGGAAGCGGAACTGCACAAGCTCAAGGAGCTCTTTGCCGAGCGGCAGATCTCGCGCCTCTATGTGGTCGGGTCCAACGACATTACTGCGCCCGTCATCGAAGCCAGCTACCTGCGCATTCTCGGCATCCTCGATGATCTTCTGCAGCGGCATCCGTTCGTGATGGGTGGGCGGCCAGGGGCCGGCGACTTCGGTCTCTACGCTCAGCTCACCCAACTGGCCAAGTTTGATCCGACCCCTGCAGCGATCTGCCTGCGCGAGGCGCCCCGAGTGTTTGCGTGGACAGATCTGGTCGACGACCTTTCAGGCACGCGAGCAGTTGAAGCAGGCTGGCTGCCACGAGCGCAGGCCCGCGACCACTTAGGCCCGTTGCTGGGTGAGATCGGCCGGGTCTACGCGCCGTTTCTGCTGGCGAATGCGGAAGCGCTCGATTCTGGCGCTGAGCAGGTCGAGGCCACCATTGACGGCAGGCCCTGGGTGCAGCCGCCGTTTCCTTATCAGGCCAAGTGTCTCCAGGTGATTCGTGCGGGTTTTGCCGCGCTGTCGGCCAGCGATCGACAGGCGGCGTCGGGCATTCTCGCAGGTACGGGATGCGAGCCGCTGATCAGGATAGACCGGTGAGCATCAGCAGGCGTGCCACGTCTCCGAAAGTCGCCGTCGAAACCCGCCCTCCTGAAACCGACGACCCTACAGTGTTAGCATCGGCCGGTTAGGACCAACAGAGAGGATTCCCCCATGGCCCAGGCCGAACAGAGCTACGAAACCATCCGTTACGAGCGGCCCAGCGAAAACGTCGCTCGAATCATGCTGGCACGGGTGGAAACCCGCAACGCGCAGAACCTGCAGATGCTCTACGAGATTGACGACGCGCTGGATGTCGCCATGCAGGACGATGAGGTTCGGGTGGTGATCATCGGCGCTGACGGACCGCACTTCTCTTCGGGGCACGATCTGAAGAACCGCGGGCGCATCGGTGATTTCGGCCCGCCGAAGATGGGTGTGGGCGGCTTTCGGGAGCCCGGGCAGGCCGGACACATGGCCTACGAGCAGGAGGTGTTTCTCGGCTTCTGCTGGCGCTGGCGCAACATGCCCAAGCCCACCATTGCATCGGTACAGGGCAAGGCCATCGCCGGCGGGCTGATGCTGATCTGGCCCTTCGACCTCATCGTCGCCAGCGAAGATGCCCAGTTCTCCGATCCCGTCGTGACATTCGGCGTTAATGGCCACGAGTATTTCGTTCACGCCTGGGAAGTCGGCCACCGTAAAGCCAAAGAGATGCTGTTCACCGGCGAGGCGCTGTCCGCCCAGGAAGCCAAAGAGATCGGCATGGTCAACCGGGTGGTGAAGCGCGAGGACCTGGAAAGCGAGACGCTGGCACTGGCAGAAAAAATCGGCCGCCAGCCGGCCATGGGCCTGAAGCTGGCCAAGATGTCGGTTAACCAGTCGCTGGATGCCCAGGGCATGTGGAACGCGGTGCAATCGGCATTCGGCCTGCACCATCTGGGGCATGCCAACATGCGCATCCTGCATCAGTCCGCAGTGGAGCCAACCGGCGCTAAGAAGATCCGCAAGCAGGCTAAAGAGGCCAAGCCCGCCAGCTGACTCAGTCGACGGCTCCGACTTCAGTCGACGGCTCCGACTTCAGTCGACGGCGGCTACCTGTCCGCCGTCGGCGGCGATGTGGGTAGCATTGATCCACAATCCGGCGGGGCTTGCCACGAACGCGACGATTCGCGCGATCTCCTCGGCGGTACCCAGCCGGCCTAGGGGAATGGCCTTCTCCACCTTGCCGTAGAACTCGGGCTGACTCTGTTTCACCTGATCCCAGGAACCGCCGGGGAAGTGCACGGCCCCCGGCGAGATCGCGTTGGCCCGAATGCCGTCCCGGCCGAAGCTCTGGGCCAATTCGTTGGCGTAGGCGCGCATGGCCGCCTTGGCTGGCCCATAGCTGGAGCGGCGGCCGAAGTAGAATTTGCTGGCCATGGAGCCGATGAAGGTGATGCTGGCCGCGCTGCTGTCTTTCAGCGCCGGCAGCGCTTCCTCGACGGCGCGGACGCCGGCCATCACGTCCACCTGGAAGCTGCGCGCCCAGCCTTCCTCATCGCCTTTGTTGTCGAACCCGCTGGCGTTGTGGATAAGAATATCCAGGCCGCCGAGCTTGTCGATGGCGTCCCTGACAAAGGCCCGGGTGGCGTCGGCGTCCCGCAAATCCGCGGATTCGCCGAAGAAGCTGCCCCCATTTTCGCCATGCTCGCTTTGCAGAGTTTCCGCGGCCTTAGCCACGCCGTCGGCGTCCCGGGCGCAAAGGGCTACGGAGCAGCCCTCGCGGGCCAGTTGCCCCGCGGTGTACCAGCCGATACCCCGGCTCCCCCCCAGAATCACAGCGCGCAGGCCGTTCAGTCCCAGATCCATAGTCGGCTCCTCCAGATGATGTGGATGATCCAGATGATCGAAGTGGTTGCGGTTCAAACCCGATTCTGGCTCATCGCGGCCCGACAGGCTACGACCGCACGGGGTCGATTGGCTCGGCACAGAATCTCAAGGCGGATATACTCGGCGATCACATCAAACAGGGAGACATCAACATGGTGATTGAAGGGGGCTGTTACTGTGGCGCGCTGCGCTATCGTGCCGAAGGCGAGCCGATCTTTGCCGGGCAGTGTCACTGCCGCGAGTGTCAGTACATTACGGGAGGCAATCCCAACGTGATCATGGCCATGCCCATGGACGGTTTTGCCTATACCAAGGGAGAGCCGCAGCATTTTGCCCGCAGCGATATCGACAACCCGGTGACTCGCGAGTTCTGCGGCAAGTGTGGCACCGCCATCGGCACGCAGACACCGAACATGCCTGGCGCCATGATCCTGAAAGTGGGCACCATGGACGATCCCAGCGTGTTCCAGCCGCAGATGGCCATCTTCACGGTGGACAAGCAGAGCTTTCACCATATCCCGGAAGGATTGCCCGCTTTCGAGCGCGTCCCGGGGTAGAGGCGCTGTAAAATTGTATCTGGCCGCAAGCGGGTTGATACGCAACAAAAACAATCAGATAGAGGGGGACTGTCAGATGGGACTGCAGCTTAGATCGACGGTAAAAAAGGAAGGGGTGCTGGAGCTCAGCCTGGCTGACGTCAAGGTTTCGGAACCGGGCGTCGACGAGGTGCTGGTGCAGGTAGAGGCATCACCGATCAATCCCTCGGATCTGGGCCTGCTGTTCGGCGGCGCTGACATGTCCACAGCTAAGGTGTCCGGCTCGGCGGAACGCCCTGTCGTGACTGCCAGCGTTCCGCCGGCGATGATGAAGGCCAATGCCGCGCGGATCGACGAATCTCTGCCGGTGGGCAACGAGGGAGCCGGCGTGGTGATGAAGGCGGGCGCCTCACCCGAAGCGCAGGCGCTGATAGGGCGAACGGTGGCCGTTCTCGGTGGCGCGATGTATTCGCAGTATCGCTGCCTGAAAGTTGACCAGTGCCTGCTGCTTCCGGAAGGCACCACGCCGGCGGAGGGCGCATCCTGCTTCGTCAACCCGTTAACTGCGCTGGGCATGGTAGAGACCATGCGTCTCGAAGGGCACAAGGCACTGGTGCACACGGCGGCAGCCTCCAACCTCGGACAGATGCTGAACCGCATCTGCCTTGCCGACGACGTGCCGCTGGTGAACATCGTTCGCAAGCCGGACCATGTGGCCTTGCTCAAGTCCATGGGCGCCTGCTACGTCTGCGATTCCAGTGCCGAAACCTTTATGGCGGATCTCACCGAGGCGCTCGTTGAGACGGGCGCCACCCTGGCGTTCGACGCCATCGGCGGCGGCAGGCTGGCCAGCCAGATACTCACCTGCATGGAAGCGGCAGCCAACCGAACCGCCAAGGAGTTCAACCGGTACGGTTCGAACGTTTACAAACAGGTCTACATCTACGGCGGCCTGGATCGCGGGCCCACGGAGCTCAATCGCAACTTCGGCATGACCTGGGGCCTGGGCGGCTGGCTGTTGATGCCTTTTCTGCAGAAGGTCGGTCCGGAAGCAACAGAGAAACTCAAGCAACGGGTTGCCGCTGAAATCAAAACCACCTTTGCCAGCAGCTACACCAAGGTGGTTTCGCTCGCGGAAGCGCTGAAGTTGAAAGAGATCGCCGTCTACGGCAAGCAGGCAACCGGCGAGAAGTATCTGATCAACCCGAACCAGGGGCTCGTCGACTGATTTACACCGTCTGCGCCCACTTGCCAACACCCAGGCAGAACCCGTGCGGGTGATTGTCATCGGCTGCGGCCTGGCAGGCATCACCACGGCCTATTACCTGCGCCTGCTGGGTGCGGAAGTTACCGTTCTCGACCGTTCGGCAGCGCCGGCCCGGGAAGCCAGCTACGCTAACGGCGGCATGCTAACCCCCAGTCTCGCCGACCCCTGGAACTCGCCCGGGGCGTTCGGAATGCTGCTTCGATCCGTGGGCAGGGAAGACGCCTCGCTGTTGCTGAGGCCTTCCGCGCTGACGTCGCTGCTGGGATGGGGGCTGCGCTTTCATGCCAGCTCGTCTCGCGACGCCTTCGAGTCCGCCTATCTCAACAACGTCCGGCTCGCGCTCTATTCCCAGACTACCCTGCGGGAACTTCTGCAGACACACCCCCTCGAGTTCGAGTACGCCCCGGACGGAACCATCAAGGTTTTTGCGGATCAGGGGGCTTTCGAGCAGGGGCGACTTGTCGCCCACTGGTTGAAGCAGGCGCAACTGCACCATCGGGAGATGAACCGTGACCAGCTGTTGGAATTCGAGCCGGCGCTGGCACCGGCGGCCGAGCGCCTTGCAGGCGGTATTCACTTCCCCGGTGATGAGGTGGGCAACGCCCGTCTGTTCTGCGAAGCGCTGAAGGCCATCGCCGAAGATGCCGGCGCCGTGTTCCGGTTCAGCGAGCAGATACTTGAGGTCAACCGGCGCGGCCGTCGTATTGAGAGCCTGGTTACCCCTCGGGAAACGCTGACCGCTGATGCCTATGTTCTGGCTGCGGGTGCTTACAGCTGGCCGCTTGGGAAAATGTTCGGACTCCGGGTGCCGGTGCGGCCGTTGAAAGGTTATTCACTCACCGTGCCTGTCGGCGACGACGCGGTGGGAGACCGTGCTGTCGGCGACAAAATCGTCGTGCCCCGCTATGCCGTTGTCGACGATACGCTGCATGCAGCCGTGGTGCCTCTGGGTGGCAACAAGCTGCGGGTGGCGGGAACCGCAGAATTCGCCGGATTTGATGTGAGCCTCACGCCGAAACGGTTGGCCAACCTGAGGGCATTGCTGGATCAGCTTTATCCACTGATTACGGCAGAGCAAGGGTCGATCGAAAGCTGGTGCGGCCTGCGGCCGGTGACCCCGGACGGCATGCCCCTGCTGGGGGCCACTGCCAGGGACAATGTGTATCTCAACACCGGTCACGGCGCCCTCGGCTGGACCCAGGCCTGCGGCTCGGGGCAGGCCGTAGCTCAGCTGGTCATGGGGCAGACACCGGATGAAGACGTATCGGCATTCGCCCCGGCTCGGTTCCGATAACCGTTTTTCCACCACACAGGCGTCAGCTCGCGGGCCCTAGCTTCTTCAGAAATTTAAGGATGGCGTTGTTAACGGTTTCCGGAGCTTCCTGCTGGGTCCAGTGGCCGATGCCTGGAATCAGCTCGTTGATCAGCAGGTTGGGCACCCGTTCCGGCATTCGCTGCAGCGCTTCAGCGGCCATCAGGATGACGCCGTCTTTCTCTCCGGCCACGAACATGGCCGGCTGCTCGATACGGTCCGGCGCGCCGGCCGTGAGTTCCCATGTCAGGTTGTGGTTGCGATAGTAGTTCAGCGGCCCGCGGAAGCCGCTGCGGGTGAATTCGTCGACGTAGAACTGCAGGTCGGTCTCGGTTAGCCAGGCGGGCAACGCCGGGAAATCGGGCAGATCCGACAGCAGGTCAGCGTCTGCCGGCTTCGTGTCCAGCCCCGACAGCTGAGAAAGATCCGCCTGGCCGCTACCCAGGTAGAGAAACTTGCTGAGCGCCAGTCGGATGTCCCGCTCGAACTCAGCCTCCGCCACGCCGGGCTGCTGAAAGTACAGCTGATAGAAGAACCTGCCTTTGAACATGGCCTTCATCGTGTCCAGTGGTGGTGCCTCCGGTCGCGGCGAGAAAGGAACGGAGAGGGCGCCGACGGCGGTGAATTTGTGTGGATGGTGCAGCGCGCAGCCCCATGCGGTGGGGGCACCCCAGTCGTGGCCGATGACAACAGCCGTTTCGTGGCCCAGAGCCGGAATCAGACCGACGATGTCGCTCATTACCTCGACCTGGTTGTAGGCGTCGATGGCTTGGGGCCTGTCGCTCTTGCCGTAGCCGCGCATGTCCGGCGCCACGGCGTGGTAGCCGGCGGCGGCCAGGGGAGCGAACTGATGGCGCCAGGAGTACCAGGATTCCGGGAAGCCGTGCAACATGAGGACCAACGGACCTTCTCCCTGCTCGGCGATGTTCAGTTCGATGCCGTTGGTCGCGACGCGGCGTTCTCTGATGTCGGCAAAAGGCATAGGTGTTTCCCTGCTGCTAAAAGAGCGGGAGATTACCATGGGTAGTCGATGCGCTTTCACTTGTGAGAAAAATCGTTTATACATGGGGTCGTTAGAGAGCGTCGTATGTCACAGGGGAGGCTGACGCAGGTCGCGGACGATGCCTCCCCTTAGCAGACGACAGGAAAATTCGTCACTCCTGGGGAGGGGTATTCATGATCAGTAGAGATCGCTCTCTGCCGTTACCGGTACTTGGGTCGGCAGGGCAATTCCTGGTGCGTTTTACGCTCGCAGTCGCGGGCGGCTTTCTGGCCCTGCTCGGCTCGACTACCTCGGCGCTGGCCGCCGAGGCCGGTTCGCGGCCCATGGTTGAAGAGATCCTGGTCACTGCGCGGAAACGTGAAGAGCGGCTGATCGACACGCCCGTGGCGGTCTCGGCCCTGTCCGAGGAAGGCATCGAGCGTTACAACACCCGCGATATCGATCAGCTGACGTCGCGGATTCCCGGCGTGCAGATCGGTCACGCGGCCGGCGGCGGCGCCGGCGGCAGCATGTTCATCCGCGGGGTCGGCAACCTGGCCGTCGACTACGGCGCCGACCAGCCGGTGTCTCTGGTGATGGATGGCATGTCGTTCTCACGCGGCCACATTCTGGATACCGGATTCTTCGACCTTGCCTCGGTGGAGGTGCTCAAAGGTCCGCAGGCGCTCTACTTCGGCAAAAACAGTCCGGCTGGGGTGATCGCCGTCACCAGCGTCACGCCCGAGGTAGGCGCGGAGATGGAAGGGTTCGTACGCGCGGCCTACGAATTCAAGACCGAGGATCCGGTGGTTGAGGCCGGCCTATCCTTTCCGATTGGTGACCACCTGGCCGTTCGTCTCGCCGGGCGTTATCAGGACATGCAGGGCGGTTACCTGAAAAATACCGCCCAGCCTTTTGATCCCAACCCCACAGAAGTTTCAGGCGACCCGACGCGGGGCAGATCCTACGATGATTACCCGGAGCAGGAACAGACGATCATCCGCTGGACCACGGTGTGGGAGCCGGTGGAGAACTTCGACGCTACGCTGAAGGTGTTCTACTCGAAGTCAGAGCAGAACGATGCGGGGCGGACGGTGCTCTACGCCTGTGCGGATGGCCCAGGCGCCAACCCCTACTACAACGGGGGCATAATTTTGCCCGACACTTCTCAGGTCTGCCCGGACAGCAAGCCCGAGCTGAAGCGCAACGGCGCCCTGCCGCCGGCCAGCGTTGCGAACGCGCACCCGTTCATCGATGCGGGTGACGATTTTTTCAACAAGCTGAACAACAAGTTTCAGACCCTGGATATGAACTGGGAGATCGGCGACTTCACCCTTACCTCTGTTACGGGGCACTGGAAATACAAGCACCGGGAGTACACCAACTACGACTACACCAGCTGGGCCATCGTGGTCTCCAAGCAGGGTGAGGGCGGAAAGAGCTGGACGGAGGAGCTGCGGCTGCAATCCAACTTCGATGGCCCGCTGAACTTCATGGTGGGTGGGTTCTACGAGGACAGCGAGCGGGACCTGGTGGCGCCGGTGCAGATTTTGCCCAACGTGCTGTTTGCGGGCATTCCAGGCTTCATCCCCAACGGCGATCCGGACAGCTTCTATTTCGGCAGCTCCATCAACTACCACCAGGAGTGGGACAATAACATTAAGAGCTGGGCCGGCTTCGGCAGCGTGCAGTACGACTTCAACGAGCAGTGGACGGTTGAGGCCGGCGCGCGCTACACCAAGGAGAAGCGGGATTCGGAGGGCGGCAACCTTTACGAACGGGGTCTCGGCTTCTCGCCGGGCGGCGTTTTCTACAAGCCCAAAGACGAATCCAGCAATACCAACCCCGAGGTCACGGTGAGCTGGAAGCCGACGGATGAAACCCTGGTTTATGCGGCTTACAAGACGGGCTTCCAGTCTTTCGGCATATCCAACCCGGGCACAGTGCCCAACCTATCTGCCGAGCCCCAGTCGGTGATCGACGACTACTTCATTTTCGAAGAGACGGATGCCAAGGGGTTCGAGGTCGGCTACAAGGGTAACTTCTTCGACAACCGTCTGACCGGCGACATTACCGCGTACCGCTACGAGTACGATGACCTGCAGGTAGCCGTGTTCGATTCCACCACCACCACCTTCTCGACCCAGAATGCGGGCGTCGCCATCGTCTGGGGTCTGGAAGGCTCGGCCATTTTCCAGGCCACCAACGAGCTGCAGCTGCGCGTGGCGGCTTCCTACAGCA
>JAHEEG010000016.1 GCA_024640825.1 Gammaproteobacteria bacterium
GGAACGGGCTCTGCTGGCCGTATCCACGCTGGTAGTGCTGACAGGGCTGATCGGCATGATGACAGTGATTCTAAGCGGTCTGAACGAGCGCCGCCGGGAGATGGCCATCCTGCGCTCGGTAGGCGCGCGACCGAGGCACATATTTCTGCTCCTCATGGCAGAGTCGACATTGCTGGGCACCTTCGGCGCCGTGGGCGGAGTGCTGCTGCTGAATCTGACCATACTCGCTGGCGCGCCCCACCTCCGGGCGGCAAGCGGCCTGCATATTTCGGCCGGCACCCCCGGGGCCGTAGAACTGCTGGTAGTCAGCGCCGTCATGGTAACGTCCATGCTTCTGGGCCTGCCCCCTGCCTGGCGCGCTTATCGAAATTCACTGGCCGACGGGCTGAGCATTCGCCTGTAACCTGCACCCGCCGGGAGTCGTGCATGAACATTCGAATCCTATTCATCACAACGCTCGCACTGCTGAGCTTGAACATCCGGGCGGAATTGGCTCGGCCAGAATTCGCTCGGCCGGAATTGGCTCGGCCGGAATCTGCGCTCGCAGAGAGCGGCGACACCGGGCAGGCCGAAAACATCTCCTGGGACGATCTGCTGCCGCCGGACTGGATACCGCCGGCAACCTCCGTCAATCACTTCTTCGATGAAACGCCTGCGCAAACGCTATCTTCCGCCGAATCACCCGTCGTGCCAGCAATGAATCGCCGCAGGGTGCGCCTGCCCGGATATCTGGTTCCAATTGACCTCGAAGGCGAGCGCGTGCGCTCCTTTCTCATGGTCCCCTATTTCGGCGCCTGCATTCACGTGCCACCACCACCGCCGAATCAGGTCGTGTTCGTGGAGCTGGAGGACGCTGTCAGCCTGGCGGATCCCTACGGCGCCCACTGGGTAACGGGCGAACTCAGGACCAGCAACAACAGCACCGATCTGGCAGAAGCCGCTTACAGCATGCGCGGGGAATCGGTAGAGGTGTTCAACTGGGAGACCAGATATCAGCAGGCAGACCCTTAGACGGTCGTCAGCTCTCCGCCGAATGCTCCGAGGCGCGCCTGATATTGAGCCAGTGCGCCCAAGCGACCAAGGTAACACCGGTCAGGGTAAGGGGGACCTCGAGAGCACGGCCGAAGAAATGCGAGACCGCCACGAACATCAGCAGCAGGCCGGCGGTCCCGAACAGCACGCTCCTTACGTTAGCGTAGCGGGTATAGCCCACCCAGAGCGCAAGGACGGAAATGGGTACGGCCAAACCAAGCAAGAGCCAGTGGACGAGGGTTTCACTGCCCAGCAGCAGACTGCTCATCGCAGGCAGGGCCAGGATCGCCAGAGGGATCGCCATGCAGTGCAGCAGGCAGACGGCGGACAGCAGCACCGCCACTCGGTCCATGGTCATTCGCTGTGTCGCGTCCTCCGTTGCCAAGGGAGTAAGCAGGCTTTCGCGGATACCGTCCACGGCCTTTCCCATCCATCCGGTTGAAGTGTTATAACATCTCATTTTACTCGCCGGTTTGTCCAGAGCGCACCCGCATGCAGATGATGCCAATTGTCAGCCAACGGCAGATCGCCTAAGGTTGCGCGCTGAAAAGAAGCCCACAGGGGCCACATTTTTACAGGAGGAGTTTCGATGAGGAATCTGATCCAGCTGACAGTGCTGGTTGGCGCGGCGACCATGCCAGGCTGGACGCTGAGCGCGTCCGAAGGTGATGCCAAATACCGCGAACACGTGATGGAAGCCGTCGGCGGTCACATGCAGGCCATGGTGGACATTCTCAAGCAGGAAGTTTCGCACAGCGACCATCTGTTACTGCATGCAAACGCCATGGCCGATCTCGGGAAAATCGCCTTGACGCTGTTCCCGCAAGGATCCGAAGGCGGCGACGCCCTACCGGCAATCTGGGAACAACCGGAAGAGTTCCAAGAGAAACTCCAGGCATTCGACAGCGCGGCGGCCGGACTGAAGCAGACGGTAAGCAGCGGAGGCGAAGTGGGTCCCGCATTCCAGACACTGGGGCAAGCCTGCAAAAGCTGCCACGACGATTATCGCGCCGAGTAAACTCTAGCGGACACGATAGAGGCGCCCGCCTCCTTAAAGAGGCGGTCGCCTATTTCGACGCAGGGCGGGGCCCGGCAGTATTTTCAGACCAGTTCCAGTCCGGACCAGACGAGCGCCACGGCGGCAAAGGCCGTCAGCAGCGCAGCGATCCAGCGCTGATCCGTGGGTGGGACAGACGCCGGCTTGCGCCCGGTGAACATGGAAAGCGGCATTGGATCCCGACGCAGCGCGTAAACGGCGTGCGCCGACAGATGCACCAAGATGGCTGCAATGATCAACCAGAATATGCGGTGGTGCGCACCGGTCATGAGTGCCACCCACTCGTCAGAGCCGTAGCGAGCCAGCGGACCTTCGGTAAAAATTTCGTCGCTGGCAAACAGCCCTGCAAGCACCTGCATAGTCACCAGCAGCCACATGATCAGAATCAGCGCCGAACCAGGCGGCGTGTGCGCGCCGGTGGCCGGTATCCCTTTGAAGTAAGCCAGAATTCGTCCCGGCGAGGTCGCGTAGCTCGAGAAACGGGCATGCCGGCCACCCCAGATGGCCCAGAGCAGGCGGAACAGCAGCAACCCCAGGACGCAGTAGCCGAGACGCAGATGCCACGCCAGCAAACTGATGTCTTCAGACAGGCCGGTGTATAGGGAACCGCTGATACACGCGGCGAACAGCCAATGCCATAGCCGCAGAGGCCACTCCCAGACAAGGACCCCGGCGGTCGCCCGCGGCGGCGGCGCGGCGGCGGCAGAGGTGGACGGCGCTTCGGACAAGGCGGATCCTCAGGTTTCGCGACCGGGCTATAATCGCGAACCCAGCGCCCAGGTCAAGAAGACTCAAACGTGGAGATTCAAGATATCGAGACCACTGAGCACACCGTCCGAACGGCGCGCCATACCACGCACTACCTGGCAGCGGGCCCCGAGCACGGACCGCTGATCATCTTCGTGCACGGCTGGCCGGAGCTGGCCATCAGCTGGCGCCACCAGCTGCCTGTAATGGCGGCGCTGGGCTTCCGCGCGGTAGCGCCGGACATGCGCGGCTACGGAAGATCGTCGGTTCCGCAGCGGCAAAGCGACTACGCGCTGGACAACATCGTCGCAGACATGCTGGAGCTCCTTGCGTCTCTGGGTCGGGAAAGCGCCGTCTGGGTGGGTCACGACTGGGGCAGTCCGGTAGTGTGGAGCCTCGCCAGTCACCATCCCGACCGCTGTCTGGGAGTAGCCAGTTTGTGCGTACCCTATCGAACTCTGGAGCTGGGTCTGGATGCCTGCCTGGAGCTGCTGGACAGAAATACCTACCCCGAGGCGGAGTTCCCGGCGGGCCAGTGGGACTATCAGCTGTTCTATCAAGCGCAGTTCGACGCGGCCCGCGCGGAAATGGAAGCCAACCCCTACAACACCGCGAGGATGCTGTTTCGTAAAGGCGACCCGACAGGGGTTAAGCAGCCGGCATTCACCGCCACGATTCGGCGCAACGGCGGCTGGTTCGGTCCCACAGCGGAGGCCCCCGACATGCCCCGAGACAGCGACGTTGTAAGCGAGGCGGATCTCTGCGCCTATGCGGCGGCATTGAAACGCAACGGATTTTACGGCGCCAACGCCTACTACATGAATCACCAGGCCAATGCCGCCTATGGCGAAAGCGTGTGCAACCATGGATTCCTGGATATGCCCGTGCTATTTCTCGGCGCCCGCCACGACTACGTTTGCGAAACCGTGGAGTCTACGCTGGCATTGCCCATGCGCCAGCACTGCCGGCGCCTGAGCGAAGTCCTGATCGACTCGGGACACTGGATGGCACAGGAACGTCCCGGCGAGGTCAATGCGGCGCTGACACGCTGGCTGGCGACTGCGCTAAGCGAACACTGGCCCGCGCCGGGCGGGACTGGGTCTCCCTAAGCGAGCCCTGCAGGCCGCGCCTCGCAGGCCGCGCCTCGCAGGCCGCGCCTCGCAGGCCGCGCCTCACGGGGCCCGGAAGTGCTCGATCTGTATTTCTTCACCGTAGTCGGCGTAATCACCGGCAGCCCGGCCCGCCCGAAACGCCCCCCAGTTTATAGGCCGGTATCGGACAGGTTCGCCCTGGGCAAGGCAGCTGGCCAGCGGCGCGTAGTCAGTGGCGTAACTCGGGTTGAAGAAAAAGGCCGCGCTGTAACGGCTCGCCTCTGCGTTAACGAGCACGCGGTGCAGGGGTGCCCGATAGCGGTCGTTGGACCAGACCTGCACCACATCCCCGATATTGACGGTAAGTGCACCCGGCACGGGCTCCACCAGCTGCCATCGGCCTTCATGTAGAACCTGCAGCCCAGGCTGCGTGTCCTGCAGGAGTATCGTCAGGGCGCCCGCATCGGTGTGGTGATGAATCCCCAACTCGCCCGCGTCGCCGCCAGCAGGCATGTCCGCAGGAGCGGGCCGCGCGCAGGGCGGATAATAATTTAGGCGCAGAAAGCTGGTCGGGTTGGGACGGAAAGCTTTCTCCAATCCGTTACCGGGTAGGCCCAGATTCAATGCCACACCTTCCAGGAGCCGGAAACTCACCGCTTGGCAATCCAAATACCAGGTTTCCATCTCGACCTGGAACCCCGGCATGTCCTTGGGCCACTGCGGATAGCTGCCCGCAAGCGGCCCGGAACATTCCGCCGGGCCTACGTCGAATATCTGCTTCCAGTCCCGACGGTTCTTGGTGAGCTCACGATCAAAGTAACCCCAGGCATTCTCCGAGCTGCGCTCAATTTGCAGCTTGTCTTCCCTGGGCAGATCGAAAAATCGGCGCATCTGCCGGTAGACAAACTCGAGCCGGGTAGTATCCAGCCCATGGTCTACCAGCTGGAAAAAGCCCCACTCACGACAGGCTCTATCCAGCTCGTCGAGCTTGCTGCGATTCGCACGCAGCTCGCGCAGGCTGACAACCGGTACCCGCGACATGATTGCTAAGCCGACTCCTCGAGCAGGCCTAGAACATGACCGCAATCAGGGGAAGCGCGGTTTTCCAACATCAGCTGGTAGATTTTTTCCACCGCGCCTCGACCGCGACCATGCTCCACGGTGATCCAACCGCTGACAGATGCCGAAAATCCAGCCCAGGCTTCACCCAGACGCGCTTCGAACCCGGTGCCCCCCCAATCCTTGAGGCGTTTCTCCACATGGGACGGCGCGAAAAACAGCTCCGGCACCGGCCCTGCCATGTCCCGGGCGCCTTTTCTTGCATCCCAGTGAGTTGCGCCTACCAGACAGCTGTAGCGCAGCGCCTTGTCAAGATGGTCGTGCACGGCCGCCAATACCTCACCATTGCCCGCCATATCGACCATCACCGTGGGCTGACACTCAAGTTTGTCGATCTCGTCGTAGCTGTGCACGCGATGGTAGCAGCCCAGGCTTTTCACGAACGCCAGGTTAGCGGCAGACGTCAACCCGATTGCCTGCACCTGGTTAGCCCGGTTGGCATGCAGCAGGTAGGCCAATCCCAGAGACGTCTTGCTGGAGGCGCTGGTCAGCACCACCCGTCCGGCGCCGAAAAATTCGCTGTCCGCCAGGAAATCATCGATCAGAAAGGAGGTCGTGAACAGCGGCCGATAGAGCATCTGAGCGTCTTCCGCATCCCGACGATAGCCAGGATCTGCCGCCACCCGCTGATACTGATTGTAAACAGCGGCCAGCCCCTGCCGATGAGCGCTGGCGTCCATCAGCTGACGCTCCGTTACCCGGTCGGCCTGTATGACAAGATGCGAGGACATCGGATAGTAGCCATAAAGCCGCTCCCCGACGGGCACATCGGGATGCTCGGAAGCCACGACATCGGCAAAGCCCCAGACCGGGATCCGGCCCCAGTCGTCATCCACCGGAAAGAATTGCCAGTAGTTCATGCTATCCCCGGCGACTCCATAAGTAATGTTGTTGGCGGTCAGGGCAAAAGCGTCCACGGCAAGCAGAACCTGGCCAACCTGAAGGGTTTCGGGCAGTGGTTGCTCTCGCCATTGGGTTTGTCGCAGATCCCGTCGACCCACCAGGAAGTCCAGCTGCTGTGCCATCACGGTGCTCCTCAGGTCATTCGAATGTCATTGACACGCTGCCATCGGAAATCCCGATGGCGATATGATCGCAAGATTACATGATCTGCACCCCGCAGGCAGGGGTGCCCGGCTAGGGGTGCCCGGCCAGGGGTGCCCGGCCAGGGGTGCCCGGCCAGGGATGACGGGCGTGAAGCGCCAGAACAGAACGGGACTCTGAAGATGGCAGAACCATCGGGGGCAGTAGCCGCCGGACATCCGGTCACCGCCGCTGCGGCTGAGGAAATTCTGCGCGAGGGTGGCAACGCCTTCGACGCTGTGGTCGCTGCGGCCGCGACCGCCTGCGTCGTTGAGCCGGTGCTGGCTTCTCTGGCAGGTGGCGGATTTCTTCTGGCCCACAAAGCGGGCGAGGCGCCGGTTGTTCACGACTTCTTCGCCCAGACCCCGCTAAAACGTCAGTCTGAGGACGCAACGGAGTTCTACCCGGTTTACGCCAATTTTGGTCACGTAACCCAGGAGTTCCACATCGGCCTTGGCAGCGTCGCCACGCCGGGGGCAGTCGCCGGGTTCTTCGACATCCACCAACGCCACGGCACTTTACCCATGGCCCGGCTTCTGGAGCCAGCCATAAGGGCTGCCCGAGAGGGCGTCCGGGTGGAGGCGCTGCAGAGCTATATCTTCGATGTGGTAGCCCCCATCTATCAGGCCAGCCGGGAGGCCAGAGAAACCTACGGCAGCCTGCATCCAGGGCGTGTTCATCGGCAGCCCGCGTTGGCGGCGACCCTCGAAGCCCTGTCGCAGGAAGGCCCCGACCTGTTCTATCGCGGGGAACTGGCGCATCGCCTCGACCGACTCTCCAAGGAGCAGGGCGGACACCTTGGCGCCGCGGATCTGCAAAGTTACGAGGTCATTCATCGGGCTCCCCTGAGCATCAACTATCGGGGTGCCCGGATTCTAACCAACCCACCACCCACGGCGGGAGGCATTCTCATCGCTTTCGGGCTCGGACTGCTGGCAGCCACCCCCATCGATCGCTCATCACCGGAAAGCCCGGGTCATATGCATCTGCTGGCCGAGGTGCTCGAAGCAACGGTGGCGGCCAGAATCGCCGTTCTCGCCGCTGCTGAGTCCTCCGGTGAGCTCAGCCCCAAGCTGTTGGCCGTCTACCGGGAACGCGTGCTCGGGGCTCCGCCCATGAACCGCGGCACCACCCATATCAGCATCATCGACCGGGCGGGAAACGCCGCTGCCTTGACGCTCTCCAATGGGGAGGGCTGCGGCCACCTCATCCCCGACTCCGGCATCATGCTCAACAACATGCTGGGCGAAGAGGACATCAATCCGCACGGATTCAATGCCTGGCCGAGCAACAGGCGCATGACCTCGATGATGGCGCCAACGCTGGTGGAGCGGGACAGCTGTCGCATCGCCATGGGGTCCGGCGGCTCGAATCGAATACGCAGCGCCATCCTTCAAGTCATCGTCAACCTTCTGGATTACCGCGATGACCCGGCGACCGCCGTTGCCCGCCCTAGGCTCCACGCCGAGGCAGGCCACCTTTCAATAGAGGGTGGTTTCCCGGCTGAGGTCGTTGCCGCCCTGGTCGACGCACACCCCGCGACCGAGGTGTGGCCAGCACGGAACCTGTTCTTTGGCGGGGTGCACCTCGCCATGCGGGGAGCCGATGGCTTCGCGGCTGCTGGCGACCCGCGCCGGGGCGGAATCGGACGAACGCTTTGAGCCTCAGCCGTCGCTACCGCCACCCGTGAAAGCCTCCCGCGCCGCAACGGCGTCCGCATAGGTACGAGTCAGGGCGCTCTGGTCAGCATCCGCATGGGCGCTGGCACGCTGCAGGGCATTGGCCGTGGCATTCACCGCCTGCTTGACCATGCGCGTGGTCGCCGCGGGCATAGCCGCAGCTGTCTGCGCAAGCGCCAGGGCCCTTCCCAGCGTTTTCCGGTGTCAGCCAGCTCCTCCACAAGACCCCACTGCAAAGCCTGGGGCGTCAGCATTTTTTCGCACAGCAGCACAATGCGTTTCGCCCGAGCAGGACTAACGAGCATACCGGACAGCTCCCGCTGGACTTTCCCGACGCTGCCGACAGGACTTGCAACCGCCGACCAAATCCCCCGCGCAGGCCTCGCTTCGCGATAGAATCAGCACGCGCCTTGACGCGCGTTTGCTCTACACATGGGGCCAATGGCTGAAGCTTGTTCACTCTAGACCGCTACATCATCCGACAGGTGCTCTTTCCGACCGTGCTGGGGTTGGCGCTGCTGCTGCTGCTCTTCACTGCCTTCAGTAGCGTCCAGCTGCTTCGATCGGCTGCGCTCGGCAATATGCCGCCACGGGATGTGCTGGCGTTACTGATTGCGAACGATCTGTCCGCGCTGGAAATTCTGCTCCCTTCGGCCTTTTTTGCCGCCCTGGTCATGGTCATGAGTACCTGGCACCGTGAGGGGGAGCCCTATGCCCTGTATGCCGGCGGCATCAGCCCGAGTCGTGTGTCGCGTCCCCTGAAAATTCTGGCGGTGCTGGTTTCTCTCTGCGTGGCGCTGTTATCGCTGTATGGACGTCCCTACTCCTATACCCTCCGATACGAAATCAGCGAGCGCGGCGCCAACCTGAGCTCCGAGCAGATGGAGAGCCGTCGTTTTTACAAGTGGGACGAAGGATTCGTCATTCAGGCTTCCGAGGTCTCCCGCCAAACACCCAATCTGACCGATGTTTTCGCCCACGCGCAGGAATTTGGTCGGCCAGTGGTGCTCCGCGCCAGAGCAGCACAGCTGGATGAGACTGACGAAAACCGCATGCAAAAGCTGACCTTCATCGACGGGGTGAGTCACCAGATCGGCGAGGCATCGCGAAAGGACCGGGTTACCCGTTTCGATCGCCTGATCTATTTTGCCCATAGGCCGGCCAGCGACGCTTTGACGAAACGTCGGGCGCTCTCCACAGCGCGGCTGGCTCAATCCGAGCGTCGCAAAGACGCCGCTGAGTTCCAGTGGCGCGTATGCATGCCCATCATTTCCCTGCTGGTAGCCCTGATGGGCATTGAGCTCGGCCGTTTGCGCCCGCGCCAGTCGCCCTATCCCCGGTTCGGCATGGCCCTGGTCCTTTATGCCCTGGTTTTCAACCTGTCCAGCCTTACCAAGTCGTCTGTGGAAAACGGACTCATCCCGATGATGCCAGGCGTGTACACGGCCGTTGGCGTGCTCGTGCTGGCCTATCTCATCATGCGCCGCTCACCATCGCTGAGCCTGAAGGTGCCGGCGTGAACCTGATCTATCGCTATCTCATGGCAGCCCTATTGCGGGGTTTTCTGCTGGTTTCAGGCGCGCTGCTCGCCCTGTTCGGCCTGTTCGAATTCATGGACCGCGCCAATGACGTAGGCGATGCCAACTATTCACTGGCGGACGCGTTGCTGGTGACAGCAATGGTGATGCCAGCCAGGCTAGCTGACCTTTCTCCGTTCATTACCCTGATTGGTGCCGTCTACGGGCTGGGCACTTTCGTACGCAGCCACGAGTTACTCGCCATGCGCGCGGCCGGGCTGACGCCTTTGCGCCTCGCCATTGTCACCGGCATATCCAGCCTGCTTTTCCTGTTGGCCTTCGGCGTTGTGGAGATCGGCGCGCGGCCGATGTCTCAGCAAGCCAACCTGTACTACATGGCCGAAACATCGAGAGACGGCACACTGTTTTCCGAGAGTGGGATCTGGGTGCAGCACGGAAACACCTACGTTCACATCGAATCCCTGGAACGGGGCGGCGCGCCAACCGGCATCCACGTCTATAATTTCGGCGGCGACGACGAGCTGGACGTCTATACCCGGGCAGAGAATGCGGCTATCCGATCCGGATCCAGCTGGCAACTGCGCAACGTTCTCGAAACCTTCTACCCCGATCTCGACCCAGAAGCAGGGCCCGACAGCCCCAGGATCAGGCGTACCGAGTACCAGACTCAGGACTGGGCGCCACCCTGGCGCCAGACCACCGTATTCTTCGAGATGCCCCTGGAAAGCCTGTCCCTGCTGCAGATTTTCCGCCACATGCTCGTGCTGCAGGAGGAGGAGGCCGCATCGGGCGCCTATGCGCTGGAATTCTGGCGACGCTGCATGGTTCCGCTGTCTGGCATCGTATTTACACTTTTCGCTGCGCCGTTCGTGATCGGCGTGGGTCCCCGGTCAAGCATGGGCGGCGCGGTAACGCTGGGTCTGGCCAACGCCCTGGGGATCTTCCTGCTACAGCAGATCGTCACCAACAGCATCTATCTGCTCACCGAGTCGTCGGTGCTCGCGGTGCTAACGCCTATCCTGCTGGTGCTTGTTCCCGCCATCCTGCTGATCCGCCGCATCAACGGCGCACCCTCAGGATGATCTCATACACCTCTGGCGAAGAAATCCGCCACTTTATGGTGGGCGCCGGCCCGACATACAATGCGCGGCGCTAACGGCCCAGCACGCAAATTGAATCAGGACCCTCACCGATGAGGCTCATCCGGGATTTCATGCTTTCCCACCCCTGGAACAGCGCCTTGCTGGTGGGGCTGCTGTTTCTCGCAGGACTGGCAGACGGTCTCGGACTGTCGGCCATGATGCCGATGCTCAATCTGGCTTTTGATTCCAATCCGGGTGCAACTGCGGGTGCAACTGCGGGTGCACCCGGCGGCGTCGTGGACGCCGCAGCTGAAGACAATCTTACCTCACTGGTTTATGGCGTTATCGAAGCCGCAGGCCTGACGCCGTCTCTAGGTGTGCTGCTGGTTATGATCGTCACCGGCATCACCTGTAAAAGCCTGCTCGTCTTCATCGCCGAACAGCGCATCGGCTATCTGGCGGCCGACGTGGCCACCGGGCTGCGGGTACAGCTGCTGAGCGCGATCACCGCGTCGAGCTGGCGATTCTATGTCAATCAGTCCGTGGGTAAGCTCGCCAACGCCATGGCGACGGAGGCCTGGCGGGCTTCCAATGCTTACGTGTACGCCATCCGCCTGACCGTGGTTTTCGTCGAATCACTCGTTTACTTCAGCGTCGCCCTGCTGGTGTCCTGGGAAGCAACGCTGATCTGCCTGGCAGCCGGGCTGGCCGTATGGGGCATCTCTCATCAGTTCGTGAAGATTTCTAAATACGCGGGCACCGGGCAGACCAAATGGTACCGGTCTCTGCTGGGTTCGCTCACCGACATCCTGCAATCCATCAAAACGCTGAAGTCCATGGGGCGGGAACGCGCCGCGGAGGCCTTGGTGGCCCGGGAAACCCTGGAGCTGAAGGCAGACCTGCGCCGCGAAGTGCTGGGCAACGCGGGGCTGGACGCCGCCCAGGAGCCCCTCTACACCATGGTCATCGTAGTTGGCATCTATCTGGCACTGGTCGAATTTTCCGTAGAGCTGGCAACGGTCACGTTTCTGACGCTAGTGCTCGCCCGACTGCTGAAAAGAGGCAGCAAGGTGCAGAAGGAATATCAGCGGATGATAACCAGCGAAAGCGCGTTTTGGTCGCTGCAGCAGACGGTTGCCGAAGCCGAGCGAGAAGCGGAAATCAATACCGGCACCCGCCAGCCCAGCCTGGAAAGGCACATCCGCCTGAACGACGTATCGTTCGCCTACGGGGATACGCCGGTACTGGACGGGGTATCCCTTGAAATCGCCGCGGGCGAGTTAACCTGTCTGATCGGGGAGTCGGGCTCAGGCAAGTCCACCATCGCCGACCTCATCATCGGACTGATGACACCAACGGCGGGGCGCGTAATGATTGACGGCGTGCCGCTGGGCGATCTGGACCTGACGGCCTGGCGGCGCTCCATCGGCTACGTTCCGCAGGACAACCTGCTGCTCCATGACAGCGTGTTCGCCAACGTAGCCCTGGGCGACGAGCAGCTGTCGGACGCCGATGTCGCCCGGGCGCTGAAAGCCGCCGGCGCGGAGGACTTCGTATCGAGCCTGCCACAGGGTATGCACACCGTCGTCGGCGAACGCGGCGCGCGGCTGTCGGGCGGTCAGCGCCAGAGGATCATGATCGCCCGCGCCCTCGCGCACGGCCCTCGACTGCTGATTCTGGACGAAGCGACCAGCGCTCTCGACGCAGCGAGCGAAGCGGCTATATGCGACACTCTGGCTTCCTTGAAGGGCCAGATCACCATCCTCGCAGTTACCCATCAATCCGCACTGCAGCGAGTCGCAGACCGCGTCTATCGAGTGCACGACGGCCAGCTGGCCCGCGTGGAAGGCCACCAGACGCAAGCGGAGACCCGCTGGGTGGTACCAACGCACAGCAGAGCGACGGGGGCTGACTAATCATATGAAAGCTCCCCAAAAGACAAAACAGCCACCCCTTCTGAAGCCGGTGGCCAACAGGACAACGCTGCGCGACTTCCTCGCTTTGCCCTTCAGCCTTTATGAGGAGGACCCGCAGTGGGTGCCTCCGCTGCTTTTCGAACGACGTCAGGCTCTGTCTCCTAAAAACCCCTTCTTCGAGCACGCCACCTGGCAGGGCTGGGTGGCGTACGACGGGCTCACACCGGTCGGACGTATTTCCGCGCAGGTTGACCAGCTTTACGAACAACAGCACGGAGAACGGGTGGGCTACTTCGGCATGCTGGAAGCCAGAGATGATCCGGTAGTTTTTGAAGCCCTGTTCCAGGCGGCGGAGGGCTGGCTGAAGGCACGGGATGCCATTCGCGCCGTTGGACCGTTCAACCTGGGGATTAATCAGGAACTCGGTGTCCTGGTAGAAGGATTCGAAACGCCCGCCTACTTCATGATGCCCCACGGGCGTCCCTACTACGGGGCCGCGGTGGAAGCAGCCGGATATCGTCCCGCTCAGGATATGCTGGCCTACGTGATAGATCCCGACTTCGACAACCCGCCGGTCATGTCAGGGCTCCTCAAGCGGATGAAACCGGACGTCAAGCTGCGGAGTCTCGACCGCAAGAACACCGCCGCTGAGCTGGAGACTCTGAGAGACATTTTCAACGACGCCTGGTCACAGAACTGGGGCTTTGTGCCGTTCACCGAAGCAGAGTTCAACGGTATCGGCCAAGAGATGCTCCTGCTGATACCCGATGACTTTATTCAGATCGCCGAGTACAAGGGGCGTCCGGTCGCCTTCATCGTGCTGTTGCCAAACCTCAACGAGGCCATCGCCGACCTGAACGGCCGGCTCCTCCCTTTCGGCTGGGCGAAACTGCTGTGGCGGCTGAAAGTGCGTTTCCCCGGCTCCGGCCGCGTACCACTCATGGGCGTTCGCCGGGAATTTCACAATACTCGATTCGGACCCGGACTCGCCTTTGCGCTGATCGATGCCATCAGACAGGCCGCCAGGCGCACAGGAATGGCCGAGGTGGAGCTGTCCTGGATACTGGAAGACAACCTGGGCATGCGCAACATCATCGAGACCATCGGTGGACGGGTCAGCAAACGCTACCGCATGTATGAAAAAGATCTCGGCTGAACCCGAGTCCAGATTAAGCCCCTTGAGATGACTTCCCAACAGTTCCAAGCCATTGTGCTCGCCGGCGAACGCGCCGGGGGAAACGCATTGGGGAAATCCCTGGGGCTCCCTGCCGGGGTGCTGGCACCGCTGGCTGGACAGCCCTGCATCCAACGTGTCATCACGACCCTGCGCCAGAGCTGCAGCGTGGCCGGCGGCATCCTGTGCGGACCATCGGCTTCTGTACTTCGTGAGGCGCCTGAAATCAGCGCGCTGCTGGAGCCGGGTGATTACAAATGGCTGGCGCCCGCCCACGGCCCCGCCGCCAGCGCGTTCGCGGCGGCCGAGGCTCTGAACAGCCATCCGCTGCTGCTTACCGGCGCCGATCACGGCCTGCTGGACGCGGCAACGGTCGACCGCTTCTGCAAAGACGCCCTGGCTACTGTTTCAGAGCGGGACCAGCCCGACATGGTGGTCGGGCTGGTCCCCCACGAGCGCGTGCGCGAGGCGTTTCCTGATTCTAAACGCACCGTGCTGCGTTTCTCTGATGGCGCTTTCTGCGGCAGCAACCTGTTCGCGGTAACCAGCGAGGCGGGCCACCGCGCGCTGCGTTACTGGTCGGAGGTGGAATCGTTCCGCAAACGTCCCTGGAAGATCGCCAGGCGCCTGGGCGTACTGACCCTGCTGCGATACGTCACCGGCCGGCTGACGGTGGGCCACGCATTTCAGGCCCTATCCCGCCAGGCCGGATGCCGGGTGGGCTGGGTGCTCGTACCCGAGCCCAGGGCTGCCGTGGATGTGGATACCGTTGCCGACTGGGCGCTGGCCTGCCGACTCCTGGAGGACGAGACAGCTGCCATGGCGCATCCGCGACGGGCGAGCGGCCCAGCCGGCGAGGCGGCAGACCCATGAACATTGTGGTGATATCCAATCCCCGCACCACGCGAGCGAGAAAGCGATATGCCGATCTGCGGCAGGCCCTGCCCGCCTCACCCGATATACGTCATCACCTGACCGGCGATATTCAGGAAGCAGCCGCCGTCCTGGAAAAGATTCGCTGGCAGACCGAAGACGTGCTCGTAATCAACGGTGGCGACGGGACGGCTCAGAACCTGCTAACGCTCCTCCTGAGCCGCCACGCACCCAGTGATACACCCCGGATCGCACTTCTACCGGGCGGTTCCACCAATATGTCCGCCTTCGACATCAATACCGAGCGCGCCTACGGGCGCTGCCTCGACCGGCTACGCTCGGCTACCAATTCTGCCAGCCAGCACCATCCGGAACGCCAGGTACAGATTGAGCAGCGGCCGCTTGTCAGAGTCGCGCTGTCAGACAACGACCAGTATGGGTTCTTCTTCGGCATCGGAACCATCGTCCAGGGCATCGAGTATTTCCATAAGCGGATTCACCCGGGCGGCGGTCGTCACGAACTGGGGGCCGGGCTGGCAATGCTGCGAACCCTCTGGGGCATCGCCCGGCATCAGCCGCCTTTTGCGGAGCCGCTGATTCTGGAGCTCGAGGCCCGTACGCTGGCTGATGCTGTCAAAGGCACAGAACCCGCTCAAACCGATCACGGGGGCTCGCCTGATTCTTCAGCAGGCGAGGCTCTCTCCTCTGACACCTGGACACAGATTCCCATCCGATTGTGCCTGATAACGGCTCTGGATCGACTGTTTCTCGGCATACGACCTTACTGGTCCCACGCCGGCCAGCCTCTGCGCGCGACGCTGGTAGAAGCCGACGCATACCGCTTCATCCGCAGCATGCCGAAGTTGCTGACCGGCAATCCGAGTTCGCTCATGACACCCGAGCACGGCTACCACAGCGTCGGGTTGCAATCTCTTCGCCTGCGTTTCAACGGCCCGCTTACCGTAGACGGAGAACTCTTCAGCAACGAGAGTGATACCATTAGGGTCGACGCAACCGATCCGCTGAGATTTCTAAAACTGTGAGCAGACCATGAGCACCTCTGACGCACAGCCGTATTTGCGCAAGTTGATCATGAAGAGCGGCAAACGCACGCTTCGAAAGGTCGGTGACTTCCAGGCCCGGCACTCGCTGGTTGGCACCGGGCCGGTGTTGGACAAAGCGGACTTCCCCTGGACTCAAACGCTGGAGGAACATACCGAGCAGATAAAAGCCGAGCTGGATGACGTGCTGACGCATCCCGAAGACATTCCGGCATTTCATCAACTGTCACCCGATCAACAGCGGATCTCCAGGGAAAACCACTGGAAGACGTTCGCTTTCTATGTGTTCGGACACCGGGTGGACGACAACTGCACGCGCTGCCCGGAGACCGCACGCCTCCTGGATGCGCTTCCGGACCTGCAGAACGCATGGTTCTCGATTCTGGCGCCCCACTACCATATTCCACCCCACAAAGGCCCCACCAAGGCGATCATTCGCTGCCACCTCGGGTTGAAAGTGCCCACAGAACGCGATAAGTGCTGGTTGCGAGTGCAAGATCAGATCTGCCACTGGCGCGAAGGCGAATGTCTGGTTTTCGATGACACCTACGAACACGAGGTGTTCAACAACACCGATGAAACCCGCGTCGTGCTGTTTCTGGATTTCGACCGCCCGATGGACGGCGTCGGCCGCCTGTTCAACCGCGCGCTGGTTCGCGTCATCCGCGCCAGCGCTTACGTCAAGGATCCGCTGAAGAACCTGGCCGCCTGGAACGCCGGCCAGCGCCCCCAACCCTAAACACGTGCTCATAGATCTGCGCAATGCCCAAAACGGGGTTAACGGCGGGGTCAGGCTTGAGGCCGACGTCTGCATCGTCGGCGCCGGCGCTGCCGGAGTCAGTCTCACCCGCCACCTCAGAAATCTGGGGCACAGCGTGTGCCTACTGGAAAGCGGCGGGCTGGATTTCGAGCAGCAAACACAGGACCTTTACGACGGGCCCAATCTGGGCATGGCCTACTACGACCTGGTGGACGCACGGCTGCGCTTTTTCGGCGGCACGACCAACATTTGGGGTGGGCGTTGCACGCCACTGGAACCATTGGACTTTGAGCATCGCCCATGGGTTCCCGATAGCGGCTGGCCGTTCCAGGCGCAGGCCCTGGAGAAACACTACCGCATTGCTCACGACTCGCTGGACCTCGGCGAGTTCGCCTACGATGAAAAGGTCTGGCGCGCTATCGGGGAGTCTGTGCCGGATTTCGATCCCCGGCGGGTCATCAGCCGCTTCTGGCGCTTCGACACTGTCAAGGAGCGTTTCAGCGCCCAGCGTTGCCGAGATCTTCTGCAGGACCCGGAGGTTACGGCATTGCTCCACGCCAACGTCACTCATCTTCAGGCAAACCCCAACGCCAGCGCCCTCGACCATGTCGTGGTAAGCACTCTGGAAGGTCGGCAAATGGAAGTTCGAGCGCGCAGCTACGTTCTGGCCTGCGGTGGTATTGAGAATCCCCGTCTGCTGCTTGCCGCCAGGGACGTGCAGAAGAACGGCATCGGAAACGACAATGACCTGGTCGGTCGCTTTTTCATGGAGCACCAGCACGGCAGAGCGGGACGGGTGCATACCGACGACCCGTTCAGGCTCTGGCACCTGTTCCGCAAGCGCAGAATCGCCAGCGGCCCGCCGGTCGCGCCAACGCTGTTGCCATCACCAAACCTGCAGCAGAATGCGGGCATCCTCAACACAGCGCTGACCTTCAAACTGCAAAGGGATCCAAGCCAGGGCCTGCTGCTGAACGATCGCATATACCGCCATCTCAAGCACCAGCTGCCACCCGATCGCACGCGACGCCGACTATGGCACGCCTATCGCGATGTGCGGGGATGGGTTCAACGGAATCTCAAGCCGACAATTGAACGCTTGCGTAGCGGTGCCGGAGCGCGACATCTGTACGCCATGGTTCGCGCTGAGCAGGCTCCCAACCCGAACAGCCGAGTCACCCTGTCAGGAGAACGGGATGCGCTAGGGATGCTCAAGGCCAGCCTCGACTGGCGGCTAAGCGATATGGACAAACAGACCGTCAGCGTGCTGGCGGATACCCTGGGTGAGGAACTGACCCGACTGGGTGCAGGAAGGGTGGAGAAAGCCGAGTGGTTGCTGGATCCATCGCCGGAATGGCCAGTGGACCCCACCATCAGCAAACATCCGATCGGTGGCTATCACCACATGGGAACGACACGCATGGGCAGCACGCCCAGGACGGGCGTGGTCAACGAGCACGGGCGCGTGCACGGCTATCACAACCTGTATATCGCCGGAAGCTCGGTGTTCCCCACCGGCGGGTGGGCCAACCCTACGCTGACGATCCTCGCCCTGGTTCACCGGCTCGCCGAACACCTGGACGCCAGGCTGCAGGAAACCGACGCCTGATTAGCCCTTACCGGAATCAAAGGCGTGCCCACTTTACAAGCGGGACATTTGGAGCGAGCTTCGAGGCATGGTAAATTGACGTGTTTTGCCTAAGCAAGTCGCCGAGGGACGCACGACACCCTATGAAAGCCATCATTCTCAGCGCTGGTCAGGGACGGCGCTTGCTGCCGCTCACCAAATCCGACCCCAAATGCGCCCTGCACGTGGCAGGTCGTTCTATTCTTGAAACCCAGCTTGGGGAGATAGCCAAATGCGCGATCGACGAAGTGCTGGTTGTTACAGGCTTCGGCGCGGATCGGGTTGACGAGATAGTAACCGGCATAAAAGGTCCGCGCGTCCGCACACTTTTCAACCCCTTCTTTGCTTTGTCCGACAACCTGGGCACGTGCTGGGTAGCGGGTCCGGAAATGCACGAGCCCTTCGTCCTGATCAACGGTGACACGCTGTTCGAATCCGAGATCTTGCGGGCACTGCTCAGCTCCGCAGACAGCTCGCCGGTTACCCTGGTAACCGATGCAAAGGGTTCCTACGACGATGACGATATGAAAGTCGTGGTGGAGGGGGACCGCTTGCGCCGCGTGGGCAAACAGCTGAGTGAGGGCGTTAACGGCGAGTCCATCGGCATGATGCTGTTCCGTGGGGCCGGTCCACAGGTTTTCCGCGCAACGGTGGAGAAGGCAATGCGTTACGGGGAAGGCGTCAAGCGCTGGTATCTCTCCGTCATCGACGAGCTGGCACAGCAAGGTCTCGTGAAAGTCTGCAGCATCAACGGGTTGAGCTGGTGCGAAGTGGATGACACCGCCGATCTCGCCCACGCCCAGGGCGTTGTCGCGTCCTGGGACCTGCCTTCCGAGAAGGCGGCAGTTTCCTGAGACGCTGCAACGGGACCCGGACGACATCGGCTGTGAACGAAACGATACTGAAATTCGGCTATCCGGCGACCCTGATTAAGGAATACCAGAACTGGGTGGTTCTGCTACGGCCACAGCAGGTTACTCTGGGGTCACTGGTGCTGGCCTGCAAAGAGCCGGCTAAGCAGTTCGGCGAGGTCTCACCAGCAGGGTTCGCCGAGCTGAGCCGGGCCGTGGCCGATCTGGAGTCGGCGCTGTCATCGGCATTCCAGTTCGACAAGATCAACTACCTGATGCTGATGATGCTCGATCCGGATGTGCATTTTCACGTCATTCCGCGGTACGCGGAGGCGAGATCTTTCGAAGGACACAGCTTTAGCGATCAGAGTTGGCCGGGGCCTCCTGCATTGAATTTGGTCAACGATATCGACGCGGGTATCAGCGAGCGGCTGAGGGATGCGCTCAGATCGCGCTGGGCGTCTCTCTAAGCGCTACGCGCCAGCGGGACTCCTCGAGAACTGCGATCTGACCCTGCGGGGTGATGCCTTTCAGACGCATGACCACCGTCCAGCCATCAAGCTCCCGAGCAATGTCGAACACGCGGTAGGAAGCAGGTGCGCCGGGCTGGGCGCTGGATGCCGAGGCTGTCGAAAAAATGTGCGTACCTCCAATTACCGGGCCAACCCGATTGCGATGCACATGTCCATGCAGAACCAGTTCCGGCTGGTGCCGCTGCACCATGCTGGCCAGCTGATCCGCATCTCTCAACGCTTTACGCCAGGCTGTCATGCCCGGCAGGGGAGGATGGTGCAAAATCAAACAACGAAAGCCCTGCGCATGCATCAAAAGATCATCGAGCTGACGAAGCTGATCGGCGCCCAACCGCCCGTCTGCCATCAGCAGCGGCGCCGGGTAGGCCGAGCAAAGACCTAGCACGGCAGCCTCCACCTCCCCCTCTTCGACCTGTCTGATCCGCGGGAACAGATCCATCGGAGAAATTTCCGACGTGTCTTGCCCCGTGCCGAGATAAGGCCCCCACAGATCGCACAGGTCTGCCCAGGCGTCTGCACGGTAATAATCATGGTTGCCCGGGACCAGCAGCACCTGTTCCGGAGGTCCAAGACTCTCGAGCCAGGCGCCGGCAGCCGAGATCTCATCGGTCAGACCGATGTGCGCAAGATCGCCGGAAAGCAGAATCTGCGTAGCGGATTCGGCACGAACGGCATCGGTTATCTGTTCCAGCAGATCGGTACGATGCACCAATCGGCGCTTACGTTTCCAGGACAGATAGCCAAGCCGTCTCTTGCCGCGCAGGCCTATGAAACTCTCATCCGCGAGCGAAGTTAAGTGAGGATCGGTAAGGTGAACCAGTCGCATGCCTTGGGACCCGGAAATGGTCGTTTGCTGGGTCGTCGAGGCGATGTCTATAATCCCCGCGGCCACCCTCTTAAAAGGTCTGACAGGCCTCTCGGACAGCGAGAACGAACTATATCATGACGGATTTCGCGCTCGTAGTTGGCGAATCGACAGTCCGGCTGTGGAGCCTGGACGCCAGGGAGCGGATCAGGCGGCAGCTGAAACAGGCAGGCGACGTGCGGCTGCTTGAGCGACCGGAAGATCTTAAAGGGCTTTCGCCCCAGGCCAACGTACTGATCCTGCGCGCGGACTATCTCTTCGAGGTGCGAACGCTGGCTGCCATGATGGAACGTCCCGATACGGCGCTGATTCATCCCAAGCTGCAACGCCCGGCGGGCGCCTACGTACGAGCAACCCTTGCACCGAAAACGGCCCAGGCCCTTGCGATCGAGGCGGCCTCTCATCAGGAAGGATCGGTCGAGAACGAGGGGCCATTCGAGACGGATGGGGCCTCACAGACAGAAGTGCCCGCAAATGGGGAAACGTCTTTGCCGAAGAACGGATCCGGGAAAGCGGGCTCTGTTCTTCCTGAGGGGGTCGCACTCATCAGCGCAGACGCGCTTGGTGCCTTCGACCACCAGCTGCGCAAAGCCAAAGCGCCACTCCTGGAACCAGTCTCCGAGGACACGAGGCGCGCTTTGGAGAGTCAGCTCTACGGTTCTTCCTACAAGGGGATCACCGACCTGGTGACAAAGTTTGTATGGCCTCGGCCGGCGCGCCAGGGCGTGCGCTTCTGCGCCAGAATGGGGGTAACCCCCAACGCAGTAACCACCATAGGCTTCCTGCTGATGATATGGGCCTGCTATCTGTTCGCTCAGGGTCAGTTCGTTCTGGGCCTGGCGGCCGGCTGGCTGATGACTTATCTGGATACCGTGGATGGGAAGCTGGCCAGGGTAACGGTTCAGTCCAGCAAATTCGGACACCTGTTCGATCACGGGATGGACCTGATCCACCCTCCTTTCTGGTACGTTTACTGGGGAACCGCTCTTACGGCTTATCAGCCAATCTGGGGGCTGGGACTCTCCGATCTCTACTGGCTTATCATCGTCGGTTACATACTGGGAAGGGCGGTTGAAGCGCTGTTCCATCTGTTGGGGGATGCCAGCATCTTTTCGTGGCGGCCTTTCGATGCTTACTTCCGCCTCGTCACTGCCCGAAGAAATCCCTGCATGATTTTCCTAACCCTGAGCCTTTTCGTGGGCAGGCCCGATTGGGGGTTACTGAGCGTAGCCCTCTGGACATCGGCTACCACAGCCATTCTGTTCCTACGCCTGATCCAGGGGCTGATAGAGCGCGTCCGCCACGGGCGTCTGAAATCATGGCTTGCTGACCCTGAATCTGCGGTCGCCAGTCATTCCAGTGCCTACCGAATGTTCTCCGGAACCCAGAGTGCCTACGCCGCTGACTGAACCCGATATCAGCGCTGGGCCTTCACCCGCTTCTGTCGCCCAAAGCAGCGAAAGCGAGCTGAGCGACCTCATAGCAGGCAGCGTCGATGCCGGCCCATTCCTCGGCGATCCCACGGTTTCCCGCCTGCTTGATGACATCCGAAGCCGCCACGGCAGCAGCGTAGTGGCCGTGCTGCTGTACGGTTCCTATCTGCGAGGCAAACGCGACACGCTCCTGGATTTCTACGTGCTGCTGGAAGATTTTCATGAAGCCCTGCCTCGAGCATGGCACCGGCTGGCCAACCGGCTGCTGCCCCCGAACGTGTACTACCAGTGCGTGCCCAACGGCGACGGAGAGGCTCGCTCAAAATACGCGACGCTAAGCCTTCGACAATTCGAGCGCGCACTGAAAGGTGACTTTCATTCCTACTTCTGGTCCCGGTTTACCCAGCCGTGCGCGCTGATCTTCAGCAGAGATACCCTCAGTGAGCAACGGGTGCTGGACGCCTTGAAGAATGCCACCGTAACCTTCATCGAGGCGGTGCTGCCCGTGCTTTCCGAGCGATTCACCGCCAGGGAGCTCTGGCAGACCGGCTTCAATCTGACCTACCGAGCCGAGCTGCGCGCGGAGGGGAACGAGCGAATTGTGGAGCTGTACGAAAAAAATGCCCGTCACTTCGACAGCCTTTGCGCGGCTTACGCAAGGCTACCCCATGCTCGAGTCGACCTCGTCGATGAAGGCATGTTCCAACAGCGCGCTTTCTCCCCAAAGCGCAACGCCGATCTGACGTGGTCCCTGCGATCCTGGTTGGGAAAGCTCCTTTCCGCGCTGCGCATCATTAAGGCGGCAGGGACTTTTGACGATCCGCTGGACTATCTGCTGTGGAAGATAAAGCGCCACTCAGGCATCTACATTGAGCCAACGAACCGACAGCGGCGATTTCCGTTGGTCTTTGCCTGGCCTTTGCTGTGGCGCCTCTACCGCCTGGGCGCGTTCCACTAGCAACCCAGCGAGCGCCAAAGCAGCTCACAACAAACGAGTGATCAGCCATTTTTCCAGCCGAGCCTTCAGCCGAACGGATTCTATCCGGCAAGCACCACGCTGAAGGCCGTGACGATCTCGTCGACCTGCGAGGCCGTATGGGCAGCGCTGGTGCTAACTCTCAGCAGGCTCGAGCCGTCCGGAGAGGCTGGGGGCGCGATGAGGTTAGTGTACACACCTGCGTCAAGAAGCTGGTGCCAGACCCCAAGGGCCTGATCGCGGTCCGCGAATCGCACGCCCACTACCGGGCTCATATCCGGACCCAGGGTCAGGCCAAGGCCCGCGAGACCTTCGTAAAGGCTTCTGGCGTTTCGCCAGAGCCGCTCACGCAGCTCTGGGCGCTGCTGCAACAGGCGAAGCGCGACACGGGTAGTGGCAATCACCGAAGGGCAGGGAGATGCCGTAAAGATATAAGGCCGGCTGGCATAGCGGAACAGTTTGACCACGTCATGGTGGCTGACACAGAAGCCGCCGGTGGATCCAAGACTCTTGCTGAACGTGCCAACGATGAAATCCACATCGGCCTCAACGCCAGCTTCTTCCGCGAGACCGCGACCATGGTCCCCGTAGATGCCGAGCGAATGCGCTTCGTCGACAAAAAGAAAGGCGCCGTAGCGGCGCTTGACCTCGGCAAACTCCGCCAGCGGCGCGTGATCGCCAAGAATACTGTACAGGCCTTCTGTGATGATCAAGGTTCGGCTGGCGCGATCTTCCAGACGACGCAGGCGATTGTCCAGACTCTCAACATCATTGTGCTTGAAGCGGTAGACGTCGGCGCCGCTCATCCGGCAACCATCGTAAAGACTGGCATGGGCATCGGCGTCAAGCATCACGCAATCGCCAGGGGCAAGCAACGCCGTGAGCGTACCGATATTCGCCGAGTAGCCGGTGGAAAACACCATCGCATCATTAACGCCATAGAACTGGGCCAGCTCAAGCTCCAGCGCCCTGTGGCTGTGGTAGTTGCCATTTGCCATCCGAGAGCCCGTGGTGCCCGTACCCTCGGTTTCAAGCGCCGCCTGGCCAGCGGCAATGCACTCTGGGTCAAAGGTCAGCCCGAGGTAGTTGTTGGTGCCTGCAAGGATGGTCCGGCGCCCGCGGATGACGGCCTCCGTAGCGGAGATCATCTGCTCCATCTCTACGTCGGTGGGGTCAATCCCGCCCTGGCTCAATTGACGGCGGGTGGCTGCGACCTCGTCGAATTTACTGAGGAGATGCATGCTACTGCTGATTCCGCACCACAACCTCGGCCAGCTGCGAGATCGTGTGGACATTGGAAAGGCTTTCCAGATCGATAGCTACGTCGTAGTGATCTTCGATCTCGACAACGAACTCCATTATCTGGATCGACTCCAAATTGAGGTCTTTGATGAGATCGGTACTACCCGTAAGCTCTGGCGGATTCTTAAGAAACGCCGCCAGGATCGTGCGGATCTCTTGTTCTATTTGTGCAAGGTCTTGACTCACGAAGCCACCTATTGTGTGTTCCGGCCTATGACGGCGGCCTCAGTCAGGAGCCTCAGTCAAAGCAGGGCGGTCGTCAGCTCTGAGCGAACAAATCGCGCGCCCCGACCTGAAGGTCGATCTCCGGGCGCCAGCCCGTTCGGCTGGAAAACGCCGAATTATCGCACAGCCAATGCTCCTGCTGAAGCTCGCGGGCTTTCCCTGGCGTAAGCATGGGCGAGTAGCCGAAAAGGCCGGCCATAAAAGCGTTGGCTGCGCCTGCCGCGCGCAGTAGTGCCATAGGCACCGGTAACTGACGCACCCTGCGCTGACCAACCGCTTCGCCAATTTCGCTCCAGCTGTACCCGCAGGGGTGGCCATCGTCTATCGCACAGTTAAGATGCCAACAGGCGGCCGGGGCGCAAAGCCAGGCCGATACCGCGCAAGCAAGATCGGTGACGTGAATCAGCGACAGCCTCTGCCCAGGGGGACCGGGACGCAGCGCGACGCCCCGCCGAACCAGATTCAGCAGCGGTTGCATCTCAACATCGCCAGGCCCGTAAACGGCCGGTGGGCGAAGAATACTCCAAGAAAGATCCGGGTAATTTTCTAGCACCTGCTCACCGGCAAATTTACTGCGCGCGTAGTGAGACAGCTCTGGGCGACCCGCAGCTAGAGAGGAAAGCAGAAGGAAGGGGGCAGAACTGCCGGCCTCCTTGAGCGCTTCCAGTACCCGCTGAACACCTACGACATTGGCGGCAACGAAATCCTCATAGCGACGCCCCCGCACGGTACCAGCGCAGTAGACAACGGCGCTTACTCCGTCAACAGCGCCAGCAAGCGCCGACCGCTCTGTAAGGTCGGCAGCTACTACCTCGCAAGCCGGGCTTAACGCCTGTCGGCTCGTCGACCCTGACCTTATGACAGCACGCACGCGGTAGCCGTCGCCAATGAGCCGACGCTGCAGGTGTTGTCCGATGAAACCGGTGGCACCGGTCAGGAGTATGGGAAGCGAATCAGCCGAAGGCTTCAGCTTTTGCAAGCTTGATGTTCCACGGACTGTCCGTTACCGGCGCGCGCACCAAGAAATCCTGTTTGGTCTTGGCGCGGGCCAGCTTTCCCGAAGAGGTGCGTGGCAAAGTGCCCGGCGCGACCAGATCGATGTAAGCGTTCACGCCAAAATGCGCCCTAACGGCGCCTTCAAGGTGGGTAGACAGGGCAAGCCGTTTGGATATCTCCTGCTCGCGGCACTCCACCACCAGCACCGCCACGTCCTCTCCACAGGGCGCGGGGGCCGAAAAAGCTACCACGTTGCCCAGACGAACCCCCGGGAGGCCGTCGGCCAGATTCTCCAAGTCCTGCGGCCAGATATTGCGTCCGTGAACAATAATGACGTCTTTACTGCGGGCCGTGATCACCAGACGCTTGCCGACGCGATAGCCGATATCACCGGTGTCGAGCCACTTATCAGCGCTAAGCACTTCGGCGGTAGCCTCGGGGTTCTGGAAGTAGCCGCTCATCACGCTGGGCCCGCGAAGGCAGATATGCCCACAGTGGCGATCAGGCAGATCGTTGCCGTTAGCGTCCCGAATGGCGACTTCATAACTGGGCATGACCTCGCCACAATCGACGAATTCCAGAGCGCCTTCCTGCCGATTATCGTCGGTCAGCGGCTCGGCAACCAGGTCGTCGGTAATTCTTGCCTTGCTCACACGGTCGATGAAAACGCCCTCGCCCAGCGGCGCGAAACTGACCGCCAGCGCACACTCTGCCATGCCATAGCAGGGCAGGAAGGCTTTGGCATCGAAACCGGTGTTAGCCAGCGCCCGGGCAAAATCCTGCAGCGATTTGGCGTGAATCCGCTCGGCACCCACACAGGCTGCCCGCCAGGAGCTGAGGTCGTATTTTTCCGTGTCCGATGGGCGAAGCCGCTTAGCGCACAGGGCGTAACCAAATGGTGGGCTGGATGCGATCGTCCCGCGGTTTTCGGAAATCAGCTTCAGCCAAAGCCTCGGACGCATGGCGAAGGTTCGCGGGCTCAAAAGATCAACGGCCAGCTGGGTCGCCATGGGCAGCAGGACAAACCCCACCAGACCCATATCGTGATAGAGAGGCAGCCAGGAAACGAAGCGGTCGTCCTGACGCAGTTGCAGACCATGCTCCGCGATCTCTCGCAGATTGTTCATGACAGATGCCTGAGTAATCTCCACGCCTCGGGGAAACCGCGTGCTGCCGGACGTATATTGCAGATAAGCCGGTTCATCAGCCTGCAGGGGCTCCAGAGGTGCGTCGCTCTCCGGCAGGCGGGAAAAATCTTCCAGCGAGCCAATGTGAACACCGGGTAGAGCCTCCGCCGCTTCACGAAGGAAACCCAGGTGGGAATCAGGGGCCACTGCGATTTCGGCGCCACAGCTTTCGATCATGCGCCGAAGTTGGGTTACGTAGGCATCGTGGGCGCCCAGCTGAACGCCCGCCGGAAGAGCAACAGGCAGATAACCCGCGTATTGACAGGCGAAAAACATCTTATGAAACATGGGGTCCGTCTCTGCGACGATGGCCACCCGAGAGCCGCGGCCGCAACCGAGCCCCACGAGCCGCCGGGCAAGCGTTATCGCCTCTTTCCGCAGCCCACGGTAGGTCAGCACATGCTCCAGGGAGCCGCGCCCGTCGTAGAAATTTATCCCGGTTTCGCCCTCTGCAGCGTACTCGAGCGCGTCAACGAGATTCCGGAAGCCTGAGCTTCTATAATCCAGAGACCGGTTTATGTCGGTGCGTTGCAAGCCTGAACTCTCCAAACCTTAGTGTCTTTTTGTTCTATTGTCGTTTTAGCCTTTTGTTGCCCCCGTGCCCCTGTAAGCAAGGGACGGCGGATTATAACCAAGAGACCAACCCGATGTAGACTACTAATATCAACAAATAACTACTTGATTTCCCTCGAATTACTTCGAAAGCTCTCTAATCCGCGTCACAAACGGCACCCAAATTCCCAATCGCGATCGCCGTCACCGATAAGGTCAGCCAAACAACCCACTCCTCGAACTTTCGTCCCACGCCACGCCCTAGGCCGCGGCTCGGGACGGTTCAGAAGACCGCATCATTGACCTGTGATGCGACCAGCGATTCCAACCGCCGAGCATAAGACTACCGTTTTTCTCGAATACTGCAAACATTCTGCAAAAATTCTGCAAAAATTGTTTGCACCCAGTTCACACCTGGCGCCTGCGGATGAGCTCGCCTGGAGAGCGGCCAGGGGCCGCTTTGCGGGGTTAGGCCAACTGGCCGAAGCGGTTCGACTCTGAGCCGAGACCCGAAGTGTCCAACGACTTTTAAGCCGAAGACATGGAAACCTGCGATGAGCAAGGTTCGCCTGTCGGCCTGGCGCTCCGCGGGTGGGTACACGCGCAAGGGCTCTGGCACAAGTCAGCCCACGTGTTCCTTCTTCGACCCGAAGAGGAACTCCGTGCAACGCCGTGCAGTCAACAAGGATCTCCACGCAAACCGCTGGGGCTCGAGCGTAGGCGAGCATTTGCAGCCGGGTGAAAGCTACCTCAGCGGCGCGCTACCAGGCACGCAGGGCTTTCGCAGTTGAGGGACTGAGACCCAACGGCGCGACCGGGCTTCAACACCGCCGGATGGGCTGTTTCAGAACAGGCCTATCTGCCGGTCATCGCCTATAACCTGCGCAAAACTGAGCCCGAGAGTTTGAAGCACGGGTTCCGCAACGGGACGGATCTGCCTGTCAACATAGTGCTCCCTGTCCGGCTCGCAGGTAAGCGCATCCAGCGGTTCTGGCCCCGCCGTCGTCACGATATAGGAGACGATGCGTCCCGGCGGCCTCGAAGACTTTCGGGCGGCGACCACGTGCGGCGGCGTGCTGGCCGTATAGCTGTCCAGACGTTTGCGCAGCCCCTTTCGATACACGAGCAGATCGTCTAGATCTCCGCGGCGGAGTTCACGCACTACCTCCGCGAGATAGTTGTCCACTGGCGCGCCTGCAAACAGCCGCCGATAAAGTTCTCGTTGGACCCGTTTGGCCAGTTCGGTCCAATCTCGCCTGACCACCTCCATGCCCACGAACTCTATCGACGTCCCGCCTTCTTGCCATTTGAGACCCGCGTACCGCTTACGCGCCCCACCAGCACCGTGACGCACCGAAGGCATAAAAAGCCGGAGGTACATCTTTTCGAATTCAAGCTCGAGGGCGCTTTCCAAAGACCAGCGCTGCCGAATATAGATCTGCAGATCGGCGTCGATCTCCGCCGCCAGCCGTTCTGCGCGCCGTTCCGCTTCCCTGGGTTCCTCGATTCCGGAGGCGACGAACAGACTGTCTGTGTCCCCGTAAAGAACCTCATAGCCTCGCGATTCGAACCAGTTCTTCGACCAGAGCAGGAAGTGGCGGCCCTGTCCTGTAATCGCGTTGGCGATATCCGGATTGTAAAAACGACAGGCCGGCGTCCCCAGGACGCCATAAAAGGAGTTCATGAGAATCTTAATGGCCTGAGAGGCCACAGCATCACCGCGCTGCCGAGCCGCCTCTCGTCGAGGGAAAAGCTGGTCGAGGATCTCGGGCAGAATCGCACGTTCGCGACGGAACCGGGCGCCATTCTCCACGCGGATTAAAGAGACTTCGTCCTGTCCAGCGACAGCCGTGCCGGGCACGAAGCCCAACGGATCGATGTTGAATGTCCTGATCAGACTGGGATACAGGCTTTTGAAGTCGAACACCCAGACGGTGCTATGCACTCCCACCCGAGGCTCGAGAACGTGACCTCCTGCCTGAGCCACATGCACCCCGTCGTTATTCGACCGGACCGTTGGCGCAACGCGCCCCCGCCGCCCCAAGGCTGACAGATACAGAAAATCGAAAGAGGCGATGCTCGCGGCGACGCGATCGGGTGGCATCCCCGTCAAAGCGCTTCGGGCAAAGGCCAGATTCACCAGGTTCAGGCGCTCAACGATTTCAAGCGCCAGCCTTGCGTCCGTTCTGGCGTAGTGACAGAAGGCGGGCAGATCGTGCCGAAAGTTGCTGAGGATTTCTTCGACGCGATCGTCGACCTCGCCGGCAAGGGCTTTTCCCTCCCCGAGAACCTCACGCGCCACCGCATCCAGCCCGTACCGATCCATCCGCACGAAAGCACCCCGCAGCAGATCCACGCCGTCCAACACCAGTCGGCCCGGTATGCTGGCGCTGCTGCTCCCGAAGTAACCCTGGGTCGCTCGAATGCGCAGACCGCCGTCATCCCGACCGAGCAGAAACGGGTGCTTGACGCGTGCGGCCACCCGGGACAGGAAGGTCAGGTCGAAATCGACGACGTTCCAGCCGGTGAGGACATCCGGATCCAGCGTCTCGATCAGCTTGCAAAAGGCTGTCAGCGCCTCTCGTTCGCTCGTGCACCCTCTGGCGCCATCCGGCAGCGGCCGCCGCCCGTGATCGACTACCAGCACTTCATCCGAGCCCAGCCCGTAAACGGCGATAGCCAGAAGCCGGTCGGCAGTAGGATCCGTTTCGATGTCGAAAGACAACACCCTGGGAACAACGTCCACATCCGCTGGCTGCAGGTCCGGATCGTCAAACACGACCAGAGTTCCAGGTCCCGGATTCTCGACACCCCGAATGATACAGCCGCCTCTGACATCCCGATCGATGAGATACCGCATGGCAAAGCGGACGTCGGCCTCGAAGGTTTCCAGGCCCCTTTCGTGAAGCCGGTCTCGCAGCGAAGGCACATCGGCGGGGACAGCCACCTCGACACGGCTGACCGGCGCCCCATCCATGGTGCGCTTTCCCGAATTCATCCGAACCTGAGGCAACTGGGGCTGCCCGCGAGGAAGCGACATCTCCGAAATGCACTGACGCACGCACCGCGCGTCCTGCTGACGAACATAGAAAAACGGGCGCTGCCGGCTGTCACGCACCACAAATGGCCGGCCGTCCTGAAGACGGCCGTAAAAGTGCAGGATTGGGACACCCGCATGGACCCGATAACTCGCCTGCAGCACCACGCCCAGATGGGTAATCATCTCCGCCATCGCTGCATTCTGCGCGTTTTATAGACGCTACGCCCGCTCAGCAGCGCAAAGCCTGTACAGCACGCGACAGTGAAAAACTGAGAGGCCTGCGACAATCAGGTTTTCACGCGTACTTCATGCTCACCGGGCTACTTCCGCTGGATGCAGCAGATACCAAACGCCTCAGGCATTCTCCTCATGGCTGCCTTGCTTCCGGGCTACCCTGGGCCTGGCTCCGCAACGGCGCAGATTCAGCACAACGGCATCAACGCCCTGACGGACCCCATGTTCAGCAAGCGAGCCGGCCCCGGCGGAATGGGGCGCCAGCCCTGTTTATTTTGTGCCGCTTGGGAATCGCAGCCTGCTGGAAAAAGCCGGTGTGCCCGCGAGCCGAATCCGGGAAATGGACTGGCGGGCTAAGACGAGCCTGACCGTTGGCGATAGCTTCCTGACAGTAACCGCAACCCCTGCGCAGCACTTTCCAGGTCGTTCCTTGACCGACCGAAACCGAGCGCTGTGGGCGTCCTGGGCCATGCAATGGAACGCCTTTTCCGTCTGGTTCGGCGGCGACACCAGTTACAACGACGTGCAAATCAAAAAAATCGGGCAACGCATCGGGACATCCGGGCTAAACGCTCGCTACCGATTCACTGGGGTACCTTCATCCTTTCCGCCGAGCATCCGTCTGACCCTCCCGCGGAGCTGACTCAGGCTGTTGTAGAAGCCGGCTATCCAGAGGCGGATTTCCAGCCGTTCGCGGTGGGTGAATCCCGAAACTACACCGGCGATCGCGCCCCGACGTTGGCCCCGCACGTCGAAGCCTCTACACTGCAGCCATGACGAGTGGGCGGCAGGGCAACATATTGCTGGTAGAGGATCATCCTGATCTCGCTGAGACCGTGGGTGACTACCTGGAGGCCAAAGGTTACGCGGTTGATTTTGCCAGCGACGGTCTGCTGGCTATGCATCTGGCGGTCACCCAGACGTTCGACGCCATCGTCCTGGACATCATGCTGCCTGGCCTCAACGGCTTGGAAGTCTGTCGTCGTCTGCGCAAAGACGCGCAGCTGACAACGCCCATACTGATGCTTACGGCCCGGGACCAGCTTGACGACAAGCTTCAGGGTTTCGACGTGGGCGCTGACGACTACCTGGTAAAACCCTTCGAGATGCCGGAGCTGGTGGCCCGCATCGATGCATTGATCCGACGCAATCGAGGCCTTGCGTCCACCTACGCCGTCGGCGACCTCAAGATGGACCTGGATACCATGGAGGTCTACCGGGGCGACACGGAAATCAAGCTGTCCCGGACGCTTTTCGAGATACTACGTATCCTGCTGCGGGAATCGCCCAAGGTCGTACCGAGAGATGCAATCGAACAAGAGCTCTGGGGAGACGATCTGCCGGACAGCGACACCCTGCGCAGCCACCTTTACAACCTGCGCAGAGCGATTGATCGCCCGTTCGACACCTCGCTGATCGAGACCCTGGCGGGGCGTGGCTATCGCATAAGGGGCGGCAAAGGCGATAGCCCCTCGGGAGAATAACCGCGGCATGGGCACCCTGGTCTGGTTTCGCAACGATCTAAGACTGCGGGACAATCCCGCCCTTTACCACGCCAGCAAACGCGGCGACGTCGTAGCCGTTTTCTTCATCTGTGAAACCCAGTGGCGAGACCACGACGTGGGTGACAACCGGCTGGGCTTTCTGCTGGACTGTCTTCACCCACTCGAACGAGATCTTCTCAAGCGGGGCATCAGCCTGCGTATTGAGCATGTGGGCCGATTCGCCGGCGTTCCAGAAAGGATCGTCAGACTCGCCCGATCCCTGAATCTGGATCGGGTCGCGTTCAACGAAGAATACCCGTTAAACGAAAAGAAGCGCGACTCCAGAGTGATCCGTGCCTGCAAAACGGCCGGTGTGGAAACCGACGTCTACCACTCGGGAACCATACTGCCCCCGGGAAGCGTGCTAACCGGAAACGGCGACCCCTACACGGTATTCACCCCATTCAAACGACGCTGGCTGAGCCAGGTGGACAGCAGCGCGCTGGAACCTCTCGGACTGCCCCGCCGCCAAGGCAGCCAGACCGCAGAGTCGTCTGCGCTTCCGGGGAGCATCGACGGGGTCGACCGCGCTCGCGTTGCGAAAAGATTCCCCGGCGGCGAAGCAGAGGCCCAGCGCCGCCTGAGGGATTTCATGCAAGGCCCCAGCCGACGCTATGCAAGCGATCGGGACTTCCCCGAACTAGACGGCACAAGCGCGCTTTCTGCGTACCTTTCGGTTGGTGCCATTTCGCCACGGCAGTGCTTGAGCGCGGCCGTAAAGGCCAACCGTGGCCGTATCGGCGACGGAGACCCGGGCATCTGCACATGGATCAGCGAGCTTATCTGGCGGGATTTTTACCGCCATGTCATAGCTATGTTTCCCCATGTCAGTCGCGGTCAGGCTTTCCGGCCGGAAGCGGACCGAGTGGCCTGGCGACGCAGCGCGAAAGATCTCGCAGCCTGGCAGGAGGGCCGAACAGGCTACCCACTGGTAGATGCCGGTATGCGACAGCTCAACGAGACCGGCTGGATGCACAATCGGCTGCGCATGATCACAGCTATGTTTCTCTCCAAGCACCTGCTGCTGGACTGGCGGCTGGGCGAGCGATACTTCATGAATCAACTGGTCGATGGCGATTTCGCAGCCAACAATGGAGGCTGGCAGTGGAGCGCGTCCACCGGCACCGATGCTGCTCCGTACTTCCGCATCTTCAACCCCAGCACACAGGCGAAGCGTTTCGACCCGGAAGGCCGTTTCATTCGTCGCTGGGTACCAGAGCTCGAAGGGGCGCCGGCCAGAAGCCTATTCAATCCCGGAAAACATCTGACGCCCGGCTACCAGGCACCCATCGTAGACCACGCCATTGCTCGTCAACGCGCGCTGGACGCATTCAAAGCCCTCAAGAACTGAACGACGGACACAACCAAACCTTCACCGGCCTTTCACAGCTCTTTCACCGCTGAGCACATAACGTCTTCCCTTCAATAGATGAGCAACGGAAGACACCATGAATAACCCCCAGCCAGTTGATCGCAGCGTAATGCCGGACATCGCAGGCAGGCCGCACCCGAAGCCCCAAGGCAAACTGGATTGGGTGGGAATGAGCGACATCCACCAGCCGATTCTCATCCGCGATGGGCACGAAGAAAAGCGGGTCCAGGCCAACGTGCAGGTATACGTCAACCTCGATGATCCCCACGCCAAAGGCATCCACATGTCGCGTCTGTATTTGTTGCTGGACGAGCACGCGCAGACGCGACCACTTTCCGTCGCCGGTCTGAAGATGCTGCTGGGGGCAATGCACAGCTCCCACTTGGACCTGAGCACGCGCGCCTTCGTGCAGTTCGATTTCCAGTACGAGATGCGGCAGCCGGCGCTGCTTTCAGACAACGCCGGCTGGTCTTCCTATCCGGTCACGCTCAAGGGGACTTTACTGGACGGCAAAGTTCAACTGGAGCTCGGGGTAGAGGTGACCTACTCGAGCACCTGCCCTTGTTCAGCAGCCCTTGCGAGACAGCTGATACAGCAGGCCTTCGCGGCGCGTTTCGCCGCGAGTGAAGAACTCACGCTTGAAAGCGTGGACGCGTGGCTAGGCACCGAGACCGGAATCGTTGCCACGCCTCACAGCCAGCGCTCGTACGCCAAAGTTAAAACCCTGCTGGCAGACGACGCCCGAGACCTGCCCATTCGCGCGCTCATCCATCGTCTGGAGGAAGCGCTGGGGACCCCCGTGCAAACCGCGGTCAAGCGCGAGGACGAACAGGAATTTGCTCTGCGCAACGGCCAAAATTTGATGTTCTGTGAGGACGCCGGCCGCAAGCTGCAGAGCGCCCTAGATGAGGACAGCCTCTACAGAGACTTCTGGGTTCGCATAGAGCACCATGAAAGCCTGCATGCACACAATGCCGTGAGCATCGTCACCAAGGGCGTAGACGGCGGTTACCTGCCCATTCCTTGATCGGCCGCAGCGGACCCCTCCCCGTTAAACCGCACCTCCACAGTCGTCCCCTCTCCGGGACGACTGTGCGCCGATATTGCCCAGCCGAACTGACGAACAAGCCGGCGCACGATTGCCAGCCCCAACCCGTGGCCCTTAATCAGTCCGCGGCTTTCGTCGGCCCGGTAGAACGCTTCGAACGCGTTAGCAAGTTCATCCCGGGACATACCAACGCCGGTGTCCTCCACCCGGACACCTCGGCGGTTCACCGTCACGTCCACCTTACCTTGCGCCGTATAATTGAGTGCGTTGCGCATCAGGTTGCCGATAACGATCTCTACTACTCGCGACGGGGCCTGAAGCTTCAGCTCGGCTTCCTCGTGAAACGCAATCTGGTTACCACCACGTTCCGCCATGTGCGCAAGCAGTTCAATCTGATTAGCGACCAGGTCGTTGACCATCACCTCCTCACTGGGCATGGTCACTTCACTCTCACGCGCCAGTAGTAAAAGGGTCTCCAATAAGGACCCCATGTCGTCCACAGTCCTGCCCATACGCCGAAGCGCGTTCTGCTCCTGCTTAGGTCGGTCCTTATTGTCCTCCAACAGGTCAAGAGAACCTTTGAGCACCGCAAGCGGGGTTCGCAACTCGTGTCCGGCATCCCGGGTGAAAACCCGCTCACGCTCGACAAAGGCATTCAAACGCCGGGTGAAACCATCCACGGCTTCGATCATCGAGGCTACTTCTGCGTCCGCCACCTCCCTAAGCGGGCTCAGGTCCAGATCCAGAGGCCTGTCGCGGTCGAAGTCGAACTCTTCCAGATACCGCGCCAGACCGACAATAGGAGAGATAGCCCGCTCGGAAAGACGGTACGCCAAAAAGGAAAGCCCGTAGATCAGCAAAAGCACAACCGCCAGAGGAATGATTCCGTAAAAAAAGGCGATGTCGGTAATCCGTTCCTTCGCCCAGACGAGATACAAACGCCGACCATCCCGTTCCGATACGTGAACGAGCTGGTAGTCTTCTGACACGGTTCGCCCGAAACCTTCCGGCGGTAAATTCCGCAGGGATTCCGGAATGGCGCTCAGATCGCCATCGACGGCCATGTAGCTTTGCATGTTCGACGTGTCGGGAAGGGAGGCGTACGGATCCCGTTCTGCACGCTTCCAGAAGTACTCCGCTTCGGTATTCAACGCTTCTCGCAGGAGCACATCTTCGATGATGGTGTTGGTAATGAATATGCCGGCGAGGGTGAGCACGCTGATGATCGCCACCTGAATGGCAAACACCCGTATGAGCTTGGCCCGCAGGCCCGTACGCTTCACCAGAGATCAGTTCGTTTGTCGCTTGCTGAACAGATAGTGGCAAACCAGCCACTCCCGGCCGCCCCGATAGCCGAACAGCTCCTCACACGCCATGAAGAACATCCGCCATCGCTGAATACAGCGCGGGATCTCACTGTCCCCGTAAATGTCCTGCAACGCCGCGGCAGCTTCCTCGCGTCGAGTATCCAGATTGTCCAGCCAGGCCCGCGCCGTACGCTGATAGTTTTTGCCGGACACATTCCAGCGACGCTCTATATGGAGATCGTTCTGGAAGTACAGAAGGGTATCGGCCGCCGGCATCAGACCGCTGGTAAAGAAGTGCCTGGCCATCCAGTTGCCGTCACCCTCGGTCTCGAAGGGATACATGAGGTTTCGATGGCAGAAAATATGCACGAAGAGCTTGCCTTCGTCTTTCAGCCAACCGGATATTCTGTTGAGCAGCAGGGCGTAATTCCGGACGTGCTCGAACATCTCGACAGACACGACGCGATCGAACTGCCGGTCGAGGCTGAGATCATTCACATCCGCGGTGATCACCTGCACATTCTTGAGGCCGCGGCTTTCCGCTTGAGCTTCGATAAACGCCCGCTGGCTGGCAGAGTTGGAGACTGCCGTAAAAGAACTACCGGCGAACCGCTGCGCCGCCCAGAGGGTGAACGAGCCCCAGCCGCAGCCGAGATCCAGGACGTCCTGACCGTCAATCAGCTGCGCACGTTCGGCATAAAGACCAAGCATGTGGTCTTCGGCCGTATCAAGATCCTGCGCGCCTTTTTCCCAGTAACAGCCGCTGTACTTCAGATGCCGGCCGAGTACCGCGGCGTAGAATCCTGCTGGCACCTCGTAGTGCTGCTGGTTGGCAAGATCCGTGTCCAGCGCTATTCGGCTACCCCGAAGTTCTGCCACCAGCCGCTGGTATCGCTCTGACTGGGCTTCCGGGTCGTCGAGCCGTTCATCTTTCAACCTCTGCTTGACCAGACGGCGAATGCCCAACCGCAACAGCGGGTCGGGCAACCGCTCTGACTCTGCCAATTCGACAAGCACGCTCACAATGTTGCCTCCTGCCTGGACGGGCGCCACCCACCCGCGACGGCGAACGCCAGCGTAAATAAAGCAAACCAAGCCATGCACACGTACCCCAGCATCCACGGGTCGGGCACCAGCACAGCGCCAAGCCGCTCCCCGCCAAGGTAGCTAAGGGGTGCACATGCGCCTGCCAGCACACCGCCCAGCAGAGGGCGGGCAGCAAACAACGACAGGCTATGGTTCAAGGTCAGGCTGACGCCAACCCACAGCATAACGATCCAGATCGGGGCTACTGATACCCCGTGGTAGTCGAGGACTCCGCTCTTGATCCAAAGCGTGTCCAACGCGAGCCCGAGAAGGCCTCCAACCGCAGCGAACAGCAGATCGGATTTGAGAAACGGCTTCGTACCTGAAAAAGCCAGCAACGCCACCAACGCAGCGCAACCCCACCAGCTGTTTCCCGCGGCGCCACCCAGGACGCATGCAAACCATGCCACCTGAAATAGCCCTGCGTTGATGAGATTGCTTCGGTTCACAGCGTTGCCCCTTCATTGATGGACGGGTTGAGCAAAGCTCGCCAGGGCTGGCGGCGATACCTCGAGCCGGCAAAAACCATCTGCACATCGCTAATTGCACGTTCCAGAAACCCCGCCTCGCAATAGGCGAGATAAAAACGCCACATACGGACGAACGCGTCGTCGAAACCCAGGGCCGCCACCTCGGGCAGGCGCGCTTCAAAGCGGCAGCGCCAGGCCCGCAGGGTGCGGGCGTAGTCGAACCCGATATCTTCCAGGTTGACCAGAACGGTTTCGCTCTGCGCAGCCGCACTGCTTACAAGCGCTGAAACGCTGGGTATGAAACTGCCCGGGAAGATGTGTTTCTTGATGAAATCCACCGATCGCAACGCCTGTCGGTAGCGGCGATCTTCGATAGTGATAGCTTGAAGCACCATGAGGCCTTCGGGGCGAAGAAGCCGGCCGAGCACGCGAAAGTACTGGTCCAGGTACTGATGACCGACGGCTTCCACCATTTCTACAGAAACGATCTTGTCGAACTGACCTTCAACGTCTCGATAATCCCTGAGTAAAACGTCCACGCGCGAGGACAGCCCAGCATCCCGAACCCTTGCCTGGGCTGCTTCGAACTGCTCCCGGGAAATAGTGACCGTGGTTACCCGACAGCCAAACCGGGAAGCGGCGTAGACTGCCAGGCCTCCCCAACCGCTGCCCACTTCGAGCAGATGGTCGTCAGGGGACAGCTCCAGCTTGCGGCAAAGGCGTTCGAGCTTCGCCACGCTGGCGTCCTCGAGCGAGGCTCCTTCATTCTCATACACCGCAGAGGAATACATCATCTGCTGGTCCAGGAAAGTAGAGAAGAACGCATTGGAAAGATCGTAATGTGCCCGTATGTTTTTACGACTTCCCGCCCGACTGTTGCGCCTGAAAAGGTGTTGGAACAGATTGCCCAGCTGCGCGCTGAACGTGCTCGAACCATCTACCTTCGCCATGGTCGACTCATTGGCCAGCAGAATTCTCATCAGCCCCACGAGATCATCGCAATCCCAGTCACCGTCCATGTACGCCTCTCCGGCGCCAACGGTTCCACCCAGCGCAACCCGGCGATAGAAAGACGGCCGTCGAACGGTTGCCTTGGCCCGCGGCTCTCCGGAACCAAACCGCATCGAAGCTTCGCCATCCTCGATTATCAAGGTGCCTCGTTCAATACCCATCAAAGCACGGGTGATGGCCCTTGCGAAAAAACCCGCACCCGGGCGACGTATCCGACCGGCCTCCAGCGTCTGAGTCGTCATGTGGATTCAACCTCCCGGTGTTTTCCTGGGTGCGGGAAAAAAGGCGCCCGCTTCAAGTACAGCCTGAAAGCCTGCCAGTAAATGCGCAGGAGCGTCCGCGCGTTCTGCATGGCAAAAGCCAGCGCGCCCCTGCGCACCGCCCGACGGCTGAGAGCCTCGGCTCGCAGATACAGTCCTGCAAACAACATCTCCTCGCCGTGGCGGGTCAGGCGCATTGCGATTTCTATGCGATCGTCCTCCAGCTTCAGCCGCCACTGATATTCGAGATCCATGGGCATGAACGGGGAGACGTGAAAATCCTTGGGGAAGGTGAACTGTAACTCCCCTTCCTGACCTCGGGCGTCAAGCACATAGGTGTGGTGCTCGTCCCAGGGGGTGTTGTTGATATCCGCCAGAACACAGGTTAGCTCGCCTGATGTGTAGCACAGGAAGAAGATCACCGGGTTGAAGAACATCCCCCAGGATCGAGGCTGCGTGAGCACCATAACCTGTTCCGCAGGCGCATAGCCCTCGCGGACGAGCCGGCGATTAACGGCAGCCCGTATGCTGCCTTCTTCGCCCCCGTAATCGGAAAGCAGGACCTTCAAGGGCGCCGGTCGGCGCGAGGTGGAAAGCCAGGGACCGTGGTCATGTTCGTGCGATCCGGTAAGCGCCATGCGGTCCAGGTC
>JAHEEG010000116.1 GCA_024640825.1 Gammaproteobacteria bacterium
GGGACTCACAGTCTGGGACTCACAGCCCGGGGCGCGGAGCCTGGGGCTCACAGCCTGGGACTCACAGCCTGGGACGCGATTCGGCGTGTTCAGCCCGCCGACTGCGCTTCCGGCTCCTGCAGTATGGCGATTTCGCGGGTCCAGTGCGATACGCACGGAATTCTGTCCGTGTCGCAGCGGTCAGCGTAGCGACGGGCTATTTCCGTCACCTCATCCATGAGCCCCTGTTGCAGGGTCGTAGGCTCCAGGCCCAGTCCCAGAAGCCCTTCGTTGGAGGCCGCCAGGTCGTTGTTGTCTGCCTCTCGCCTCGGGTTAGGCAGGTGCTCGATGGCCGCGCCGGTCAGCCCGGCAATCATCTTAGCCAGCTCGTTGAGGCGGTGTGTCTCGGTCAGCTGGTTCAGGATCCTGACCCTTTCCCCGTGTTTTGGCGGGTTGGTGACGGCCAGTTCGATGCAGCGGACGGTGTCCTGAATATGAATGAAGGCCCGGGTCTGACCGCCGCTGCCGTGCACCGTCAGCGGGTAGCCGATGGCCGCCTGCATCAGAAATCGATTCAGCACGGTGCCGTAGTCGCCGTCGTAGTCGAAGCGGTTGATCAGCCGCTCATCCATGCGGGTTTCCTCGGTCTGGGTGCCCCAGACAATTCCCTGATGGAGATCCGTAATGCGCACGCCGTCGTTTTTGTTGTAAAAAACGAAAAACAGTTGATCCTGGGTTTTGGTCATGTGGTAGATGCTGCCGGGATTCGCCGGATACAGAATCTCCTGGTCTACTTTTTCGCCGTCGTCGTTGGTCATGGTGACGGTGAGATAGCCTTCCGGAAGACGCACGCCGACGCTGGAATAGCCGTAGACGCCCATGGTCCCCAGATGCACCAAATGGACGTCCAGTTCGCTCTCCACGATGGCCGCCAGTACATTGTTGGTAGCATTGAGATTGTTGTTCACCGTGTAGCGCTTGTGCCAGGACGACTTCATGGAGTAGGGGGCTGCTCTCTGCTCAGCGAAGTGCACAATGACATCGGGGTTTTCCCGGCGCACCAGTGCCAGCAGGCGTTCGTAATCGTTGGCGACGTCCAGGCGCTCGAAGCCGATTGTCCGGCCCGTGAGTTCATGCCAGGCGGCAAGGCGCTCGCCGGGGGTGCGAATCGGCGTCAGGCTCTGCACTTCCAGCTCGTTGTCGATGTTGCGCCGGGAAAGATTGTCGACAATGGTCACTCTGTGGCCGAGCTGAGAGAGATGCAGCGACGTCGGCCAGCCGCAGAAGCCGTCACCGCCCAGAATCAGAATGTTCATGTCAACTCTCCCGTGAGTTCCCGTGTTCCGAAGGGCACCAGGTTGTCGTAGAACTCCCGAACTGACTGGTCCCAGGAGTGCTCCAGCGCCCGTGCTCGACAGACGTCGCCGGCGATGCCAATGGCTCGCTCTATAGCCACTGAAAGATCATCATGCAGCACGCCTGCAGCGCTGTCGCCCACCACGTCCAGAGGGCCCTGGACCGGAAACGCGGCCACCGGCACGCCGCAGGCCATGGCTTCCAGCATTACCAGGCCCAGCGTTTCGGAGCGGGAAGGAAAAACGAACACGTCGGCGGCGCGGTAGTGCCGAACCAGGTCGTCGCCGCGCAGAGTGCCGAGGAACCTGGCGGCCGGATAGCGCTTCTCCAGCCGGCGCTTCTCCGGGCCGTCCCCGACCAGAACTTTGGTGCCCGGCGTCTCCGCGCGCAGAAAATCTTCGATGCTCTTCTCCACCGCGATGCGTCCGACGTACAGCTGTATCGGTCCCTCGAACGGCAGCTCCGCACGCGCCCCGGGGGTGAACAGCTCGGTATCTACCCCGCGTACCCAGCGGACGAGATTGGTGAACCCATGGCTGGCCAGCAGCGCACGCAGCGTTGGCGTGGAGTACATGGTCGCCTCCGCGGCGGCGTGAAAACGCTGTACGCCACGGAAGGTCCATCGTTCCGGGAGGCCGAAGCGCAGCTTCAGATACAGCGGGAACATGGTGTGGAAGGAAGTGGTAAACGGCAGGCCCCGACGCCGCATCCAGCTGCGGGTGGCCCAGCCCAGTGGCCCCTCCGTTGCTATGTGTACCGCCTCCGGTTGGATGTCTTCGATGATTCGCCCCACGGTAGCCGGCGTACAAAGGGCTAGCCGAATTTCGGGATAGGTGGGGCATGGCATGTTGCGAAAGCGCTCAGGCGCCAGCACCTCGACGTCATGGCCAAGGTCCATCAGCTTCTGGCGCGTGGTGGACAGAGCCCTCACCACGCCGTTGACCTGCGGAAACCAGGCGTCTGTGACAATGAGCAGCCGCACTTAATCTCTCTAATGCCGCGGTGCGAACGGGGCGGATGTTAACGTTTCGCGACCCCGGGCCTCAAGGCGGCTTGAGACGTCTGCAGCCGGTGATGGCAGCTGCTGCGCAGAAGTCGGGCTCAATTGCAGAGAACCAGCTTGCCGATGGTACGACCGGAAAGCTGGTCCGATAGCGCGGCGCCGACCTCGTTCATGGGACGGGCTGACACTGGTGCGGGTGACAGCCTGCCGTTGGAAACCCATTGCAGCAGCGTCGTCATGAGCGGGCCGTTCAATGCGGGATCGGCACGGGATGCACCGCCCCAATCCACGCCCACTATCGCGCAGCGCTTCAAAAGCGTCAGATTCAAGCCGATCCTGGGGATGGTGCCGCTGGCGAACCCGACGACGAGAAAGCGGCCGCCTGGCGACAGCGATCGCAGCGCCGGCTCCGCCAGACTGCCGCCTACCGGATCGTAGACCATCTGCAGGCCTGTCTCCTTGATTTCTGCCTTCAAGGCCTCTCGCCAGTTCTCCTGACTGTAGTCGACCGCGACGTCCGCACCTGCGGCTAGCGCTGCCTCACGCTTGACCTTGCTGGAAGCGGCGGCAATCACCCTGGCGTCCATGGCTTTGGCGACGGCCACGGCCGCCGATCCGACCCCGCCAGCCGCCCCCAGTACCAGAAGGGTTTCACCCGCTTCGAGGTGTCCACAGTCCCGCAGGCCGTACAGGGCGGTGGCGTAATTGATGAAAAAGCCGGCCGCCGTGAGATCGTCGAGATCCGTGGGCAGAGGGTTCAGGGCAGCCGCCCTTACGCGCACCTGGTCGGCGAACGCGCCGCTGGAAGCCAGGCCCATGACCCGTTGGCCTGGCTCGAAACCGCTGACGCCGGTTCCGACGCGGGCGACCCGGCCTGCGAACTCGCTGCCTGGAAAATACGGCAGCGGCGGCTTTACCTGATACAGGCCCTGCACCATCAGACCGTCCACGAAGCCCACCCCTGCGGCGGCGACGTCCACCACAACCTCTCCAGGCCCTGGAACGGGTGGGTCTACTTCCACCCGTTCCAGTTGCTCAGGCGGGCCGAATGATTGGCAGCGTACAGCCAGCATGCGCTTGCTCTCATTGTGGTTCGATTCAGCACCCAGTTTGGCGGACGTATGCCGCGTTTGGAAGCGATGCCGACAAGAGAAATCCACAAGAGCACCCCGGCAGAGAAACAGGTGCGCGGATACGCCTATAATCGTGTTTTAGACAGAGCGCGTGGTCTAACGATGAGCCCAGGATACTGCAGGGTGTTGCTGGTGCTGGCTGGTTGGCTGCTGATAGTCAGTTCGGCTGGCGCTGAAACGGTGGCCGACGAGGCGGTACCGCGTCCTGATATCGGCTATGTGGAAACCTGGCTCGGTGCTGTGGACACCGATGGCACCTGGGAAATTGAAGACGAAGCCGAGGGTGACCCTCTGCCCGGTGATATCGGAACGCTGCCCTATGTCGGCGGTGCCGGCAGCAGAATGTGGGGTGGTTGGTTTCGCTATGGCTTCGAAGGTGGCGGCCTGATTGCGTGGAAAAGCGATGGCACCCGATTCTACGGTACCGGCAACAGTCTGCGGGTGGAAATCGACAACGAGTTTCTTTCCTTCGAGGTGTTCATGGGTGGCAGGCTGAGTATGGCGCTGGCTCCTGGCCTGCGTCTTTTCGTCGCGGCGGGTCCAAGCCTGGCCTGGGCACGGTTGAAGAACGATGACGATGAAGCAGAGGTCCTACCGGCCTCTGTCAACAGCGGCGGCACCTCAGTCTTCATCGATCTGAACGAAGAGGAAGACGATTTTTCGGCTCGGTTTTACGCTCGGGCGGGACTGAGTTTTGAGTTGGATAATGGCTTCACCTTTGGCGCCAGCGCCCGGTATGCGGACCACCGGTTTGACTTTGGCTCGTCGGGCAAGGTCAAGCTGGATGAGGTGCAGTGGTTTCTGACGCTGGGGTCGAGGATCTGATTGGTGACGGTCACGACGCCTTGTAAGGGATCTGGCCGATAGTTGCCTTGTCGTCTGAAAGCCCGTGACCAGAGGGCCTGCTTATGAGTGATATTACAGCCCATCTGCCCGGTAAGCTGGGAAATCCCGATGCCGTGCTGGCAGCAGACGGGCGCGCGGACCCGCGGTTGGTTGCAGTGATTGCCGAGGTGGGTGAGATCGCGCCTGGCGTCGCCACCGTCGGACCAGACGCCTCCCATGAAGAATGCCTCGCCTACTGTGCAGCTTTTGAAGCGGCTGCAGGTCGGGTCAATCCCGAACGCCTGGCCGACCTGCCGGTCGTCGACTCAGTCAGGTCGACTACCGAAGCGACCCTTGGCGTGGATGGCGACGAGATCCGGCTCCATATCCACAGGCCGAAACAAAGCGACGGTCCGATCCCGGGTATCGTCCACCTCCATGGGGGCGGGATGGTGCTGATGAGCGCGACCGACCCCGGCCCGATTCGTTGGCGGAACAGTCTTGCCGAAATGGGCATGGTGGTTGTGGGCGTCGAATTCCGCAACGGAGGCGGGCGCCTTGGCAATCATCCTTTTCCTGCGGGATTGAACGACTGTGCCAGCGCCGTTCAGTGGACCCATGCAAACCGGCAACGCCTGGGTATTTCGTCAATCGTCGTGTCTGGAGAGTCTGGTGGGGGGAATCTGTCCTTGGCGACGACCCTGAAGGCCAATCGGGAGGGTTGGGTCAACCAGATAGACGGGGTTTATGCCATGTGCCCCTATATATCCGGCCTCTACGCGAACCCCCCATCGAACCTTCTGTCGCTGCGCGAAAACGACGACTACCTGTTGAATGGGCCCATGATGGCGGCGCTGGTCAGGGTCTACGATCCCAGCGGAGACAATCGTGCGAACCCACTGGCGTGGCCTTATCACGCGGAGCGTGGCGATCTGGAAGGCCTGCCGCCTCACGTCATTTCAGTCAACGAGCTGGATCCTTTGCGGGACGAAGGGTTGGCCTACTACCGAAAACTGTTGGCAGCCGGCGTGCCGGCCGTTGGTCGCACCGTGCACGGCACGCCGCACGCCGGAGACCAGAGCTTTCCAGATATCCTGCCTGAGGTTTATCAGGATACGTTGAGAGCGATTTACGGGTTCGCGACGGCGCTATCGCGCGAATGAGTTGTTACCGGTAGCCCTCAACCGTAGCGCCCGACGGCATAGAGGACTCCTCGACTAGATACGCGATTGGCTTGACGCCAGGTACAAACGCGGCACAGGCGAAGATCGATACATGACCGATTCACCAATTGAATTGCCCGAGTCAGCGGGGCTGGCCAGCGCTGGTCTGCCTGACGCACCTGAGCACGCGGATGAAACGCTCCGCGATGCCGGCATCGACCCCGATCGCCTGTCGATCTCTTACCTTGGCGAGCCGAAACTCCAGGCCCGTGCCGTACCCGTCCCCTGGGCCGCCCGGCTGGGAACCGGGTTCGGGCTTTGGGTTCTGCTGTATCTGCTTTTGCAGTTCGAGCTCGAAATTCCCGGTTGGGCGCATGCGCCAATTGCTCTGATCATTGGCCTCGTCGTTCTGCAGGGTGCCTGTGGCGCGCTGGTCACCGCGAGCGAAAGGCTGGCCGCGCGGCTGGAATGGGATCACTACGCGGCTGGCACCGTCGCCGAAATACTGTCCACGTTGCCCGAGCTGGTCGTCATTGGTTTTCTGATCCCGGTAAGCCCGCTGACCGCGTTCGTGATCGCGCTGGTGACGATTTACAACAATGCGCTGGTGTTCAGCGTCTATTCCTATTTTCTACCCAAGGACCAGCACGGCAAGTACCTGATGCCGCAGCCTATCACCGGTGCCGGGACGCAGATCCTGATTGCTGGCGCCGCGATTGGTCTGATACTGGGTCTGGTGATGATGGCCATGCTGTTCAGTGAACATCCAAAGAAGTCATTCGCAGCGCCAGACTTGCTCTGTATCGGTTTTCTCATGCTCGGCATATTCGCCGTCTATCTCTACAAGCTGTTGCGGGAATATGCAAAGGAAGAAGGGCGGGTGAGCGATACGCTCGAACTCACCGACGAGCAGGTCGAGGAGCGACGGGCATTGGTTTACGCCCGGGTGCATGAGAGTTCCTGGCTATTGATTGGCGGCTACCTGGCGGTTGGCGTCGTTGGCGCGGCCCTGGGGGGGGAGCAGGTCGCGGAATTTGCGCAGATTGCCATTCAGGATCTGCAGATGAACCACTTGGTTACGGCTCTCGTGCTTGCTGGGTTCGCCGGCATGAGCGAGTACGTGATTCTTTGGCAGTCGCATCGCAAGGGTGAATATGGCATCGCTTTGGCCAACAGCTTCGGCGGCATCACCCAGGTGATGTTCATGGTCCTGCCGTTCACGCTGGTTGCAATCGGCGGTTATCAGGCCTGGGTCAACCCCGACCACCCGGAGCTGCCACTGTTGTTCTCGTTTCCCAATATGCTGCTACTGCTGTTCCTTTTTCCCATGCTGTTCGTGCTGGTGGAGCTGCTGGAAGAAGATCACACCCTGGGCGTGCTGGACACCACCATCATGGTGGCCATTTTTCTTCTGCTGATCGCTCTGCTTCTCTCCTACGGTGCGCATGCCTGACAGGAACAAGAGACGCTGCTAACCTGTTAGAGAGCGGCCCGGTAATCGGACACGGAGGCGCCGATGAGTCGTACCCCCAAATTGCACGTGCCGCGCGCGCCTGCCCGGCCCGGTGAAAAGCCGGATTTCAGTTACGTACACTTGTCGCCCGCGGGCGCCGTTGAGCGGCCCGAAGTTCACGCGCGGGTTAGGGACATGAGCGGGCTGGCGGACGCTCTGGTGCGTGTGATCGACGATGATCACCATGCCGTTGGCCCCTGGGATCCCCATCTGGAAGTGCACGATCTGCAGGTAGGCCTGCGCCACATGCTGCTCACTCGAGCGTTTGACGAGCGTATGCTGCGGATGCAGCGCCAGGGGCGAATCTCCTTCTACATGCAGTCGAAGGGCGAAGAGGCGGTTTCCGTCGCGGCAGCAATGGCGATGGCACCTACCGACATGCTGTTTCCATCCTACCGAACACAGGGTCTGCAGATTGCCCGGGGGCGCAGCCTGGTGGATCTGATGTGCCAGTGCCTGTCGAATTCCCGGGACATGTGCAAAGGTCGACAGATGCCGGTGATGTATCACTGGTCACGAGGCAACATCTTTTCCGTGTCCGGCAATTTGACCTCGCACTACCCGCAGGCCGTGGGCTGGGCCATGGCTGCGGCCATTAAAGGTGACGATGACGTTGCCGCCGCCTGGATCGGCGAAGGGTCAACGGCGGAGGCGGACTTTCATCATGCGTTGACCTTCGGTGCCGTGTACCAGGCGCCGGTGATCCTCAACGTGATCAACAACCAGTGGGCCATCTCGACTTTTCAGGGTTTCGCCGGTGGTGAGCGGCGTTCCTTTGCGGCACGGGGTCCCGGTTACGGCATCGCTTCTATTCGCGTTGACGGCAACGATTTTCTTGCCGTTTATGCGGTTACCCGCTGGGCCGCCGACCGGGCGAGGCGCGGCAACGGGCCCACGCTCATCGAGCATGTGACCTACCGGGCCGGCGCGCACTCCACCAGCGACGACCCCTCGCGGTACCGACCGAAGGACGAATGGGAAGCTTGGCCTCTGGGTGATCCGGTGGCGCGGTTGAAACAGCATCTGATCGCCGAGGCCGGCTGGTCCGAAGCGCGCCATGAGGCGCTGGAGAGTGAGCTCCGGAACCACGTTGACGACTGCTGGAACGAAGCGATTACCTACGGGACCATGACCGAGGGTCCTTTTCTTGATGAGAACGAGCTGTTCGAGGACGTGTTCCGAGACATGCCCGCGCACCTCATCGAGCAGCGCGAGCAGATGCGAAACCTGCAGGAGGACTGACCCGTGCCGCAGATGAACATGATTCAGGCGCTGAATTCCGCCATGGATATCATGCTCGGGCGGGATCCGGGAGTGATCGTCATCGGTGAGGACGTGGGTTACTTCGGCGGCGTTTTCCGCACCACGGACGGTCTGCAACGAAAATATGGAGAGCATCGGGTGATTGACGCTCCCATTGCCGAGGGCGGCATCATCGGCAGCGTTATCGGCATGGGGGTGAACGGCCTGCGCCCCGTTGCGGAGATTCAGTTCGCCGACTACATCTACCCCGGCTTCGATCAGATTGCCAGCCAGTTGGCGAAGCTGCGCTATCGCACGGCGGGTGAATTCTGTGCGCCGGTGACCATTCGTAGCCCCTGTGGCGGTGGCATCCGCGGTGGGCAGACCCACTCGCAAAGCCCGGAGGGGCTCTTTACCCACATCTGCGGCATCAAAGTTGTGATGCCTTCGAACCCCTACGATGCCAAGGGGCTTCTGATCAGCGCCATCGAGGACGACGATCCGGTCGTATTTTTCGAGCCGAAACGCATTTACAACGGGCCGTTCGATGGCGATCCGGACAAGCCCGCCGTCCCCTGGAGCACACATCCCGCCGGCGAGGTGCCTGAGGGCTATTACTCGGTACCCATCGGCCGCGCTGAAGTTGTTCGTCCCGGCGAAGATCTGACGATCCTGTGTTACGGCACCATGGTGCACGTAGCGCAGGCGGCGGCGCGACTGGTGGAAGCGGACGCGGAGATTATCGACGTGCGCACGATGGTGCCTCTGGACGTGGCGACGCTGCGCCAGTCGGTGGAGAAGACCGGGCGCTGTGTGATCGTCCACGAGGCGACGCGGTTCTCCGGCTACGGGGCCGAGCTGTCGGCAACCATTCAGGAGGAATGCTTCTACTCTCTGGAGGCGCCCATCGTCCGGGTCTGCGGCTGGGACACACCGTACCCGCATGCGTTCGAATGGCAGTATTTTCCCGGACAGAAACGCCTGGTGGCTGCTATCGAGCAGGTGCTGGAGGCCGGATGAGCGAATACGTATTCAAGCTGCCGGATCTCGGCGAAGGCACGGTTGAGGCCGAGATAGTCGCCTGGCACGTCGCCGTTGGCGACCAGGTGGAAGAAGGGCAGGTTATCGTCGACGTGATGACCGATAAGGCCAACGTCGAGGTGCCGGCTCCGGTGACCGGTCGGGTGTTGCGTACCAGCGGTGCCCCGGGTGATCTCGTCGCCGTTGGCTCGGAGCTGATCGCGCTGGAGACAGAGGCCGCGGCGGCGGCGGATTCAAACGTGCCGGCTGTGCCAATTGCGGCATCGGCGGTTGTACCTGAAGCTGAGCCCGCGTCGGAGTTGGCTCCGGCGGCGGTGGAAGAATCAGCCGCAGATACCCCCTCGGTCGCCACTGCTGTCGGGCAATCCGAGCCGCGCAGCGGGGGAGGGGTGATCACCTCGCCTGCCATCCGACGACGCGCCAAAGAGGCCGGAATTGATCTGACCGCAATCGCCGGTTCCGGACCGCGCGGGCGCATTCTGCGCCGCGATCTGGAGGCCCACCTGACGGCGGGAACCGCGTCCTCAGCGCGCGATTCAGGCAGTTCAGGGTTGCCGCCCTCGGGGCCGAGCGAAGAGATCAAAGTGATTGGCGTGCGGCGTGTTATCGCCGAACGCATGTCTCAGAGCAAGCGGGAGATCCCTCATTACTCCTATGTCGAGGAGGTGGACGTCACGGAGCTCGAGCAGCTGCGGCAACACCTCAATGCGCGGGAAAAAGCTTCGCTCACCGTGCTTCCGTTCGTGGCCACCGCGCTCATCCTTGCTCTGGCCCGGGTTCCGCAGTGCAACGCCCGGTTCGACGCCGGAACCGGTGTGCTCAAGCGCTACCGCGCCGTGCATCTCGGTATTGCTACCCAGACGGCCGATGGCCTGAAAGTACCAGTTGTACACGACTCGGATGCCCGTACATTCTGGCAGCTGGTTGACGAGATCGGTCGGGTGACCGAGGCTGCCCGCGGCAACGCTGCCATGCGCGGCGATCTCGTCGGTTCGACGGTTACGCTGACGAGCCTCGGCCGGATGGGCGGTATTGTCACCACGCCGGTGATCAACCATCCGGAAGTCGCCATCGTCGGTGTCAACAAGGCTGTCGAGCGACCCATGGTCGTCGCCGGTGAGGTACGCATCCGCACCATGATGAACCTGTCGGGTTCATTCGATCATCGGTTTGTTGACGGGTTCGATGCCGCCTCGCTGGTCCAGGAGATGAAAAACCGACTCGAGCACCCGGCGACCTTGTTTCTGACTTCCCCGGATCAGTCGGGTCGCGGAGCTCCTTGAGGAATCGATCCAGGACTTGCTGAAAAAGCGTACACGCGCTGAAGGTGGCTTGGGCTTGTCCGTGGTGTTGAGAAAGCCTACATCGCCGAGCGGCTATCCATGGACCCTAACGAAAGCCCCAGCTCTATGGCGCTGCTCGGATAGGCTAAGAACGTCAACCACTGGCTGCCTGCGCCTCTCTCCCGGTACGTCCTTCCTCTTGTGCTGACAGGATGTGGTGCTTTAGCGCGCGCTCTGCAGTCTGCTGATCTGCAAAAGGCCCGTACTCACCTTCCCGAGCCTTGAAAAACCAAAGGTCGTTCCTCTTGATGACTCGTTTCACGGTTTCCTCAGAGCTCAACCCATCCAATTTGATGGTATTGCTGTTGCCCAGATGTTCAACCACTTCGGTTATCGGCAAGGTGATGACTTGCGTCCTGTCGTCAACGCGGCAACTAACTTTTGCCAACCCTGAGGCAGAGTCGGTCTCGAGGACCAGATGAAGTCTGCCACCTCTGGAGAATAGGCGGCCTACTGTCCACTGGGCGCAACGCCTGTTTTCTCTTTGCATCTGATGGTCCTCCGCTGTTGTGTGTCTAATGGTTGATGGGTGTCCAATGTACGCACTGGATCGCGTTTTGTGCGTGATGCTGATCACACTTTGGCGTTGCGGGCTGCAGGGTTCAGGTAAATCTTCAATTACAGAACGGCCAAGCGCTGCAGCCATGTACACCGTTGCGCGTTTTCGACTACCCCGAGCTGCTCCGCCCCGGTTCCCGCTTGAGTATCAGCGGCTGTTCCTCTCGGTGAAAGCCGTCGAAGATCTTCACATTGCGCGGCTCTGCGGTGTCGGCGCAGAGGTATGCGGCGCGTGATATTCCGCAGGCTCTGCCAGGCTGCCTCGGGGTAGCGGTCCAGGCCGGTGGTAGCCATGAAGGCTGGGATGACGCAGTTGACTCTGACGCCGGCAGCAGTCGGCACCGATGTTTACACTGCGGCTAGTCCGCCACCGCCGCCCGCAATGGAAATCGTCTGATCGGCGAAAAATCACGGTCTGAATCCAGTTCTAACAGGCATGCCAGCGTCTCGTTGTTTGGCCATCAAGATCATGTCACAGCCTCGATAGGGGTCGCCTGAAAGGTCGCCTGAAAGGTCGCCTGAAAGGTCGCCTGAAGGGTCGCCCGAAGGGT
>JAHEEG010000117.1 GCA_024640825.1 Gammaproteobacteria bacterium
TTCGTGGCAAGGTTCTGCGTGTAGGTCTTTTCGTTGATGCGCCTCGAGACGAAGTTGCCAGGGTACTGGATGAGGTTGAGCTGGATCTGCTGCAGTTCCACGGAGACGAGTCTCCGGAAGAATGCGCCAGCTATGGAAAACCCTATATGAAAGCCATCCGGGTTCGCGGCCCGCTAGACATATGCGCGCTGGAAGCAGCCTATCAGGACGCCTGCTGTTTTCTCCTGGACGCATACGTGCCGGGCATGGCTGGCGGGACGGGCAAGCGCTTCGACTGGCGCCTGTGGCCCCGGGACGCAAAGAAAAAGCTGGTTCTGGCCGGTGGCCTGACCGTTGAGAACGTGGCAGAGGCCATAACCCAGACTCGACCCTGGGGCGTCGACGTCAGCGGGGGTGTGGAAGGCGAGATTAGGGGCGAGAAAGATGCGCAGGTCATTAGCAGATTCATAAGCGAGGTAAGGCGTGCAGGGAGCTAACAGATACGATCAACCTTCGGCGGGTCATTTCGGCGAGCACGGCGGCCGTTACGTTGCGGAAACCCTCATCCATGCCCTGGACGAGCTGGGGGACCTTTACGATGCGGCGAAGCGCGATCCTGAATTCCGTCTCGAGCTGCAGCGTGATCTCGAGCATTTCGTTGGCCGGCCTACGCCCCTTTACTTCGCGGAAAGGCTGACACAAGAACTCGGCGGTGCCCAGATTTATCTCAAACGTGAAGATCTCAATCATACCGGCGCGCACAAAGTTAATAACACCGTTGGCCAGGCGTTATTGGCAAAGCGAATGGGGAAGCCTCGGATCATTGCCGAGACCGGCGCGGGTCAGCACGGAGTAGCTACGGCCACCGTGGCGGCGAGGCTGGGCTTGGCGTGCAGGGTCTACATGGGCGCGGAAGACGTCAAACGTCAGAGTCTGAACGTCTACCGCATGAAGCTTCTGGGTGCCGAGGTTGTTCCCGTGCTTTCGGGTTCCAGAACGCTCAAGGATGCGCTCAACGAAGCCATGCGCGACTGGGTCACCAATGTGGACAGTACCCATTACATCATCGGGACCGTGGCCGGGCCCCATCCCTACCCGACGATGGTGCGGGATTTTCAATCCGTTATCGGTCTGGAAGCGCGCGCCCAGTGCCTGCAGGCTCTGGGGCGGCTGCCTGATGTTCTGGTAGCCTGCGTGGGTGGAGGATCCAATGCCATTGGCCTGTTCTACCCGTTTATCGACGATGCTGAGGTTCGCCTGGTCGGTGTGGAAGCGGCTGGTCTCGGCCTGGAAACCGGGCGCCACGCTGCCCCCCTGAATGCGGGGCGCGTGGGGGTTCTGCATGGTAACCGGACCTACCTGATGGAAGACGACGATGGCCAGATCATCGAGACGCACTCCATCTCCGCCGGCCTCGACTATCCAGGCGTTGGTCCGGAGCACGCTCATCTCAAAGACATTGGCCGCGCTGAATACGATGCGGTAACCGATGACGAGGCCATGGAGGGATTCCGCCTCCTCAATCGATGCGAAGGTATCTTGCCAGCTCTGGAGAGCAGTCACGCGATAGCGTGGGTAATGAAGCATGCGGCGGACTTGGGGTCTGATCAGACCGTGGTGATCAACCTGTCGGGTCGCGGAGACAAAGACATTCTTACTGTGGCAGAGTTGGACGGCATCGACCTGTGAACCGGCTCGATAGTCGCTTGGCCGAGATTCGTCGTGCTGATCGCAAGGCGCTGGTAACTTTCATCACCGCCGGTGATCCTACCCCGGACATTACGGTGCCTGCGCTGCACGCGCTGGTGCGAGGCGGGGCGGATGTGCTGGAGCTTGGTATTCCATTCTCTGACCCTGAAGCCGAGGGTCCCAGCATTCAAGCGGCCTCAGAGCGCGGCCTTGCGGGGGGCATGACTTTGCGCAAGGTTCTGGAACTTGTGTCGGCCTTTCGAAAGCAGGATCGCCATACCCCGGTGGTGCTGATGGGATACTTCAACTCGATTCTGGCTATGGGCTGTGAGCGTTTCGCAGTGGCGGCGGCCGCGAGTGGTGTCGATGGCCTGATCATGGTGAACCTGCCCCCAGAAGAGTCCGCACCGCTCAAAGGGCCGCTGGATGAACACGGGATTCGCATGATATTCCTGGTCGCGCCCACCACCACCGAACCCAGGGCCCGGATGATCATCGAAAGCGCGTCTGGCTTCATCTACTACGTGTCGTTGAAGGGGACTACCGGCGCAGGAAACCTGGACGCCAGCGCGGTTGGTGACAAGCTGCGCTGGCTCAGAGGATTGACCCCTTTGCCTCTGCTTGTCGGGTTCGGCATAAAGAACGGTGCGGACGCCCGCGCCGTTTCCAGATTCTCCGACGGTGTGGTCGTTGGCAGCGCGCTGGTGGATACCATGGCCCGCCAGAGCGCCGATCCGGAGGCGATCCCCCAGGCCCTCATTGAGCAGGTTCGGGAAATACGTCGAGCCCTGGATCAGCCATCGGCCTGACTATGTTTCCACAGACCCTTTCCCATTGGCTGGAATACGTTGAGGCGTTGCATCCCGCGCAGATAGAGATGGGTCTTGATCGCGTCCTTAACGTCGCTTGCGAACTGGGTCTAGAATCGCCGCGCTACGCGCCCGCGCCGCGGTCGATCATCGTGGCGGGCACCAACGGCAAAGGTTCTACCTGCATATTCACGGAAGCGCTGCTGCGGCAGGCGGGTCTTCGGGTCGGTTGCACGCTGTCCCCGCATTTGCATCGCTTCAATGAGCGGATTCGTATTGACGGAGAACCACTGGGAGACGCCGCGCTCTGCCGCGCTTTCGCCAGGGTGGAAGCCGCTCGTCGCAATGTGCCGCTGACATACTTTGAATATTCTGCCCTCGTTGCCCTGGATTGTTTCCGTACCGGCGGGGTAGAGGCAGCGATTCTCGAGGTTGGTCTTGGCGGCCGTCTGGACGCCTTCAACCTTGTATCCGCGGATGTTGCCGCGATCACCAGTATTGGCCTTGACCATCAGGAATACCTGGGTGACGACCTCGAAAGTATAGGAAGAGAGAAGGCAGGTGTCTTGCGTTCTGGTCAGCAGGTGGTTCTTGGCGAACAGGTACCCGAATCCGTCGTCGAACGTGCGATCATGCTGGCGTGTTCAGTGCGCCGTGCCGGCCAGGACTTTCAGGTCGACGCGAACGCGGAGGGCTGGGACTACCGGGGCGTTGCGGGACACTTTTCACGTCTGCCCTGGGGCCGGCTGGCACCCGAGAACTGCGCGCTGGGCATTGAGATTGCCAGCCGTTTCGTGCGAGTCGACGAACCGCTCGTGCGTTCGGCACTGCGGGAAGCAACCCTGGAGGGACGCTGCGATGCCCGGTCTTTCAGGGGCAGGCTGCTGCTTCTGGACGTTGCGCACAATCCTGCCGGTGCACGCTTTCTGCGTCGCCAGATCGAGGCTCGCTATCCGGGACGTCGGTTCTCCGCCTTGCTGGGCATGCTGGTAGAAAAAGACCCCGCCGGTGTCGTAGAAGCGTTGGCGCCGCTGACGAGAGGCTGGATATGCGTCCCAACCCAAGGCGCGCGCGGTTTGTCTGCTGAGGACCTTGCCGGGCGCTTGCCGGCAGGTGTCCAGTCCGTCGTTGCCGCGGATGCGCTGGAGGGGCTGGAGCGGGCGCTTTCGTCATCCGCGCCGGAGGATGGTATTCTCGCGGTCGGTTCGTTCAACCTGGTTGAACAGATCGCCGACTGCCTGAAATCGGGCGCGCGTCCGGATCCAAACGAGCATCCCATCGCGTGAACTGATAAATGCCCATCTGGTAAATGTACTTGAAAGAAGAAACCCGTTATCGCGTGACCGGCAGTCTTTTCCTTCTGGCCCTGGCGGTCATCGGATTGCCCATGCTTTTCGATGGGGCGGGGCTACCTGCTCGGGAGTTGCCGCCGATGAGCGCCGAACAGCCGCTGCCGGAAATCACGCTCATTCAGGAAGAACCCCTGCAGAGTGACTTCATTGCCCGGATTGACGAGCTGCGCGCAGGGGTGGACGAAGACGGGTTTCAGAAGGACAACGAAACGCGATTCGGCGAACCAGTGCTTCTCCCGCCAACCCAAGATGACGACGTTTGGGCGGTGCAGGTGGCGAGCTTCAGCGAGCCGGAAAATGCCCGGGACTTTCGGGGGCGACTGCGGGAAGATGGCTACGAGGCGTTTATATCCACAGCCAAGTCCGATGGTTCAGTCCGTAGTCGGGTAGCCGTCGGGCCGCTGCTCAATCGGCAACAGGCCCAGAGCCTGTTGAGCGAATTGTCCTCGCGGTACGAGGTTGAAGCGCGTCTCGTGGCCTTCGCGAACTGAGATCCAGCCTTGCCAACCGCTGATATCATCATTCTCCTCGTGGTGTTGCTTTCCGCCGCGATCGGGCTATTCCGAGGTCTGCTCAAAGAAGTACTGTCGCTTGCATCCTGGCTCGCGGCATTTATGCTCTCCCTGTATTTCGCCCCGGTGCTGGCCGACCGCCTCGGCGCGGTGCTGGACGATCACTCGGTGCGTCTGGTGTTAGGATTCATTGTGGTTTTCGTGATTACGCTGATGGCCGGTGGCCTTATCCAATGGCTGGTCTCCAGAGCCGTGCAGAGCACGGGGCTTTCCGGTACTGACCGATTTCTGGGCTTTCTTTTTGGCAGCGCGAGGGGCGTACTTGCCTGTATCATCGGACTGATAGCGCTTCGTCCGTTTGCGGAGGGCGCCGACTGGTGGCAGGCCTCTGTGCTCTCTACAGATCTTCTCGCGTTCGAGGACGAAGTTCTGGAGCTTCTGGGTAAGGCGACCGACTGGGTTTCCGAGATCGATCTCAAGAGGGACCTCTAGGCATGTGCGGCATCATAGGCATCGTCAGCCAGAACCCCGTTAATCAGCAGATTTACGACGCGCTGACGGTTTTGCAGCATCGCGGTCAGGACGCCGCCGGCATGGTTACTTCAGACGGCCGCAAGCTGCATCTGCGGAAAGGTAACGGGTTGGTGCGCGACGTTTTCCACCAGCAGCACATGGTGCGGCTGGTAGGCAACATTGGAATCGGTCACGTCCGCTATCCAACGGCCGGATCTTCCAGCTCCGCCGAAGCCCAGCCGATGTATGTGAACTCGCCTTATGGAATCACCCTGGCGCACAACGGCAATCTAACCAATGCCGACAGCCTGCAGGCAGACCTTTTCCGCGAAGATCTCCGTCACGTCAACACCGGGAGCGATTCCGAGGTGCTGCTGAACGTCTTTGCCCACGAACTGCAACAGCTTCGAGCTTACGAGCCCGAACCGCAGGATATATTTGCCGCGGTGCGTGGGGTGCATCGGCGCTGCAAGGGTGCCTACGCCGCTGTGGCGATGATCATTGGTGTGGGCATCGTTGGATTCCGAGATCCTTTCGGTATCCGGCCACTGGTTTTCGGCAAGCGGGCGGGCAGCGACGGTGATGAGTACATGATCGCCTCGGAAAGCGTGGCGCTGGACATTCTGGGTTTCGAGCTTATTCGAGACGTCGCCCCCGGCGAGTGTATTTACGTCACCAACGACGGCCAGCTGCACACGCAGGTCTGCGCGGAGCAGACACAGCTGTCGCCCTGCATATTTGAGTATGTCTATCTTTCCAGACCCGATTCGATCATGGATCAGGTATCTGTCTACAAATGCAGGTTGAGGATGGGCGAGTATCTGGCCCAGCAGATTCTCGAGCGTTTTCCGCGCGAACAGCACGACATTGACGTAGTGATCCCCATTCCCGATACGGGTCGAACCGCTGCGCTACCCCTTGCCCACCAGCTTAATGTCAAGTACCGCGAAGGGTTCATCAAGAACCGCTACATTGGCCGGACTTTCATTATGCCCGGCCAGAGTCAGCGACAGCATTCTGTGCGCCAGAAGCTCAACGTCATCGAACTCGAGTTCAAGGGCAAAAACGTTCTGCTGGTGGACGATTCCATCGTTCGCGGTACGACGATAAAGCAGATCATTCAGATGGCGCGAGAAGCTGGCGCACGCAACGTGTACATGGCTTCCGCGGCCCCAGCCGTGCGTTATCCGAACGTTTACGGCATTGACATGCCCACCCCTAACGAGTTCGTTGCCTATAACCGCACCGAAGCTCAGGTTGCCAAGCTGATCGGGGCCGACATGCTGATCTATCAGCGGATAGATGATCTGATCATGAGCGCGCGCGAGGGCAATTCTGACATTGCCGCGTTCGATTGTTCGGTCTTCGATGGGAAATACGTGACCGGGGACATAGACGATAGTTACCTGGAGCGTCTATCGTTACATAGAAGTGACGAGATGAAACAACGCCGTGACGCCGAAATCAGTAACGATTCCACGGTCATCGAGCTCCACAACCACGCGTGACGTGAAGGATCACATCCAGTCTCTGCTCGATGCGCTTAATGGCGTTCTGCTGGGCAAGGAGGGACAGATCAAGCTCGCTCTGGCCTGTTTGCTAGCCCGTGGACATCTGCTCATCGAAGACCTGCCCGGCATGGGTAAAACGCTGCTGTCCCACGCACTCGCGAAGGTGCTCGGGCTGACCTACAACCGTATCCAGTTCACCAGCGACGTGCTGCCGTCAGACATTATTGGCGCTTCGGTGTTCAATCGTGACAGCGGAGATTTCCGCTTTATCGAGGGGCCACTGTTTGCCCAGGTGGTCCTTGCCGACGAAATCAATCGGGCCACGCCCAAGAGTCAGAGCGCTCTGCTGGAAGCCATGGAGGAAGGTCAGGTTACCGCTGACGGGCTCACCAGAGCTCTGCCTGATCCATTCTTCGTCATTGCGACCCAGAACCCGGTGACGCAGACAGGCACTTTTCCGCTGCCGGAATCTCAACTGGACCGTTTCCTCATGCGTATAGAGCTGGGCTACCCTGAACCCGACGCCGAGCGCGAGCTGCTCAGAGGGGGAGACAGGCGCCGTGCGCTCGACGGTCTGGCCCCGCAGCTGGATGCTGATGGTTTGCAGGTACTGCAGAATTCGGTAGATGACATCCGCGTGTCCGATCCGCTCATCGAGTATGTTCAGCGTCTTGTTGCGCACAGCCGTCACGGAGCCGAATTTGCCTTCGGTCTTTCGCCACGGGGCGCCTTGGCCCTGCTCCACGCGGCTCGAGCCTGGGCGCTGCTACACGATCGCAGCCACGTTGTGCCAGAGGACGTGCAGGCGGTACTGCCGAGCGTCGTGGAACACCGGCTTCGGGAAGCGGCTGACTACGCCGGTCACGGTGGTGGCGCGCTTGCGCAGAAACTGCTTTCCGGTGTTGATGTCGTAGGCTGAGCGGGCTATGGACGCCGCTGCTTCCAGTTCAGAAACTGGCTTTCTCGGCCATCGTTTCGGCCGCTGGCTAGACCGCAGAATTCCACCAAGCTCGCAGATCACCCTTTCCCAGAGGAACATCTTCATATTTCCGACTAGCACGGGCTTCGCGTTTGGCGGGCTCATCTCTTTGCTGGTGCTGGCGGCCATCAACTATCAGGCAAGCCTCGTTTACGGGGTAGCTTTTCTGCTGGGAAGCACATTTCTAGTCACCATTCTCTACACGTTTCGTAATCTTTCGGGTCTTCGCCTGGAACTGGCCGGGGCCCGGCCAGGCTTCGTGGGAGAAGACATCGAGTTTACGCTGCGCATGGTCAGGCCCCAGGGTCGCGGCAGGGAAGGAATTCAGCTCGGCTGGCCAGAGGGCATCGTTCAGTGGGCGGAACTCTATGAGCAGGAAGCGGATACCGTGCGTCTCTACTTCCAAGCAAAGTCCCGCGGTTATCTGAATCCCGGACGCCTGCTGGTGGAAACCTATTATCCTCTGGGTCTCCTCCGCGCTTGGACATGGGTGGATCTGGATGCTCGGGCACTGGTGTATCCGCACCCCCTGTTCCAGGAATTTCCTGCGACTGTGTCGGGTCGCCGGGATGAGGGAGAGCTCATCGATCCGCAGGGCAGCGAGGATTTTACTGATATCAAAGGCTACCAGCGTGGGGACCCGGTGAAGCACATTATCTGGCGCTCTTATGCCCGGGGCGGCGAGTTGATGGTGAAGCGCTATGCGAGCTTCGTGGAGCCGAGGCTCTGGTTGGACATGGACAGCGTTGCCGGTGATGTCGAAGAGCGCCTGAGCAGGCTGACGGGTATGGCGCTCACCGCTTCTCGGCGCGAGCTGGAATTCGGCCTGCGCCTGGGAGATCTGGAAATCAGCCCCGCTGTGGGCGAAGCGCACCTTGAGCGGGTTTTGCGGTCGCTGGCGCTTTACGGGGTCGCCTGAGTTGCCGGTTCAGGACGCCACTTCGAGCCGAGCGGAAAGCGGGATCGCCTACCAGATACCGCGTAACAGCCTCGCTTTGCTCATGGTTGCGCAGGCGGTGGTTATTCTTCCGTTTCTGCAGCAGTTGTCACCAGGCATCATCGCCGTCGGGTTGTTCTGCGGGTACTGGCGGACCGGTGTCTACCAGGGCCGATGGGACTACCCCAAGCGCTGGGTGAAACTGCTGCTCGTGGTGGCCTCTGTCGCCGGGGTTGCGATATCCGGTGTGGGCTCGTTCAGCCTCGAGGCGGCAGCCTCTCTGCTGATCCTGGCTTTTGCTCTGAAACTGATTGAAATGAAGAGCCGGCGGGATGCCTATCTGGTGATCTTTCTGGGCTACTTCATCATTGCTACCCAGTTTCTTTTCGAGCAGGGCATGGCCATTGCCGCCTACCAGGTCGGAGCCGCAATTGTGGTGACCGCGGCCATGGTCGGCATGAACCAGCTTGTGAGTCGAGTGCGGCCTCTGGGATCGCTGCGCCTTGCAGGCAGCCTTGTGCTGCAGGCGCTGCCGTTCACGATTGTGCTGTTCCTGTTTTTTCCTCGAATTGCTCCGCTGTGGACGGTCCCGCTGCCGGGCGCGTCGAAAACTGGTCTCAGCGATCGCATGACGCCAGGCGATGTCGCTCAGCTTACGCGTTCGGACGAGCTCGCGTTCCGCGTGGTTTTCGACGGGCCCGTACCTGCCAGCCGCGATCTCTACTGGCGTGGCCTCGTATATTCGAGCTTCATTTCAGGGACCTGGAACGTTGGGCGTAGTCTCCCGGACTGGTCTGACGAGCCGCTTCCACCGGACCGTGACTCCGCAGTCAATTATGAAGTTCTGCTCGAACCGACTCAGCGGAAGTGGCTTTTTGCTCTGGAGACGCCGCAGTCGCGCTCTCCGGCGGCCTACCTGACACGGGATTATCGTCTGCAGTCCAGAGACCCCGTGCTTTCAGTGTTCCGCTATCGGGCCACATCGTTTCCGCAGTGGAACATGGACCCTCAGCTGCCAGAATCGATTCGAAAACGCGAAACGTGGCTGCCGATGGCGGACAACCCGAGAATACGGGCGTTTGCTGCGCAGCTGTTCACAACCTCGGGCGACGCGGACGGTTTCGTCAGATCGGTCCTTAAAGGAATTCGGGAACAAGACTTTTTCTACACCCTCAGCCCCCCGCAGCTGCCACGAGAAAACAGCATCGACGAATTCTGGTTCAACACCCGTCGCGGTTTCTGCACACATTACGCCGGGGCTCTGGTCTTCATGCTGCGCTCGGTGGGCGTTCCTGCCCGGATGGTGGGCGGCTATCAGGGTGGCGAAGTCAACCCGGTTTCCGGTCATGTCATTGTCCGCCAGTACGATGCGCACGCCTGGGTCGAGTACTGGTTGCCTGGCAAGGGCTGGCAGCGGGTGGATCCCACGTTTGCGGTTGCGCCCGCACGGATAGAGGAAGGTCTGCGGGCCGCGTTGTCGGCAGAGGACAGGGCGAGCCTGTCTGCATTCACCAGTGCCCGGCTTGGTGGTTGGGACATGATCAGTGATCTGCTCTTCTGGTCGGACTCCCTGGAACATCGTTGGAATCTATGGGTGGTCGGTTATGACGGCCAGCTGCAAAGTGGCGTGCTGGAAGATCTGCTTGGCGAGGTGACCTCTGCGCGCGTGGGTGCGGCGATTCTGATCGGCGGGGGCGCCACCGTCGGCCTGGTTGCCCTGTCGCTTTTCTGGCGCCGACGGCCGCTTCGGCGCCATCCAGTGGAACGGCTGTTCGGGCGCTTCTGCGAAGCGCTGGCGGGATACGGCTGGCAGCGAGCGCCGGCGGAGAGCCCCGGCGCGTTTCTGGCGAGGGTGACAGAACAAGGCGGGTTGTCGAGAGAGCAGGCCGAGCCAGTGATCGCCGAGATTAACCGCCTGCTGTACAATCCGGGCTCGGATTGGGACGGCCGGGACTTGCGGCATCTGCGGATGCAACTGAGCAGGCTGCGGTTCCACCTGGCATTTTCCAACACTCGCTGATAAACACACCAAATGCACAAACGAACCCCGTGCGTGGGCATCTGCTCAACGACCTATGGCGACTTGGTATGCCGGGGTTGCAAGCGCTTTGCTCACGAGATCGTCCAGTGGAATGCTTTTGAGGAAGATCAGAGACAGGTGGTATGGGAGCGCCTGATGGCGGTACGTGGGGGGACAGTTCGGGAATTCCTGCTGCTCCTCGATGAACCCGCACTGCGGGCTGGCGCCAAGGCGCTGCGTATTCAGGAAGCCGACGCCTATGATCCGTTCAATCTGGCTTACGAGGTGCTGCGTCGGCTGCAGAGGCGTCCCGCAGAGCTGGCTGAAGTAGGGTTGGGGCTGAATGCCTACCATCGACTGGGGGTGGATACGCGGAATATTCCGAGGGCGCTGCTGGAGCGAATCGATCGCGAGTTCTATCAGCGCTCGCTCGCTCACTATGAGCGCAGCTTCCGTACGCCGCCACAATGAGCGCTTAGTGGACGTGCTCTGAACGGCGCGATGAACAGCGCAACGAACAGCGATAAGCGGTCTACTGACGCTCGGAGCAGCGTTGGAAAAGACGCTTTGCAGCGTCAGTTGGCGGCTATCCGCGCGTTTCTGCCATGTTCCACACCCGCCGAATGGTATGTCGAGGCGGCGGGTCGGCTCCCGGAACTGCTGGTCGATCACGCCAACTGTGAGAAAAAAGCTGCCGGGACCGCGCTCAGCCTGCTTTATCGCTACGTCGACCGTCCCGAGTTGCTGCATCGACTATCCCGTCTCGCCAGAGAGGAGCTTCGCCACTTCGAGCAGGTCCTGGCAGCCATGCGCCGCCACAATGTCCGCTACGTCCATCTTTCGCCAAGCCGCTATGCGGCGGGACTGCGCGCTCTGGTTCGCACCGCCGAACCGGACCGACTGGTGGATACGCTGCTCGTCGGGGCCATCGTTGAGGCTCGGTCCTGCGAGCGATTTTCAGGCCTGATTGACGTGCTACCCGAGGATCTTGCCGAGTTCTACGGCGCTTTGCTGGCATCTGAAGCTCGCCACTTCAAGCATTACCTCGAGCTAGCTGAGCTTTACGCTGCGGTACCGATTGACGAGCGTCTTTCTGTGCTGCTGGCTGAGGAGGCACGCCTGATTGCGGAGCCGGACAATCAGTTCAGATTTCACAGTGGCTTGCCAGCGGGAAGCAGCGCAGGCTGAGGTCGCCCGATGGGTCTTCTTTGATAGCCCAGCCACAGCGCGCCCAGGCACCGAGAACGTAACGGCGACCCCACGGATGCAGATGAACCCCGGGGCGGTGGGTGTGACCGTGAATGAGCACGGTTGCCTCATGTTCGGCCACGGTTCTCGATAGCTCAGCCGCAGAGACGTCCATGATGTTTTCCGGTTTGTTGGCGTTGGTT
>JAHEEG010000267.1 GCA_024640825.1 Gammaproteobacteria bacterium
TCGAGTACGCATACAACAAACACCCGTTGTATCTCGTGGGTCCCTGGAATCTCGGTCAGCGGTTTCTAATGCACGGGTTTTTTACCGAGTATCTGCATGCGCGACTGGAGCAGGAGCGCGCGGCGTCGGAGGGCGCTTCGGTCAAGTGATGGGAAGACCGGCAGCTCGCTCAAATTGGTTCTGAATCGTCCACAAGCAAATTACGCTATGCTGTCTATAAAAAGTGGCGATAAAAAGCCACAGGGGCCGCAGGCATGCTGTTTAATTCGCTGACTTTTGTTGTGTTCTTCGCCATTGTGTTGGCGTTGCACTACTCGCCATTTCCCTGGCGGGTCAAAAAATTCAACCTGCTGATTGCGAGCTACCTGTTCTACGCAGCGTGGAATCCACCGTTCGTGGTTCTGCTCTGGATTTCAACCTTCGTTGACTGGTTTGTGGCGAAGAAAATATTCCTGGAGAAACGCCTCGGACGCCGGCGCCTGTTGCTGACCCTCTCTATCCTGGTCAACCTCGGGGTATTGGGATTTTTCAAATACGGCAACTTCCTGCTGGAGAACTGGGTTGGACTGATGGCCCTCGCGGGCATCGATTGGCGGACACCGGGCTGGGACATCGTGTTGCCGGTCGGCATCTCGTTTTACACCTTCCAGACCATGGCCTATTCGCTCGATGTCTATCTGAGACGCGCAGAGCCGGCCAAGTCGTTTCTCGACTTCTCGCTGTTCGTGACCTTCTTCCCGCAGCTGGTCGCCGGCCCGATTGTGCGTCCCACGCACCTCATGCCCCAGTTCGTCGTGCCGCATCTCGCGAGCCTACGGCAGCTTGGCTGGGGTCTGGGACTGATGGTCCTGGGTGTTTTTGAGAAGGTTGTGGTTGCCGACGGCCTGCTGGCGCCTGCGGTCGAAGAGGTTTTTGGGGCAGCCGAGCATGTCAGTTTCTGGGACGCGTGGCTGGGCACACTGGCTTTCTCCGGGCAAATATTCTGCGACTTCGCCGGCTATTCGACCACGGCTATCGGGGTTGCGCTGACTTTGGGGTTCTCACTGCCAAACAACTTCCGTTTCCCTTATGCAGCCATCGGGTTTTCGGATTTCTGGCGACGGTGGCATATCTCGCTATCCACATGGCTTCGCGACTACCTGTACGTCCCGTTGGGCGGCAATCGCAAGGGCCCGGGCCGAACCTATGTCAACCTGATGGTGACAATGCTGCTGGGCGGTTTGTGGCACGGCGCCAGCTGGACATTCGTCGTGTGGGGTGGGTTGCATGGCTTGTACCTCGCGGTCGAGCGCTTCCTCAGAGCCAGGTTCACCGGCGCGGCGATCGCCAGGACCTGGCTATTTAAGATTTGCCTGGCGCTTGTAACCTATTTCCTCGTTAATCTGACGTGGGTGTTCTTCCGCGCCGAGGACTTCGGCATGGCGTGGCGCATGATCACGGCAATGTTCGGTTTTGCGCCGGAAGACGCTGGCACACCGCTACCGACGCTATGGATCATCCAGGTGGTTGTCACCATCGCCGCGATGGTGGCCATTCACTGGCGCATGCGCGATACCAACATCGAGAGCGTCGTTCAGAAGGCACCGGCCTGGCTTTTGGGCGTGACGCTGGCCGCCATGCTCTTCTTAATCATTATCACTCAGGGTTCCGGCAATGCCTTCATCTACTTCCAGTTCTGAAGTTCCTTACAGACAAATCCCGGAGGGTGACTGGGGGCGGGTATGGCTGATATGTGTCGCGCTGGTCGTGGTGCTCGTCGCAGGCTGGGAAATCAAGGCACGTTCGATGCAGCATCTGCCCGGCGATTTCGATGGCTACACCAACTTCACCACGCAATGGGCCGAGGAGCGGAGCAAGCTCGATGAGCCCGACCATGGTATTCGCGTGCTGTTACTGGGATCGAGCCGCATGCTATGGGCCGCAGACCTGGACATACTCGAGCAGGCGCTCGGTACGCGCCCCCTGCAACTGGCGATTGCCGGCACCGGGCCCGCGCTGATGCTGCAAAATATCGTCGAGAATACTGATTTCGATGGACTCGTCCTGGTCGGTGTCACGCCGTTTCTGTTTAACCGCCTCGACGAGGGATTTTTCGGCGGAGATGCGCTTCGCTGGTACGAAGGGCCGTCGCCATCAGAATTTTCCGGACACAAGCTGCATTCTTTCCTGTCGGCACATCTGGGGTTTCTCGATGACGGCTTCAAACTGTTCGAGCTGATTGACCACTATTCGGACTTCCCGGAACGCCAAGGTGTCTGGGACCTGAGCGCAGGCGAGTGGAAGCTCGGCTGGCACCTTGCGGACCGGCAGACGGACATGTGGGGGCCAGTGGAAGTCGAAGGCAGCTTCGATAACGAGCAGATCCTGGCGTTCTGGATGCTCGGCCTCGATCGTGAGTCCGAACCGCCCGAACGCATGGAAGAAATGGCGCAAACGGCGGTGGAATTCTTTGCGCCGCTTGTCGCTGAATTACGCGCGCGCGGTGGTGACGTCGTATTTATCCGTATGCCCAGTAGCGGCAAGTACCTGCAGCATGATCTGGCGGCTCAATACCGCGAGCTTACCTGGGACCCAATGGCAGAAGGCTTCGGCGCCGTGTCGATCAACTCCATGGATTACGCCGAGCTCTCGAGTGAGCTGGAGATCCCGGAGTGGTCGCACCTGAGCCGCCGTAGCCAGGACGATTTCAGTCGTCGAATCGTCCCGGTGCTCGAGCAACACTATCTCAAAGCTCGGGGGCGGAGCATCCATGAAATTATCGCTGCTCCCGATCGGAGCGAGTGACAGGAGGTCAACATGAAACTGTTAGTAGCGGTCGACTTTTCGGACCCGACCGACAGAATTCTCAGGGTCGCGAAGCGTCTCGCGGCAAGCCTCGAGGCGTCGGTCTGGATCGTGCATGTGGCAGAGCCGGAACCCGACTTTGTCGGCTACGACGCTGGTCCCGAAGTGGTTCGGGGTCAGGTGGCAAAAGAACTGCGCGAAGAACACCGAAGCTTGCAGGAGTGCGCGGAGCACCTGCGAGAGGCGGGCGCAGACACCAAGGCGATACTGGTTCGCGGGCCAACGGTCGAGACATTACTGGCAATGGCTGAGAAACAAGGCGCCAACCTTATAATCGTTGGCAGTCATGGGCGTGGCATGGTCGCCGAGATGTTGCTGGGTAGCGTTTCGCAAGGATTGATTCGAGCTGGGCGCTGTCCGGTGACGGTGGTGCCT
>JAHEEG010000268.1 GCA_024640825.1 Gammaproteobacteria bacterium
CCAGCATCGGGCGTCCGGCCAGGGGATGCAGCACCTTCGGCAGGCTCGAGCGCATACGGGTGCCCTGGCCTGCGGCCAGCACGACCACTTCGAGGGGATTGTCCGGTTGTTTGCCTGATTGACTCATTGAAATGCCGCGCGATCCCTGCGGTACGTCGGTAGGAGCTGAGGATTATAGAGAGTGCTCAAACGAAAAGGGGCGACCAGTGTCACCCCCGTTTGTAAGCGCAGCTGGCAAAGAGCGCTGGTATGGGCCAGCGAAGACCCGCGGGCCCTGCCTGCAGCACGCCGACCTCAGCGTTTGCGCTTCTTCAGCTCCGCCAGGGTGCGCTGCTGGGCCATGGCTTCCGCCAGCATGGTGGCCACCGCAGAGAATTCGATATCCGTCGTCTGGTCGTGGAGCAGGCGCTCTGCCGCCTGTTGTGCCTCTACCGCCGCAGCTTCATCGATGTCGTCAGCCCGCAGGGCGGTGTCTGCCAGGATCGTGACCACGCCCGGCTGCACTTCCAGGAAACCGCCCGAGGCGTAGAACACCTCTTCTTCGCCATCATCTTTCTTCAGGCGCACCGGCCCGGGCCGGATACCCGTCAGAAGCGGCGCGTGGCCAGGCATGATGCCGAGCTCGCCAATGGTGCCGGTGGCGCTGACCATCGTCACCCGGCCGGAGAAGATCTCCTGCTCGGCGCTGACGATGTCGCAGTGGATGGTCATGGCCATGTTCGTGTTCCTTCAGAGTGCCTAGCGCTTGAGGGTCTTTGCCTTTTCAACAGCGGCTTCGATGGTGCCCACCATGTAGAAGGCGTCTTCCGGGAGATGATCGTACTCGCCATCCAGGATCGCCTTGAAGCTGCGCACTGTGTCGTCCCGGGAAACATACACGCCCGGGTTGCCGGTGAAGGCTTCCGCTACGAAAAAAGACTGGGAGAAGAACTTCTGAACTTTCCGCGCCCGGTAGACGAGCTGCTTATCTTCCTCGGAGAGTTCGTCCATACCGAGAATGGCGATGATGTCCCGCAGCTCCTGGTAGCGCTGCAGCATCTGCTGCACGCCGCGGGCCACTTCGTAATGCTGCTGTCCCACCACCAGCGGATCGAGCTGACGGCTGGTGGAGTCCAGCGGATCTACCGCGGGGTAAATACCCAGGTCGGTGATCGCCCGGGACAGGGTCACGGTCGAATCGAGGTGTGCGAATGTGGTCGCCGGGGACGGGTCGGTGAGGTCGTCCGCAGGCACGTAGACCGCCTGCACCGAGGTGATCGAGCCTTCCCGGGTGGTGGTGATGCGTTCCTGCAGCACGCCCATCTCCTCAGCGAGGGTGGGCTGATATCCCACTGCGGATGGCATCCGGCCGAGCAGCGCGGACACTTCGGTGCCCGCGAGGGTGTAGCGATAGATGTTGTCGACGAACAGCAGCACGTCGCGGCCTTCGTCGCGGAAATTCTCGGCCATGGTCAGACCGGTGAGCGCCACCCGCAGGCGGTTGCCCGGCGGCTCGTTCATCTGACCGAACACCAGCGAGATCTTGTCGAGCACGCCCGACTCTTCCATTTCGTAGTAGAAGTCGTTGCCTTCCCGGGTGCGCTCGCCGACACCGGCGAACACGGACAGACCCGAGTGCTCGGTGGCGATGTTGCGGATCAGCTCAAGCATGGTCACCGTCTTGCCCACACCGGCGCCACCGAACAGTCCGACCTTACCACCCTTGGCGAAAGGACAGATCAGGTCGATGACCTTGATGCCGGTTTCGAGTATTTCGTTACCACCGCGCTGGTCTTCGTATTTGGGCGCCTTGCGGTGAATGGGCATGCGCTGCTTTTCGTTGATAGGACCTTTTTCGTCGATGGGGTCCCCCAGCACGTTCATGATGCGGCCAAGGGTTTCCTTGCCGACAGGCACCATGATCGGCTTCTGAGTGTTGGTGACCTCGAGACCGCGTGACAGGCCATCGGACGAGCCCATGGCGATGGAGCGAACCACGCCGTCGCCGAGCTGCTGTTGAACTTCCAGGGTCAGACCGGTCGTCGACACGGTGAGCGCATCATAGACTTTCGGTACCGATTCGCGCGGGAACTCCACGTCGATCACAGCCCCGATGATTTGTACGATTTTGCCGCTGCTCATAATCAGGTTCGCCTCTTAATTCCAGATCTGTCTGTTCTTTACTAGAGCGCCTTCGGCGCTCCTTGTTTGTTCGTCTTCGACGCCCAAACCGCCGCGGGCGCTCTATTTTCTCGTTACCTCGCGGTCAGACTGTTGCGTCTCGCAACGCTTTGTTTAACCGCTTGCCGCGTTTGAACCGCCGCGCTCTTTATCTTTCCTTTGATCGTCTTCGACGATCAAACCGCCGCGCTCTTTTTAATCTGATCGCCTCCGGCGATCAGACAGCCGCACTCTTTTTAATCTGATCGCCTCCGGCGATCAGACAGCCGCGGCGCCACCCACAATTTCGGCGATCTCCTGGGTGATCGCTGCCTGGCGCGCGTTGTTGTAGACCAGGGTGAGTTCGTCGATCAGTTTGTCTGCGTTCTCAGTTGCCGCTTTCATCGCGATCATCTTCGCGGCCTGTTCGCAGGCCGTGTTTTCGATCACCGCCTGGTAGACCTGCGACTCGATGAAACGGGTCAACAGCCCTTCGACCAGATCGCGTGCCTCCGGCTCGTAAATGTAATCCCAGCGGTGGTGATAGTCGTCGTTCTCTTCCGGGGCCAGCGGCAGCAGCTGCCGGATTGTCGGCTTCTGCGTCATGGTGTTGACGAAATCGTTGCTGATGATGAACAGCCGATCGATCTCACCATCGGAGAACGCATCCAGCATCACTTTGATGCCGCCGATCAGATCGGAGAGGGTCGGATTCTCACCGGCGTTGGTGATCGTTGCCCGCACATTGCCGCCGATGGAGCGGAAAAAGCGATCGGCCTTATTACCGATGAGACCAAGCTCGGCCTCCACGCCCTTCTTGCCCCAGTCGGAGATATCACGCAACAGCACCCGGAACAGGTTGACGTTCAGACCACCACAAAGGCCTTTGTCTGAAGACACCACCAGATAACCGATTCGCTTTACTTCGCGATCGGTCATATAGACGTGCTTGTACTCCGGATTCGCATGCGCCAGGTGACCGATCACCTGGCGGATCTTTTCGGAGTAAGGCTTGCCGTGACGCATGCGCTCCTGAGTGCGCCGCATTTTGCTCGCAGCAACCATTTC
>JAHEEG010000269.1:0-2629 GCA_024640825.1 Gammaproteobacteria bacterium
AGCCTGTTTCCGGCGGGGCACCAGTGGCACGTCATGACGGACAACTTCGACGCCGAGTTCGACTACCGCGTCGAAGGCTGGCGCGCCCAGGTGGGCTGGAGCGTGCGGCTCTGGAAACAGGTCACGCTGGACATCTCCGGGGGCTACGAGTTCGGGCGCAAACACTACCTGACCGACGACCTCGGAGTGCGCATCGAGTCCGACGTCGAGGACCAGTGGTTGGTCCTGATCGGGCTGCGCGTGGGCCAGGCCCCGCTACCTTACACGCACGGCAGTCATCTTTGATGCTCGCGCGTATGCCACCGGGCGATTGGGGTATTTTTGTCAATTTGGAAAATTAATGGTTTTAGGGCAAAATGCCAACCGGTATTGACCGGCCCTCACACCACCCTCGAGATCACGTTGCGTAGTCAAAACATCAAATTCAATTGCCTGGCTGTCCTTGCGGGGATGCTGCTGGTTGGCTCGGCGGCGGCCGGACCCGTATATCAGCCTCCCGGAGCCAACCTCACGCTGGGCGACGTTACACACGGCAAGCGTATCCTGTCGGCCTCCAGCAATCCGGCGGCGGCGGCGGCGGACCGCGCGCGCGCGGGCGGCAAACCTGTCCGCGGCACGGTCATCTCGGGCTCGGCCGGGCTGGAGTACGGCAACATACAGAACCTGTTCGACCTGTATAACAAACTGAGCCAGTCCTATGCGCCCAGCGACCCGGGCACGGGTGGCGGCCCGGGCCAAAATCCCGGCGACAAACCCGACGACGGCATCAACCTGGGCGATATTCTCGACCAGCTCGACCCCCAGATTCAGGAGGCGCTGGACGCCCTCGCGCGCGAAGTAGCGACCCAAGCGGCACTCCTCTTTCTGATCAGGGAAGAAGGCTACGGCAAGGCCTGGGTTGCGGCCGACGCACCGTTCGTATTCGACAAACAGGTTCTCGGAGGCACCTGGACATTCGGCGTGAACTGGTCGGGCAGTTCCAAGGCGTTCGGCCTGGTCGAGCCGATCGAGTTCGACCGCGCTGTGGCCCGCCAGGCGATCGAGGACTGGGTGAATACGTTGCCGATTGACCGGCCGACTCAACTGGCCATCAGTGATGACATTGTCCTGACGCCACAGCCTGGTACAAGCACAGTCTTCTTTGCGATCACCAACGACAGCTCGCTGGTCAGTAAATCGACGCAGACCACGGAGTTCAGTTTCAGCTACAGCCGGGAGGCCATGTCGGTCGATAGTGGCAGACTATATTTCGGTGCCAGGGCCAACATCTACCTGAAGCAACTCTCGCGCCTGAGCGTGCGCTTTGGTGACATCACCAACTCGAAAGAACTGTTCGACGCAATTGGCGATGCGGATTTTCGGTCCGACGAAGGGGCTGGAATCGACCTGGGACTCCTTTGGGTCGCCGACAGATACCAGCTCGGCGCACAGGTCACCAACATCAACGAGCCCAAATTCAGTTTTCCCGATGTCGATCTCGGTCCTTACCGGAGCGAGGAAACGATCACTTTCCTCCGGAATGACTCCATCTATCGCCTGGATCGGCAGCTCAAGCTGGAGGCATCGTTGTTCTCTGAGGATCGTCGCTGGTCGGCGCACCTCGGCTATGACGCGGATCCGGTCACCGACCCGATGGGCGACCGCTTCCAGTGGCTGACGCTGAGCGGTGGCTTCACCACCGACAGCTGGTGGATTCCGTCAGCCCGTATTGGCTATCGACAGAACCTGGCCGGTACCGAACTCGGCTACATCAGTATCGGCGCGACTCTCTTCAAATATGTGAATATCGACATCGCATCCGCCCTCGATTCCGTCAGGATCGACGGTCAAAAGCTGCCACAGGGTCTCATGGGCAGCATCGGATTCGAGATCAGCTGGTAGCCGATCGACGCTGCCTATTCGGCGGGCGTCTCTCCATGTTCGAAGTGGTGCAGGTCCGGTTCCACATGCGGAAGGTGGTGTTCGAATTCTTCCGACAGGTGTTCCGCATTCCGGATCCAGCTGCAGGTCTCGCAGGTGCACGTGGTCTCGTCATGCCGCAGTTCGCTGTGCAGGGCCTCGACCAGCTTGATGCCTTCGCGCAATGAATCGGCCAGTTCTTCGTCAGTCTTGTCGCCGCGATGGACGAAGTCCTCGAGGCATTTGTCCCAGCCGCATTCGCCGGAACCGTCGCAGGTATGGCAGCGCTCACCGGTGGCATCAAAGAAACTCTTGTGCGGATAGTTTCCACCTTCGATGAGTTGCCGAACCAGAATACCCGGGTAAGTAAGCGCTTCTATTAGTTGTCGTCGCATGACCCTCTCCTATCAGCCCGACTCCCATACTAGGCGGATCACCGGGTGCACTCAAGCGCACGCGCCGGCGAGATCGTAGGTAATTGCCGTAGTTGAGTTTTTGCGCTTTCCGCACGCACCGTTAGTAGCGGTATGTGAACTCCAGGCCGACCTGCCTGGGTGCGCTGGGCCATGCAATATCCGCCGGCAGGCCGATGAATCGCGCTGCGAAAAACCACTCGATGTATTCCTCGTCCAGCAGGTTGTTCACGAAAAGTCGCGCCGCCCACTTATTCCTCTCCAGGGAGATACTGAGGTTGACGAGATCGTAGGCCGCCTGCGTGTCGAGGTTGTCC
>JAHEEG010000269.1:2639-3202 GCA_024640825.1 Gammaproteobacteria bacterium
TCGTAGTCGAACCGGCTGACCAGGTCCAGCGAGTTCGAAAGTGCCGCGGTGTGCTGCAGGCCGAGATTGAGCGTCCACACGGGCGCTCCCGGCACCTTGCTGCCGAGTATTTCCTCCGGCGGTACGAGTACGCCCTGGACGTCCTCGTACTCCTTTATCTCGCTGTCGGTATAGCCGAACGCAAAATCGACTTGCAGAGAGTCGGTCGGCAACGCCGTTACCTCGATCTCGCCGCCCCATAGCTCGCTCTTCGGGACGTTGATGTTCGCCTGCGTGCCGGTCTGGTCGAATAGGAAAAACTGCTGGTCCGTGTAGTCCGTGAAGAACAGGGCCATGCCGCTGCGCAGCTTGCCGTCGTACGCGGACCACTTGAGACCCGTCTCGTAGCTGACCAGCGACTCCTGGTCGAAGCCGGGCGCGAAGTTGCTGCCCTCGGAGAGGTTGTTGAAGCCGCCGGCGCGAAAGCCCTTGCCGATCGTCACGTAGCCGAGCAAGCCCTCGCGGAAGCTGTATGCGAGGCTCGCCTTGGGCTGCAGCTCAGTAAAGGTCTCGCTGCGGCCCTG
>JAHEEG010000017.1 GCA_024640825.1 Gammaproteobacteria bacterium
TCGTCGAGCAGTGCTATTGCTGCGCTGACCTGATTGGTGCGCGCAGACAGCTCCTTGGCAATCCGTTCAGGAATCGGTGGCAGCATGGTTCTGGCGGGGCTCCTGGCGAAGGACGAAGGCGCGGACTATAGCGCGTCCGGTCACCCGGTGCTGCAGCTGCTCGCGTAGAAACTCGGTGAAACCGGGTCGCCATGTGGCCATCAGCCAGCAAAGTGGGTACTCGGCAGACGATCCATGCGGATCGTTCTGCCGGTCGCGGGCAGGAGCCCGACACCGCAAAGGTTCATGCGTTATCCTCTTCACCAAAGGGATATCAGGTGAGCGGGGTGGGAGATGCAGATGCATGGGGGAAAGCTGGCTGCCAGGGCGCTGAAAGCGGCAGGCGTGGAATGCGTATTTACGCTCAGCGGCGGTCACGTGATGGCGATTTACGACGGCTGTCTGGACGAGGGCATTTCCGTCATAGATGTGCGTCATGAGCAGGCGGCGGTTCATGCGGCAGACGCTTGGAGCCGTCTGAATCCGGGCAAGATCGGCTGCGCTGTTTTGACTGCCGGACCCGGGGTGACAGATGGTGTGACCGGCGTCGCCAACGCCTGGCGGGCCAACAGTCCCATCCTGGTGATTGGCGGCCAGGGGCCGTTCAGCAACCTGCGGCGCGGATCACTGCAGGAGATGGATCACGTCAGCCTGATGAAGCCCATCACCAAGTGGGCGGACAGCTGCTATCACACGGACCGTATCCCCGACTACATCGAGATGGCCATCCGCCATGCGGTATCGGGCAATCCTGGCCCGGCGTTTCTGGAAATCCCCATTGATGTGCTGAGCGCGGAGATTGATGCTGATTCGGTCCGCTTCCCGGACATTCGAACGCAACCGCCGGTGACGGTCGCCGATCGTCAGAGCGTCGAAAGCGCGCTCGCTGTGCTGAGAGACGCCAAGCGGCCGGTGATGATGGCGGGCACAAGCGTCAAGTGGTCAAACGCGTCAAAGCAGATTCAGGCGTTCATCGAGAAGACCCGCATCCCCACCTTTGTGAACGGCATGGGTCGTGGCACGGTCAAACCGGGCACACCGGAGCTGCTCAATCGGGTTCGCAAAGAGGCCATGCAGCAGTGTGACGTTTTCATCTGCGCCGGCGTTCTGTTGGACTTCCGTCTGGGCTTCGGGCGCTCCATTCCCGCGGATGCGAAGATCATTCAGCTCGACATTGAAAACGAACTGATCGGCACCAACCGCTCTGCAGACGCTGCGGTGGTGGGTAACCTCGGCAGAAGCTTCGAGCAGCTGCTGGATCTCATGGACGAGAATGGTGTCGATATTGACCACAGCGCTTGGCGTGACCAGCTTGCCGAGCGGGAAAACGAGTTGGAAGCGGCGTTCGCGGCCAGCTTGAATTCCGATGAGGTTCCTGTTGACCCGCTGCGACTGTGTCGGGAAATCAGGGATTTCGTGGCGGATAAAGAGGTGATTCTGATCGGCGATGGCGGTGACATCGTTGCCCAGGCCTCCAAGGTGCTGCCGGTCCCGGCTGAGAACTGCTGGATGGACCCGGGCCCGCTGGGCACCCTGGGTGTCGGGATGCCTTTCGCGCTGGCCGCGCAGCTGTCGCGACCCGACAAGCGGGTCCTAATCATCTACGGTGACGGGTCCTTCGGCCTGAATGGCTTCGAGTACGACACCGCGGTGCGGTTCGAGCTGCCGATTGTGGGCATAGTCGGTGTCGACGGTGCCTGGGGCCAGATGATACGTCCGCAGGCGGCCGTCTACGGCGCGAACCGGGTCGTCGCCACCAAGCTGAACTTCACCCGCTACGACAAGATCGTCGAAGCCATGGGCGGGCACGGCGAGTACTGCACGCGGCCCGAGGAGATCGGGCCGGCCTTGGCGCGGGCGTTCGCGTCAGGCAAGCCTGCGTTGGTCAACGTGGTGATGCGTCAGGATATAGAAACGGGCATGAAAGGCAGCACTTATATGTGAGCGGGTGCGCCGTTGAGTACGCGCCTAGTCAGCCGATTCGGCCTCCAGGGTCGCCTGCACCGCCGATCGTGCCAGCATGCGGCTCATATGATCGCGTACCTTCGGGTAACGGGCGGAGTTGATCCTGTGAACCGGCAACCACTGGGCAATGGTGAACAGATAGGCGTCCGCCACCGAGTAGGTGCCACCCATTACCCAGGGCCCGGTGAAGAGGTTGTCCTCGATCAGCAGAAAGCAGTCGGCCATGACTTCCGGCGTCTTGCGCTTCATCTCAGCGATGGCGGCGGGGTCGTCGGCCCATCGTTCGCCCCGTCGGCTGTGGGCATGGGCCACGTGTACGGTAGCGCACAGATAGCTGTTGAACGCCTGCAGGCGCGCGAACTCGAAGGGGTCGTCCAGCGGTGCGAGATTCGCGGCGGGGAAGCTCTGCGCGATATAGGCGAGGATCGCCGGGGTTTCGGTGAGGATGCCGCGTTCGGTCTGCAGGGCGGGTACCCGGCCTTTCGGGTTCACCTTCCGATACGCTGCGCTGCGCTGCTCGGCGGAAGCGAAATCCACGGGGTGTAAATCGAATTCCGCGCCAGCCTCCCGCAGCGCGATGTGGGAGGCTCGTGCGCAACTGCCGGGCGCGTAGTACAGGGTCAGCATGGCTGTTCTCGAACATCGCCGGCGAACCGGCCTCGCGATCGATTATAGTGCGTTGCGTCGGTCCAGCAGAACACGGTCCAGAAGAATATGAGGACTTCCCTCGATGGCGTTGAAGGCGACGGTCTACAAGGCGGAACTCGAGATATCGGATATCGATCGAGGCTACTACGCCAGTCATTCGTTGACCCTGGCCCGCCACCCTTCGGAAACTGAAGAGCGTTTGATGATCCGCCTGCTGGCCTTCGCCATGCATGCCGGTGATCGACTCGAGTTTGGTCGCGGGCTCTCTACCGACAATGAGCCGGACCTGTGGCGCAGGGACGACACCGGCGCGATAGAGCTTTGGGTCGATGTCGGATTGCCTGATGAACGCCGGCTGCGCAAGGCGGCGGGCCGGGCACGGGAATTGGCGTTACTTGCTTACGGGCAGCGGGCCATGGACGTGTGGTGGCGCAGGAATTCGGCGGACCTGCTGCGGCTGCAGGACCTGAAGGTCTGGTCGCTGTCCGACCAGGCGGTGCAGGACCTCGCCAGCCTTGCCCAGCGCAACATGATGCTCCAGTGCACCATCCAGGAGGGTCAGGTTGCGTTCAGCGATGCCAGCGAGTATCGGGTCGTTCAGCCTCGCCGACTAGAGTAGCTGTTATGATACAGAGCTATCTATCTGATAAATAGGAATAAAAATACAGGCCGGCCGGGGGGTTGGTTTAACGGAAACCCAGCGGCGAAAGCGATGGCGCGTGGGCTGTTGGCATCCCCGCCGAAATGTGATCTATTCACCGTGCTCTGACTATTCCAGCGCTCCAAATTAGATTTGCCAGGAGGTAAACATGCAGACGTATGACAAGTTCTATATCAATGGCCAATGGGTTGCGCCCAACGGCAAGGACACCATTGAAGTTATCGATCCGTCCACCGAGGAGGTCTGCGGTGTCGTTCCCTCCGGAAACAAGGCCGACGTCGACGCGGCGGTGTCAGCAGCCAAAGAGGCTTTCAAGACCTGGTCGCGTACCACTGCGGCAGAGCGCTCTGAGTACATCAAGAAGATCGCGGAGAAATTCACCGAAGGCGCGCCGAAGATCGGCGAACTGTGCGCGAAGGAGCTGGGAACTCCGCTGCAGACCAGCATCGCCATGCATGGCGGCCTCGGAATCGGCGTGATGAGCTCTTACATCGAGGTTCCCTTCGAGATGGAGAAGGAGGAGCAGATCGGCAACTCCATCGTCATCAAGGAGCCCATCGGCGTCTGTGGCTTCATCACGCCGTGGAACTTCCCACTGCACCAGATTGTTGCCAAATTGGCGCCAGCGCTGGCCGCCGGTTGCACGGTAGTGGTGAAGCCCAGCTCTGACACGCCGTTGACCGCTTACTATCTTGCTGAGATTCTCGATGAGGTAGGTCTGCCCGCTGGCGTTTTCAACCTGGTTACGGGCCCGGGCCGTACGGTGGGCGAAGCCATGTGCACCCACCCGGACGTCGATATGGTGTCTATTACTGGGTCCACCGAGGCGGGGGTCAGAGTGGCGGAGCTGGCGGCTGGCACGGTAAAACGCGTTTGCCAGGAGTTGGGCGGAAAGTCCGTTCTGCTGGCGTTGGAGGATGCCGATATCGCTAAGTCGGCGGGTAAGGCCGCTGGCGGCATCTGCGGTAACAGCGGCCAGGTGTGCGCGGCGCTGAGCCGCTTGCTGGTTCCACGCAGCAAGCAGGATGAAGCGATCGCCGCGGCCAGGGCTGTCGCTGAATCAGTGAAGGTCGGCGCGGCCTTTGAAGAAGGCGTGGCCATGGGTCCTGTCGCCTCCAAATCGCAGTTTGATTCCGTACGCGACTACATCCAGAAAGGCATCGATGAGGGTGCCACGCTGGTAACCGGGGGCACTGAAATGCCCGACGGCCGCAATGCGGGTTTTTTCGTCAAACCCACGGTCTTCGCCGATGTTCGCAATGACATGACCATTGCCCAGGAGGAAATCTTCGGGCCGGTGCTGTGCATCATTCCCTACGACTCGGAGGAAGAGGCCATCGAAATAGCAAACGACACGGTCTTCGGGCTGTCCGGCGCGGTCGATTCGGCGGATCCGGAACGCGCAAAGGCGGTGGCGAAGCAGATTCGCACAGGTCAGGTAGCCATCAACGGTGGCGCGTTCAACGTGGCCGCACCCTTCGGTGGCTACAAGCAATCGGGTAACGGTCGCGAGCTTGGCCCTCACGGCCTCTCCGAGTTTGTCGAGCTGAAAGCCCTGCAGATGTAGGTCAGTCACGAGAAAATCACCTGGACGGGCGCCCCAATTAGGGGCGCCCGTATTTCCGGGCTGAGATGTCGTCTCAAAGCGGTACTTTAGCGATCACTGGGCTGTTCCCCAGGCGTTTGGTGCGAATCTCGATGCGTTGGTTGTCGCGGTCAGGCGTGAGTTCAAAACTCAGCATGACATCGACGCGACCCGCTCGAACACCGGCGGGCGGGACGCCCATGGCCCCCTGAACGAGAATCTCTTCCAGCAGCACGCGGCCCCAATCTGCCAGCGACGTCTGCAGCGATTCCTCGGTTTTTGCCTCCATCAGGCCCCCTCTGTGTTGTCGAAATCATCTCGGTTCGGAACTAGGGTCAAGAAAAAACATCCAGGGCATCGAGATCGTCGATCGCGCCGGCAATGCGCTCGATCATCGTCATGGACACAGCTTCCGGCTGCATATCCGGCAGCATTGCCGGCGGGCAAAGGGTCGGTGTCCACATCAGTAGCGCTGCGAAGGACTGCGCGCGATAAGCATCCCAAGCGTCGTGATGATCGATGGTTATACCGAATTTTTCGCGCAGCTTTTCCAGGTACCGGGCGATGAGATCGCGCTCCCAGGCTTGACGGTTCTCCCGCGACAGGGTGGTCATCAGCGCGTAGGCGAGGTCTCGAGACCAATGTCCACGGCAGACGCGAGCCCAGTCGCAGAGTCCCATGCGCCCTTCCGAAGTGATGTACCAGTTTCCAAGATGCACGTCGGAGTGCAGCAGCGTTCGCTGATGGTTGCCGTGTAGTGCCAGCGCGTTGACGGCTGCGGGCCAGATCTCGGCACGGCGTTTTGAGACCGCGAGTGGGATGACGTCCGCAGCTCGAACCATGGCCCTGTCGTGAGCATCCTGTATGCCGCTTCTGCCGGCGGCGTGGAAAAAATCTTCGTAAGTCCCGAGCCAGGTCAGCTCATCGACGTCGCCCCGCTGGAGAAAAACCCCGTGGATCTCTGCCAGCGTATCGATGATCTGTTCGGCCTGCTCCCGGTCAATGTTGGTTTCGACGTTGCAGAAGCGAGCGCTGCGGGTGGCGATGAGGTTCTCCAGCAGGTGAAGCGAGCGGCCGGAATCTGCGTCTCGGGCACTGTACAGACACACAGGCGCCTCGATGGCGAGCGAAGGTCTCAGTTCCAGCAGGAATCGACCCTCGGCAGCTGCGGCCATTCCGGCTGACAGGCGCGTCGCCAGGGTTGGCGTGGATTTGGCGAACAGCTGTGTCGGCAGGCGGGCCGTCTTCCCTGCCTCGTTCCATTGGATCTCGATCCGCCGACGCACGCTGGAGCCGTCGTCACCGCCTGTTACCTCGACCTGGAGAGCGCGTGCGTCGGGCGCAGCGCGGGCTACAACGGCGGTAATCCAATTGGCGCTGATGGCCTCGGGGTGCCAGGGAACCTCAGTGGCACTGACAGCCTGGGGATCAGTCATTCCGTCCCAGAGCACGTGGGCGGCGATTCGCGCCCGGGTGCGCAGTTGCGCCTGCGAAATTGTGGTCTCGCTCGTCATCAGCGTTTGGTCCGGTTGTTGGGGATTCCTGGATCTACGTTGTCGATTCATGATGACATCCTCTGGTCCCACCAGCCAGGGAAGGCGCTGTGACCCGCCGGCGGAAGAGTCTGCCATAATGAGCGTCGACGACTTGGGGGAGAGTGAACATGTCGAGCGGCTTGGCCTTGAAAGATTTGCCACCGAATGCACCAGTGACGGTCAACCAGCAGAGGGGCGGCCTGGACCTCCGCATGGGCGGCGTGCTAAGCGCTGACCCGGTGGTTTCTTCGGTCTGGTCGGTGGCAGGATGGCACATACAGTTCGTCCGCCTCCCGGCCGGAACCTCGCTGGGGTTGGATCAGGCAGCGGGTCGGGTCTATGTCAAAGTCATACAGGGGGGGCTGACCGCGGATCCAGAGTCGGCATTTCCCGGGGTTGGCGAGATTGCCAGCACCCGGGTAACTGATGAGGAGATCAGCGCAGCCGGTGAAGGCGCGCTGATCTGCATTTTCACCGAGACCGACGCTGTCCGGGACAACGTCACTTCCATGGCGGAGCTCGGGTTTCAGGGCCCTAACGCCGATGCCCTCAGGTGGCAGAGTTTTGAGGAAAAGTTCGGTGCGTTCACCGACTTTTTCGATGGCCAGGACGCGCACATGGTTTTTGGCTTTCACCTGCTCGAAGACGACGGCTCGGAAATCGTCTACGTGCATTTCTGGACCGCAGGCAAGGGGGTCGATCTGTCGACCCACAATCACGGCAACGATCCCTCGCCGCTGGCGCCCGCGTTCGCCGAAGTCCACTGGGTGCTGAATAACGGCACCGGGAAAGGCGGCATGTACCGGTGTGACGCGCCTGATGACACGACAAGGGAGCGCTTCCCGATGCAGCGAGGACAAGAGCACGGTCCGTACTTCGAGTTCGATTCGGAAACGCGTTCGCCGAAGTTGCGTGAGAACGGGGCCGTTTCGTACCCCTGGCACGGCTGGCAAGCGGGCACGGACGAAGCGCCGGATCAGGCTTACGATTTCGTCGCCGCCTTTGAGATCAATCCGCGGTATGTAAGGGTCTGAGGATGCTATGAAGCTGGATCTGACGCACCCAAGACGCTGCCAACCTGCGGAATCAGTGGGCGGTCAGTAAGGCATCCCGCAAAAGCGCTCAGACGCCCGGCAACGACCAGGAGGCCGGGATCGGCGGCCTGCACATGACGCTGGAAGAGTATCCCGCTGTCTGATCAGCGTTTGCCGTCAGGGCTCAGTCAGCGAGATGGATAACTGACATCCGCCCGGACAGCGCCGATTTCGCGATATCTAGCAGATGGGCGTGGTGGGTGAAGAAGATCACCTGGCAGCTTCGGGCCAGCTCGCCGAGAACCGCGAAACCGGCAGCCGCACGGTCGTCGTCGAAATTGATGAATAAATCGTCCGCGACGAAGGGCAGGGGGCCTGACCGCGCCACGTAGTCCTCAATGGCGGCAACCCGCAACGCGAGGTACAGCTGATCTGCGCTGCCCGTGCTCATGCCTTCGACACCAACGGTGGATCCGTCAGGACGCACCCCGGCAAGGTGAGCGGTGTCCTGATCGTCGAACGCGAGTTTCAGCGCGCTGAACGAATTGGCGGTAAGGGTGGCGAACAGCGCGCCGGCGCGACTGAGCAGGGGTGCCTGCTTCTCCTGCCGATAGCGCTCGATACCCCACTGCAACAGCAGCGTCGCCGTTCGCAGGCGCACGTATTGAGCCGCGATTTCTTCCATGCTGGCCAGCGCCGACTGTCGGTCGGCTGCGGCCCGGGCGGCAGCATCATCGCCGCCGATGGCATCGAACGCCTGCCTGGCGCTGGTGCGATTTTCACGGGCGTCCATGAGCTGCTCGCGCAGTTCCTGAAGTTCGCCGTTCAGCAGGCTTTCCTCTGCGACGAGCTCGTCCAGATCGACATCTGCGCACTCTGCCTGCAGGTGGGCCAGGTCGAAACCTTCACCTTCGGCATCGATGGTTTCTGCAAGCAGATGGCTCTGTTGTGCAAGCGCCCGATGCCGTTCGGAGTTCTCAATAGTGGCCCGCAAAGTATCCAGCGTGTCGACTCCGGCCAGGTCCTTCAGATGCTGTATGGCGCTGAGTGAGTCGCGGCGCGCATGCTCCAACTGTCCGATGTCCTTCTCGAGCTTGTCGATGCGACCATCTTTTTCGGCCCGGGCCTCCCGGACCCGCTCGGCTTTCTTCAGCCTCTCTTCCAGTGTCAGAACAGCGTCTTCGGCATCAGCGCCTTCCAGATCCGGGCCCGCGGCGCTGACAAGGTCCGCAACGTTGGCCTCGAATTCCTTGATGTAGGTTTCGATCCTGCCGATGCGCTCTTCCCGAAGTTCCGTGATGCTGAGTACCAGCTCGCGCATTCTGTCCAGCGCTTCGATCTGAGGCGCAATGGCCTCCGGGCCGTCGGTGGCGTTCAAGCCGATGTCGGACAGCGCTTCCTGCCAGGCCGCCTGCCAGTCGGCCTGGCGTGTCCGGGCTTCCGCCAGCTGCTGCCGTTTGCGTTCGGATTCGTTCTGCGCGACCCGCTGCTGTTCGGCGGCGTTTTTCCGATTGTCCGCGGCCTTTTCCTGGAGCCTTGCGAAATCTGCGGCTGCCTCGATCACCACGGCAAGCGGCTGCTGCCGGAGAGGCTCGGTATCCATGCCCAGCCTGGCCAGCTCTTCGTTGAGACGATCTGCAGCCGTTCCCTCCTCTTTTTCCAGCGCGGTAACCTGTCGCTGGGAGCGGTTGCGCTGGTCGAGGGCGGCGACGAGCTCAGATCGCTTCGCCAGCCAGTCCAACATGACTTCCGGAGACTCGGGCTCAAAGGGCGCTTCCCCCCAGAGCGTCTGCCAGGAAGCCTGCAGCGCCGCTTCTTCGGCGCGCAGCGCCTGCGCTTCGGAAGCGCAAGCCTGCAGCGTGGACTGCTGGTCGGCGAGGCGTCTGGACAGCAGCGAAAGTTCGGCCGTTTCCTCGGCATGCTCGAAGCGTCGATCGGCGGCCCCGTCCGCGGCTGCAACCGCTGCTTCGTAGGCCACCGGAAGGTCCCTGAATCCGCGAGTGAACGCGCTCAGCTCGTCTTCGCTGGGAGAAACAGCGTCAATGTACTGGCGCCTGATGAGTGACCAGCCAAGTTCCCGTTGTGCACGCAGGCGCTCAAGTTCTTCAGGCGCAATCAGCAGCTGTTCGCCGATTAGTCGATCCCGCGCCTTTTGCAGTCTGTTCCGTTCCTGCTCGGCCCTGCGCCCGTTCTCCTGGCATTCTCGCAGGCGTTGGGACAGATCCCGTGCCCGGTCGCGGTGGTGCTCGACGGCGTCCCGGGACGGCACCGGCATGTAGATCGCGATGTTCACGTCTTCGATGGCGGGCTGCAGCACGGCAAAGCAGCGATCTATGACCAGCTGTGCCTGCTGCGCCTCTCGGGCTTCCGCGCTGATTCTCGAGCCCATGTCGCCAATATCCCGGGTCGCCCGGACCAGCGCCTGGAGGGCGGTCAAGTCCTTGAGATGCGGCAATGCCTGCAGCTGTCGGTCAACGTCGGCGAGCCGCTCTTCAGCTTCCTTCAGCGCGCGGGTGCTGGCGTCAATTTCAGACCGAAGCTCGCCGTGCTGGTTAAGCAAAGAGCGGATTCGGCTTACGCTGGGCCGTGCAGGCATACGCGCCATCAACGCCACGATATCTTCGTCCTGCCAATCCAGCTCCCGGGCCAGCTCCAGCAGCTGGCGCTGCGCCGCCGCCAGCTCAAGCCGTCGTTCCGGCAGGTCAGCTTTGCCCGCGCGAACGCGAATCCTTCTTTCGTGCAGCTGTTCCACGTCGTCGGCTCGAAGCAAGAGCGCATCGTCGCAGATGAGGTCCTCGCGTTCCTCCAGCGCTGCATCCAGCTCGGATCTCAAGGTGTTGATGCGCGTGTCGCTGTCGCGATCTTCCCGCTCCGCCTGCTCTAGCATTCGCGCAGCGTCTTCCGGCAGGGGGGGTATGCGCCCGAGGGCCGAGATGTCGGCTTGCAGGCTCTGTTGACGGGCGACGTCCCGATAGACGCGACGAATGCGGTTCAGCTTGCGTAGCGCTTTCTCTCTGCTGTGAATTTCTGCCTCGATGGTTGAGAAACGCATATCCGCCTCTTCGCGGACGCGCTTGCGCTGCATCCAGTCGCGCTCGGTGACGGTGTGCTCGCGCAGCTCCGCATCGGCGGCCTTGAGTTGGTCCTCCGCCTGATAGTAGAGACGGTGGGCCGCCTTCCGAGGCGCCCAGATGGCGCTCGCCTGCTCATCCAGGGCGCGCAGACTCTCCCGCAGCCCTTCTAGACCGGCACCGGCTGAGAACAGTGCCTGGCCAACGTCGTCCCGTGCGGCCAGAATTTCTCGACCGCCCTCGCGCAGCCGGTGGTGGTCAAGAAAGAACATGCGGATGAAGAACTCGCGGTTCGCGCCCGCCAGGTATGCTGCCAGGGTGCCATCGCCGCTGGGTATCGGTACCTCATCCGGGCTCAGCACTGTGTCTTTATTACCCTTGCGTCGACGGAATGTCAGCGTTTCCTGGCCGGCCTGAATCGTGGCACCCAGGCGCATGGACTGGTAGTCGTGGATGAAGTTCAGCGGCGAGTTACGTGGCATGCCGAACAGAAGGTCCTCCAACGCTGTCAGCGCGGTCGACTTTCCCGCTTCGTTGGGGCCGAAGACGATGTGGATATCCGGTTCGCCAGCCGGCAGTTCGAGAATGCGGTCGGTAAAGTGACCGTAGCGCAGCAGTTCCAGGCGATCGATGCGCATGCTTCAGGTCGCTTTGCTGGTCAGCCGGGACATCAGGTCGACCCCCACCGTTTTTATTAGCGCGTCGGAATCGCCTTTGACGGCAGCTTGGAGAATGGCATCTTCCGTCTCGGCACGAATCTCCGATGGTAGGCGGCGGGTAAAATCGCCGATTTCGCCCAGGAGCGTCTGCAGGAAATCAGCGTCATCTGCCGCCTGGCTTAGATTGCTTAGAAGTTCGCCCAGGGCGTCCTCGCGCGCTGCAAGCTGGGCCGCGTCCTCCAGGGGCTCGGTGGAAACGCGGATTTTCTCCACCCAGGCTGTGTCTTCGCCCATGGACAGTGCTGCCGCGCGGGCTTCCGCCAGCAGGTGCTCGGTAGACGCGACGATCTGGCTGTGCAGCTCGCTGCGGCCCTGAATTTCCAGCCGACAGGCGAGCAATCGTCCATCAGCGTCGGCGCCAACGGCGCCTCCGATGGCGTCGCGAAGCAGGTCTGCGACATCCTGCAGGCGGTCGCAGTCGGTCACGGATACCGTCAGATGCGCCCAGCGAACCGCGTCGACGGCAACGTGGATCAGATCCGCGACCACGCCGTCCTCGACGCTGACAAAGCAGGCGCCTTTCGGTCCGGCTTCGCGAATGTGTCTTCCCTGCAGGTTGCCAGGGAACACCACGTGGGGCCTTTGGTTCAGAACCGCGTGCTGATGGACATGCCCGAGCGCCCAGTAGTCGTAACCTTTGCCAAGCAGATCGCTCAGCGAGCAGGGCGCATAGTTCGCGTGTCCGCCCATGCCGCCGAGGGCCGTGTGCAGCACGCCGATGTTGAAAAGGCCCGGGATGGGTTCGGGATACCCTAGGGACAAATTCTCGGTGATATCGCGCTGGGCGAAACTCTGCCCGTGCAGGGCTACGCCGAGTGTATCTAGGCGGAATGTCTGCGGTTTTCTGGCGCTGAAAACCTGCACGTTCTCCGGCAGGGTTAGCCGGCGGGTAATCTTGCTCTCGGCATCGTGGTTGCCATGCAGCACAAACGCGGGGATGCCCGCCTTCGCCAGGCGCCCCATCTGACCAATGAAGAACAGGCCGGTCTGATAATCCCGCCAGTCGCCGTCGTAAAGATCACCAGCGATGACGAAGAACGACACCTCGTCGTCGATAGCTTGACCGACGAGGGTGTCGAAAGCCGCCCTGGCGGCGGTGCGAATGCGCTCGGCCACCTTGCCCTGCTGACCGGCCAGGCCTCGCAGCGGGCTGTCCAGGTGAATGTCGGCAGCGTGGATGAATCGGAAATCGGTCACTGAAACGTCGGTTCCGGGCAAATTGAACGGGGGATCAAAGTAACCTGTCCCTCGTGATGAATCTACCGGAGCCCAGCGTGCGGTTTTCGTTTGTGATTCTACCCATCTATGATTCACCGATGTCCGCGGTTTCGTTTCGCCGATTGTTCGCAATAAGACCAGATCCGGAGGTGATGCGTTGATGAGACTCGGAACGGTTGTTGCCATGTCCCTGCTGCTCGGCGCTTGCGGCGCGCCGTTTGAAGATGCGCAGAGGGAACAGGATGTAGCGCGGCCCGCTGAACGTTCGGCCGTTACGAGAGATATGGAACTGCCGCCGGAAATCGCTCGTTCTGACGCGGGGCTGGTGGCCGGCCTCAGATTGCCGGCCACATTCGCGGGCACCCTGCCGTGTGCGGACTGTGAGGGGATTTATCATCATCTGGATTTGTGGCCCGACGGCGTTTTTCATCTGCGGCAGGAATGGCTGGGCACGCCCGGGGTCGAGTACGACAGAGGGCGTTGGCGTCAGCATCCGGATCGGGGCGCATTGCGCCTCTACGGCGGTCGCGAAGCGCCGCTATGGCTGGAGGTAAAAGCACCCACCGTGCTGCGAAAGCTGGATATGGAAGGTCGACCCATCCAATCGGATCTGCCCTACGAACTGATCAGCGACGGTACCCTGACCCCCGTCGATCTCTCTCTCGGGTTGCATGGCATGTTTAGATATCTGGCGGACGCCGCGCAATTCGAGGAGTGTCTTACGGGCCGGACCTATCCGGTGGCCATGGCGGGCGATTACGTCAACCTTGAGCGTGCGTATCTGCTGGCAGAAAAGGTGGAACCTGGTGCGCCGCTGCTGGCGACTTTCGAGGGCGATATCGGCCTGCTGCCTGCCATGGAAGGTGACCGGCTGATTCCAACGGTGTCTGTGCGGCGTTACATCGGCCTGTTTCCCGACCAGAGCTGCGAGCGGTCCATGAGCGTGGCAAGCTTGACCAATACCTATTGGAAGATCGTCCGCCTGGGCGAAGTGCTCGTTGCGCCCATTGGGGACAACCGTGAACCGCACCTGCTTTTGCGCGGACCGGACAGGGGATATGCGGCCACCGCAGGTTGCAACCAGTTCGGCGGCGACTACCAGGTGGAAGGCGAAAGGATCCAGTTTGCACCGGGCCCGGCCACGCTGATGGCGTGTCCGCCGCCTCTCGCGGAGTTGGAAGACACGCTTGTGGGGGTGCTGGGATCTGCTCGTTCCTGGGCAATCTACGGTCAGGTGCTGGAGTTCTTCGATGAGAGCGGTGCCAGCATCGCGACCTTCGAGGCCGTCTATCTGCCCTAGTAGGTTTTGCTCAGCGCCCTGCCGTCCCGGCGCCGCGTGTCACCGGGCCCGGGTGGCCCTGCCCGGGTGGCCCTGCCCGGGTGGCCCTGCCCGGGTGGCCCTGCCCGGAAGGTCGGAATCGTGGAGGGGCGTTATGGTATGGTGCCGCGCTCCGGGCCAGGGTCCTGCCCGCCGGTACACACATCCACCAGGACTTACCGATGGCTGATCTTCCGCCCGCACTTTCCGACTTCAGCAGTCTGAATCTTCCAGCCTCGCTGCTGACTGCGCTCAATGAAGTTGGGTATGAAACACCCACTCCGATTCAGGCGCAGGCCATTCCCCCGTTGCTTAAGGGGCAGGATCTGCTGGGCCATGCGCCGACAGGTACAGGAAAGACGGCCGCCTTCGCGTTGCCGCTGCTGGCTCGTCTGGACCTAGCAAACCCGAACATCCAGGTAATGACGCTGACGCCTACCCGCGAGCTGGCGATTCAGGTGGCCGAGGCTTTTCAGCGCTACGCCGCGCACATTCAGGGGTTTCATGTGCTGCCGGTGTACGGCGGCCAGGACTATTCGGGACAACTGCGCCAGCTCAAGCGCGGCGTTCAGGTCGTGGTCGGCACGCCCGGCAGGGTGATGGATCACATGCGCAAAGGCACCCTGAGACTGGATGGGCTCAAGACGTTGGTGCTGGATGAAGCGGACGAGATGTTGCGGATGGGTTTCATTGACGAGGTCGAATGGATTCTCCAGCAAACGCCCGCAGGCCGGCAGATGGCCCTGTTCTCTGCGACCATGCCGAAGGAGATCGAACGAATTGCACGTCGTCATCTGCACAATCCGCAGGAGATATCCATCAAGGCGCGAACGGCGACTGCCGAAACCGTGCGCCAGCGCTACTGGCTGGTCGGTGGGCTGCACAAGCTGGACGCGCTCACCCGGATCCTCGAGGTTGAACCCTTCGACGCGATCCTGATATTCGTCCGCACGCGGATCGCAACGACGGAGCTGGCCGAGCGCCTGGAAGCCAGAGGCTACTCGGCGGCAGCACTGAACGGCGACATGGCCCAACCGCATCGCGAGCAGATGGTCGCGCGGCTGAAGTCCGGAGCGCTAGACATCCTGGTCGCCACCGACGTTGCCGCCCGCGGGCTGGACGTGGATCGGATCAGCCATGTGATCAACTACGATATTCCCTACGATACGGAGGCGTACATTCATCGAATCGGCCGCACCGGCCGGGCCGGTCGGCAGGGCGACGCGATTCTTTTTGTGGCGCCGAGGGAACGGCGCATGCTTGGGGCCATCGAGCGGGCCACCCGGCAGAAGATCGAGCCCCTCGATCTGCCGTCTACGGAAACTGTCAACAACAAGCGGGTTGCCGACTTCAAGCAGAAGATCACCGACACCCTGGCTGGAGGCGACCTGGCGTTCGTGCACAGCATTCTCGAGCAGTATCAGCACGAGCACGATGTGCCGGCCCTGGACATCGCGGCGGCACTGGCGAAGATTTCTTTGGGCGAGCGGCCGTTGCTGATGAAGCCGGAGAAGAAAGGTTCCGAGCGGCCCGTGACCGAGTCCGGAAAGCGCAGCGCGCGCGCGGAACGGGTCAAACGGGGGGAACGCGGCGAGCCTCGACGGCAGAAACCTCGACCCGCTGCGCGTGCGGACGCCGAGCAGTTCCGCCTCGAGGTGGGCAGCGCGCACGGTGTTCTGCCGAGCAACATCGTGGGTGCCATTGCCAACGAGGCCGGGCTCGACGCCCAGCACATCGGTCACATCGACATCCAGGCCGAGTTCAGCACCGTAGAACTGCCAACGGGCATGCCGAAAGAGGTTTTCAGAGACCTCAGGAAGGTATGGGTGTGCGGCCGACAGCTGCAGATATCGCGGTTGAACGAAACTCCTGATAAGAGTGGGCTCAAGACGAAGGCGAAAGGCCCAGGCAAAAAGAAGGATCGCTCCCGGTCAGACAGCTCAGTACCGGCGCTCAAACCCAAGGGACGAAGCAAGGGCAAGGGCACAAAGAAGCGTTCTAATGGCAGTGAAAAACCGGCGGCGAGGGGAAAAAATACCCAGCCGTGAAACCGCGCGGAAAGCGCAATACCGATGAGACGTCTCTTTCGCAAAATACAGCGTGCTGATCTGCGCGCTACGTTTTGCGCTTGCGCGAGAGCAGGTGGCGCAGCAGCAGCGGCGATAGCACCGAGGTGGCAAGAGCAACGACAACCATGCCGGCATAGATCTCTGGGGAAACGTAGTCCTCGTTCAGCTGGTGGCACTGATGGACGATCACCAGGGCGATCTCGGCTCGAGGAATCATGCTGACCCCCATTTCCAGCGCGGCCGATCTGTCAAGCATGAACAGCGCTGGCACCGCGATGCCGACCAACTTACCCGATGACGCGACGAGCGCGAGAATCAAGCCGGTATCCAGCGAAGGTAAAACGACATCGGGGTCCACCTGCATGCCGATGTGAATGAAAAAGAACGGTGTCAGAAACTCGTAGAAGTAGGCGAACCTGCCGTCGGTTCGTACCGCCTCGGGGTCTCGGCTGAAGGCAAGACCGGCAAAAAGAGCACCAATGGCAAGGGAAAAACCCAAGAATCCAGCGATGGCTGATATGGCGAGCCCGGCACCCAGTATGGTGATGGTGAGCGCCGTCAGCGAGCCACCAACGGTGCGGCTGAAGCGGGTAAAGCGCGCCTCCAGGAAGTGGGCGAACAAGTAGCAAGCGGTGATGAACAGCGCCAGCTTGAACATCATATCAAGCAACGTTTCGCTCACCCCGGGCGGCATCCCTCCGGCGCTCTGCAGAGTCGGCAGGACCGCCAGCAGCACGGCCAGAAGCAGAACCCCCGACAGGTCGTCCAGTTCGGCCACGTCCAGCAACAGCTGGCCGTTGCTCGTGTTCAGCTTGCCCAGTTCTTCCCACGCGCCCACCGATACGGCGACGCTGGTGGCGCTGAAAGCGGTCGCAACTACCAGAGCAGTTTCCAGGGATAGCGCCAGGCCGTATCGCGCCACAGCGAAGCCGAACAGCAAATTGGTACCAACGTCGCCGACCCAGAGCACGCTTGCCACGGGAAGTTTTGCGAGCAGAGCGCTGGTGTGACTCTTCAGGCCGACTCTGAACAGCAGTGCTACCACCCCTAACTGGGCGAGGATATAGAAGGCATCGTTGAACGCTGTCGTGGCAAACGACCATTGCTTGTTGAACAGCCCGACGAGGAATCCGAGAAAGATGTAACCGACTAGTGCCGGTACCCCGATTCTCGTGCAGAAGCTTCTCACCATTGGGTTGACGATGAGTAGCGTCCCCAGGGTAGTCAGCAGGGCATATTCATTCTGCACCTGCCGGCTTCCCCTGTGCCGGTGCGTTGAGCAGGATGATTTCGATCTCTTCGGTGATCTCTTCCTGACGCAGGGCGTTGCTTTGACGCCTGAGCTCCTCTGACTCGTCGTCGAGATGCCTTACTGCTTCATCGAGGTGGGCGACCCGCTGATGATTTTCTTCCGTCAGCGAGGCGTACAGCATCTGGTTCAGGGCTGCGAACAGGTATTGGTCGGTAAGCTCCAGCAGGAACTCGGACGGCGTTAGGTTCAGCAGCGGTGGGTGAGGAAACCTTTGCGGCTGATGCTGAAGATGCTGAAACGGCGGCAGCAGCCGCTGCGCGACCACGCCGTCTTCGCCCGCGTGATAAAGCCCGTAGAGTGAAACAGGTCCCTGTTCGGATTGAACGGCAAGCAGCTGCTCAACCACCCCGTTCAGCACGGCATTCGTTTCCTCAACGACGCTCGGGCCGTCGAGGCGAATCAATGGCAGAGGCAGATCATCCAGCAGTTGATGCAACTTGGTTCCCACAGCGATGACCGTGATGGCACGCAGTTGCAGCGTATCCATGGCAGATTCCAGGTGCTGACGCAGGGTACGATTGAAGTCGCCGCAGAAGCCGCGCTCGCTGCCAATCACCAGGAATACGGTCGCGCTGTCCGCCACTTCCGGGAGAATCTCGGGATGAGAAATCAGCAACTCACCTGCGGCGTTCTCCATGCTTTCCACGACCGCCCCCTGGGCTTCGGCGAAGCGAACCAGCTTCCTGGTTTCCATGTAGGCGAGGGTTTTCATGGAGTTCAAGACGCTGCGGATCTCCGCCATGCTGCGCAGATGGCTCTCCAGGTTGCGTCTACGCGTCATCTTTCACGGCTTGTGAGGCGCCGCCGATCCATTCGCGAACCGCCTCGCTCCAGTCATCTCGGGGAGATTCCAGATCAAGCATTGTATTACTAACCGATTTTTCCAGTGTCGCAAGCAGATCTGGGATCGCTTCGAGGCTCACCATCTCGAACCCGCCATTGTTGAAGGCGATCAGCCAGGCCAGCTGGAAGCGCTCCGATGAGGGGGAGAAGCGCTCCTGCTTGAGAATCTCCCGGAGCTGGTGACCACGTTTTATGGCCGTCTCCATCGAGGTTTCGAGACGCGCGCCGAAACGGGTGAAAACTTCCAGCTCTAGAAACTGCAGGTAGTCGAGCTTCATGCGCCCGGCTTCCTGCTTGATGCGGGGGTGCTGTGCCCGGCCGCCGACGCGGGAAACCGAACGGGCGATATCGATGGCGGGACGAAAGCCGCCAGAGAAGAGATCTCGATCCAGATAGATCTGCCCGTCAGTGATGGAAATCAGATTGGTTGGAATGTAGGCGGCGATCTCACCGAGTTCCGTTTCAACGATAGGCAGCGCCGTCATGCTGCCGCCGCCGTTGGCCGGGTTCAAGCAGGTCGCGCGTTCCAGAAGCCGCGCGTGAACGGAAAAAATATCGCCCGGGTAGGCTTCCCGTCCTGGTGGTCGGCGCAGCAGCAGAGACAACTCGCGATAGGTTTTGGCATGGGTGGACAGGTCGTCGTACACCACCAGCACGTCCTTACCCTGACGCATCCAGAATTCGGCCAGGGCACATCCCGCAAAAGGTGCCAGATACTGCAAGCCGGGCAGGCTGCTGGCCTCCGCCACCACGACTGCGGTGTATTCCAGGGCCTGATACTCCCTCAGCGTCTCGATGGTGTTGACCACGGTAGAGCGTCGCTGGCCGATGAGCACGTAGACGCAGTAGACGTCTTTACCGCGCTGGTTGACGACGGTGTCCAGCGCGACGGAGCTGCGCCCGAGACCCTGGTCGCCGATCAGCAACTGGCGCTGGCCTTTGCCGATGGGAATCATCGTATCAACCATTCGGATCCCCGTGTACAGTGGCTGGGTAACGAAATCTCTCGCCATTACGGGCGGAGAGGATGTTTCCAGCGGCATCCATCTGGTATGCGTTGGTGGCTTGGCGCCGTCCATGGCAGTGCCAAGCGGGTCGACGACACGCCCCAGCAGGTCATCGCCGGCCGGGAGGCTCAGAACCCGCCCGGTACGTTGCACCTTCGTGCCCGCCGTCAAAGCGTCGGTGTCGTGAAGGAGCACCGCGCCGATGAGTCCCGGGGTCAGGTCGAATACGGTTCCGTGGCTGCCGTCGTCGAATATCAGAATATCGTCCACCGCCGCTGAGGGCAGGCCGTCGATCCAGGCGATGCCATCACCTACCGAAACGACTGTGCCCTGTTCGCTGATACGCAGTCCTGGTTGATACGCATCCAGCCAGCGAGCCTGAAGCGCCAGCCCGCCGCTTTGCGGAGCTGATGTGCTATCGGTCATGAGTGAGCGTCACGAAACCTTCCAGCTCGTCCCGCAGATTCGCGCCAATGACCCACGGCCCCCGCGTAATACGCAAACCGGCCAGCAGGTCGGCATCCTGCTCCATTTGCATCGGAGCATCCGATCCGGTGGCCTGCTGCAGAGCCTGAGCGAGGCGCTGGCGTCGGTCGTCGGACAGGGGATAGGCGCTGGTAACCATGATGGACTCAGGGGAGGTTCCGTAGCTTTTGCGCAGGGCCGTGATGCGTTCCTCGGGGAGCTGCGAGAGTTCTGTGATCACCATCTCTACCAGCCGGGCCTCCAGTTCCGGCCCCGACGCCTGTTGCAGCAGACTCTTCGCAAACCGAGCAGCCTGGTCGAGTGCCGTTTCTTCCAGCTTGTGCTCGATATCTGCCTGCCGGCGGGCCTCGGATACACGGGACTTCTCCCGCTCCTCGGCAATATCCGCCTGCATCTCAACGAGCTTTCCTGCTCGCTGGGCCTCCAGCTCCCGGGCCAATGCCTCACGGGCTGCCCGTCGCTCTGTGTCCCAGTCGGCGAGGCGGGCCTCATATTGCGCCTTTAGTGCGGTTGCGTCCTCACGAATTCTGGCGCTCTCGGCGAGGGTCTGTTCGATACCCGCCTTGCGCCGTGCAATCACTTCGAGCACAGGCTTGTATAGAAACCGTTGGAGGATCCATACCAGTACCAGGAAATTGATGATCTCCAGAATGAAGGTCGACCAGCTCAACTCCATCGTTGAAGTCTCGGTATCCGCCTGATGCGCCCCGTCGGTCGCGGCCTACTGCTGTAGGACATATTCGAGCAGAGGATTGCGGAACAGCACGATCAGGCCGATGACCAGTACATAGATGGCGAGGGATTCGATCATGGCCAGGCCGATGAACAGGGTCCGCATGATGGAACGCTCTGCCTCCGGTTGCCTGGAAAGCGCTTCCAGGGCACGGCTGATTGACCATCCCATGGCAACTGCAGGCCCCAGAACCCCTAGCGCCATTCCTAGCGTGACGGCGACCGTGGATCCGAGAGCGAACGTTGATAAGTCGGGCATGAGTCAAACCTCTTTCTGCTGCCGAAGTTGTTGTGATTGTATGCTGCTGGCCACGTAGATCAGTGCCAGCATGCCGAAGATGTAGGCCTGCACCAGAGCCTCTACGATGTGCAGCATGAGAATGGGTACCGGTGCCAGAAATCCGGCCACCAGGAGTATGAGCAGCGCCGCCATCTCCAGGCTCATCATGTTGCCGAACAGGCGTACTGCCAACGCAATGGTGCGGGTTATCTCGCTGATGATGTGGAACGGAAGCAGTATGGGGCTGGGTGTCAGGTAGTGGCGGAGATAGCTGCGCAGGCCCTGAATGCGGATGCCGAACCAGTGCGTCGACAGGAAAACCAGAAAGGCCAGTCCTGCTGTCGCAGACAGATCCCGCGTGGGTGAGTGCACGCCTGGAATCAGGCCGCTGAGATTGGCGATCACCAGAAATACCCAAAGGCTCGCGACGAACGGCATGATCTGTCGCCCGTGCTCAGGCGCAACGGCCTCCACCGCTTCTTCGATAGCGGAAACCACGCCCTCGCTCGCCGCCTGCAGCGATCCGGGATCCTCGCGTAGCGAACGAGAAGCCAGCCACGCCAGCAGCCAGACCGCAGCCATGATTACCCACGTGGTTATCACGGTATTGGTGATCACCACAGGTCCCAGCTGGATAGCCGGCTCGATGTTCAGGTTACCTTCTTGCATAGCTCCCTAGCTCTCAGCCTTGGTCCCGCTCGTTTCGATGGGCGTTCATTCGCGGATGAAAAGAAAAACGTTCAACGCGCCGATGAAAACGCCCACGAGAATCAGACTTACCGTCCAGCGGGAGGAGTACTCCGATGCCAGGCCGTCGAGCCAGTTTCCCAGGTAGGCGCCGCCCACCACCGGCAGGACGATGAGCAGGCCGATGGTGCCGATGTAGATCGTCTGGCTGAGCAGCGTAGGTCGCTCTCGCTCAGCCTTTTTCATCCGCCTGGCCTGTTGCTCGACTTGTTTTCTCAGGTCGTCCAGTTCCGGCATGACAATCACCGCAAGCCGGTTCGGCTTGCCTCCCACAGACGCTTCAGCACTTCTTCCTCCATGCGCCGCAGGCTCCGGTTCATGATGGCCAGCTGCGCCTGCTCGTCCAGCAGCTGCTGCTGCAGGGCCTGGCTGATGCGCATGTAGTCATCATCCAGCAGATAACGGTAGGTGCTGAGCGTGAGCAAGTTGTCCCGGAAATACAGCACCGCCCTGGGCATTGCCAGATAATGCCAGGCTTGGGCGCCGATGCGGAAGCGGGCCAGGCCGATCACCAAGGAAGTCATGATGGGCGCATGCATGGGCAGGATGCCGAAGCTGCCGGACGCATCCTCGCCGACAAAGGCCGTCGCCCCGGCAAACTCCTCGGCGTGGGTGGCATCCTGAAGCTGTATCTTGAAGCTGCTCATGCGCTCGTTTTCCCAATGGCGCCGCGCATGTAACACTGCTCCTCCGACAGCTCGTCATAGCGGCCGGCTAGAAAAGCGTCGCAATCGTTCAGCGTTTCTTCAAGCGAGACGGACACGCCATCGATGCCCGTCTGGGAAGCGGTGGTCCAGAACGGCTGCGTCAGATAGCGCTGCAACCTTCGTGCGCGCAAGACGATCTTGCGATCCTGGGGCGACAGCTCCGCAATTCCAAGCATCGCCATGATGTCTTCGAGCTCGTGGTAGCGGGCCAGGTGCTCCCGCACGCCCTCCGCGATGTCGTAGTGGTGGGCCCCCAGCGTGTGGCGATCCATCAGCCGGCAGCTCGACTGCAGCGGGTCCACAGCAGGGTAAATGCCTTTTCCCGCCTGGCTGCGGGAAAGAATGACCGTGGTGTCGAGATGGCTCAGCACCGCGCTCACCGCCGGGTCGGTCATGTCGTCCGCGGGTACGTATACGGCTTGAACCGAGGTGATGGCGCCGAGCTGGCTGGAGGTGATTCGGTCCTGCATCTCCGCCACCTCCGTTATGAGGGTGGGCTGGTATCCCACCGTGGCCGGCATACGACCCAGCAGGCTCGAAACTTCACTGCCTGCCTGGACGAAGCGGAAGATGTTGTCCATGACGAAAAGGATAGGCCGCTGCAGAGTATCGCGCAGGTACTCCGCATAGGTGAGTGCTGACAGTCCGATGCGGAATCTGACCCCCGGGGACTCGTCCATCTGGCCGAACACCATCAGGGTGTCGTCGAGCACGCCGGCTTTGCGGATCTCGTGCCAGAGCTCGTGGCCCTCGCGGATACGCTCGCCAACGCCGGCGAAAACAGATGCCCCCTGGTGCAGCGTGGCAACCGCGTGCATGAATTCCATGACGAGTACGGTCTTACCAACCCCGGCGCCACCGAACAGTCCGGTCTTTCCACCTTTGACGAAGGGACATAGCAGGTCGATGACCTTGATGCCCGTGTGTAGGAACTCACCGGCGCCGACGGCATCCTGTAAAGGCAGCGGCCGACTGTGGACGTTGCGGAATTCCGTGTCGGGGCCATCATCAAGAGGCGCACCGTCATCCAGCGGCTCACCGAAAATATTCAACAGGCGGCCAAGGCAGTGGGCGGTGACCGGAACGTGCAGAGGGGAGCCCGTGTCGTAGACGGGCATGCCGCGACTCAGCCCGGTGCTCCGATGCAGGGTAATGACCCGCACGTGCTGCTTGTCGAGATGCTGATGCACCTCGAACAGAAAGGTCTCGTGGTCCAGGTCTGCATAGAGGGCCTGCCGTAGCGGAGGCAACGTATCGCAGGCAATCACGGCAACGGGCCCGTGCACTTCGGTGATGAAGCCTACCGGCGTTTTCGTCGTGTCTTGGCTTTCTGGTCGGGACGCCATGGTAATTGAGACTCCACGTCCTGCTGTCGACCGGCACCGTCCTGCCGGAGCCGGCTTCGAAGAACGGCTACCATGGCATAGACCTGCAGTCATGGCATCTGCGGGATTTCCCTAATGTGCCGGCAACTGGGTGAGGAGGCCGGTGGTGGTCGCGGTGGCCGTCACGTGGTGGCCGTCACGCGGTGGCCGTCACGCGGTGGCCGTCACGCGGTGGCCGTCACACGGTGGCCGTCACACGGTGGCCGTCACGCGGTGGCCGTCACACCGGCGCGGTCACCTCACGCAGCATCTGGAAATAGCTGCGCGGGAAGGCCATGCCGTCGTAATAGCCTCTGGCCGTCAGCAGCCGGTGCATCTTCGGCAGGTTGTAGACCGGGACTGACGCCTTCATGTGGTGCTCGAGGTGGTAGTTCACGCCAAGCGGACAGAACACCAGCCGGTCCAGCCACCCGGCGGGTATGGTGCGGGTATTTTGACGCGGATCGAGATCGAACAGGTTCGGTACCGCCGCGTGCTCTGCCACCTGGCGCAGGCGGCTGACCAGCCGGTTCGTGGTCAGTAGCGCAACCCACCAGATCAGATACAACCAGGCGACACCGAGGTAAACAAATATCGTCAGCATCAGCAGATTGATCAGGAGCCCTCTGGCAAGCGCCTCTCGCTGAGCGGGCTGCTGCTGGTTGAAACTCAGGAAGCTGCGGAACAGCCCGCGAGTCTGACGCCAGCCAGTCTTGCCACTGAGGTCTCGCCAGATCTTGCGGTGCAGCCGCTCGCGGGTGATGGGATAGTCCTGGTAGTTGGGCAGGTCGGGGTCTTCCCGGGTTCCTGCCAGCTGGTGGTGCCGCAGGTGCCCGCGGCTGTATGACTTCATGTTGTTGAAGGTGGGGGGGGCTGCCAGCCACTCGCCTACCCATTCGTTCAACCGGCGCGAGGTGAACAGGGTGCCGTGACCGCATTCGTGGACCAGCACGCCGAAGCCCAGCTGACGCCCGCCCAGCAGCAGAATGCCGAGCAGGATGGTCAGCGGGTTCGGCCACAGCGCCATCATGGCGAATATGGCGGCGGTGATTGCGTAGTTGCAGAGCACCAGCCAGGCCGCCTTCCAGTCGCTGCGGCGGCCAAGTTCGTCCAGTTCCTGGCTGGAGAGCACGTCTTTCAATTCGTTCATTCTGTTCACCTTGTCATGCGTCTGCTCGTGTGTCACCGGGCCATATCCAGCTGTGGTCGCGGCATGCGTCGCAGCGCTTCTTCCTTGCCGCTCGCCCAGATGTCTTTGCCCAGCACGTCGTATTCCAGCATGGCGTGCCACAGCGCCTCGCGCGCCTGGACGTTGACGAACTCGCTCGGCAGCAGCGGGTCTTTCGCCAGTCGGTGAATCACCTCACCGCCCAGGCTGAAGCATTCCAGACGCGCCTGGTCCGCAGCCTGTGTTGGCAGGTGCCGGGCGCTTTCCTCCAGCCGACGCAGCGCGTCAGCATACCCGTCGTTGAGCCGGGTGGGTTGCCAGGCCTGCAGCCAGCTTTGCGGGGCAGGGTTTCCCTGCGGCTGTCCGGCCACCAGCAGCACGCCGCGGTCGAGTCCGATGCCGCCGGCCAGCGTGCGCAGTTCGGCCGGCTTAAGCTGCAGATTATCGGGTCGAACAAACAGTGCCGGGCGCACCTCGCGGAAACCCAGCGCACCGAGTGCCCACGCGCTGGTCCTCGTTTCCTCTGTCCTCCGATCGGAAGCTTGGATCGAGGGTGCATGAGCGAAAAGCCAGCGTCCCGGTTGCCAGGGACGTACCCGGGCTTCGCCGAGACGCCAACGCTCGACGAAGTCGTTCAGCGCGTCGGTCTGCCGGGCGAGTCGATACAGGCCGCGTTCCGGACTTTCGATAATGCCGCGTGTCACCAGCCGCGACAGCGTCACGCGCAGGGTGTTCTCAGAGAAGCCGAACAATTCTCCGGCGGCGATCAACGAACGTGCTGTTCGATGACGGCTGCGGGCACTCCTCAGCATGTCGAGGATAACGGCGCTGGGCTTGTTCCGGTCTCGAGTCATTACCAGGCTAGCTGCAAAAGGGAACAGCCTGTAACATTACATTCCGCAGAAAGAATATCAAGATCTTGTAATGAGCCGCCTCTTTGCACCACCGGCGAGGCGACTCGACCCCGGCGGAACTCGATGGGAAGATAGCGGGGCCCTTGGGTTTGGCAGGGCAGGAGGTAGAGCGACTGATGGGAAAAGGCAATCGATGAGTGACGCGGAGCAACCCCAATCGAAGAACCAGCCGAAACATCGCAACGATATTTACGGCGACAACCTAAAGGAGCGGGACGGTGGCAGCGAGCTGATTCCTGCCGCGACGGTGGTCCTGCTGCGGGACAATCCGGAGCCGGAAGTTCTGATGGTGCACAAGAACTCGAAAATTGCCTTCGGGGGAATGTGGGTATTCCCCGGTGGCCGCATCGACCCGGAAGATTATCCTGAAGATGGAGATATCGACGTCGCCGCTCGTAACGCCGCGGTGCGGGAAACGCTGGAAGAGGCGGGCATCAGCTCGAAAGCAGGGGATTTCGTGTGGTTCTCCCACTGGACGCCGCCGCCGATCACGCCGAAGCGCTTTTCCACCTGGTTTTTTGCGGCGCGCGCGGACGATCATGCGGTGAGCATCGATGGCGGCGAAATTCAGGATCATGCATGGCTGAGTCCGGCCACAGCCCTTAAGAGGCATGCGGCCAGCGAGATCGACCTGGCCCCGCCTACCTGGATTACCCTGCACACGTTGTCCCGCTACCCTTCGGTGGACGAACTGCTGGAGCGTCTGCGCGCAACGGACGCGAAGCACTATGAGACCCGGCTCGGTGAGCGGGCGGACGGCGCGCGGGTAGCCATGTGGCAAGGCGATGCGGGATACGATACCTGGGACGCGAACCGTGAAGGCGAGCGGCACAGACTGGTGATGGCCAAAGGCGGGTTTCTGTTCGAGAACACCACGGAGGACTACTGACTTATGCAACGATTGTTCGAACCTCTGAACTTCATCCACGGTCCGGCCATCAAGAACCGCTTCATGCTGGCACCTCTGACCAACTCCCAGAGCCACGACGACGGTCGACTGTCGGACGTGGAACGGAACTGGCTGCTGATGCGAGCCCGCGGTGGGTTCGGGCTGACCATGACCTGCGCTGCCCACGTGCAGGCCCAGGGCCGGGGTTTCCCGGGGCAGCTGGGTATCTTCTCGGACGATCACGTTGCGGCGCTGACAGGCCTGGCGGAAGCCATTCGACAAGCCGGCAGTCTGTCGGCGGTACAGCTGCACCACGCGGGCATGCGCTCGCCCGCGGACCTGATCGGCACCAACCCGGTTTGTCCGTCTGTGAACGAGGAATTTGGCGCGCGGGCGCTATCGACCGTCGAGGTAGAGCAGGTCGTAGAAGACTTCGTGACGGCGGCCGAGCGCGCGGACCGAGCCGGATTCGACGGGGTGGAGCTGCACGGTGCCCACGGCTACCTCCTGTGCCAGTTTCTCAGCAGTGAGATCAACCATCGGGACGATCGCTTCGGCGGTTCTCTGGAAAATCGGGCGCGGCCGCTGTTCGATATCATCGAAGGCATCCGCGCCCGCTGCCGGGCCGATTTCCAGATTGGCGTACGGTTGTCACCGGAGCGCTTCGGGATGGTGCTCAGGGAGGTTCAGGACGTGGCCTTGCGTCTCATAAGTTCAGGATCGGTGGACTATCTGGATATGTCACTGTGGGACGTGTTCAATGAGCCGGAAGACGAGGCGCTCAAAGGGCGCAGCCTGTTGTCCTATTTCACCGAGCTGGAACGCGGCAACGTGCGCCTCGGGGTCGCGGGTAAGGTTACCCGACCTCAGGATGCGTTGGCCTGTCTCGAAGCCGGTGCGGACTTCGTCCTGCTGGGGAGGGCCGCTATTCTGAATCACGATTTCCCGCTTCAAGCGGAACAGGATCCGGACTTCGAACCAGCCAGACTACCGGTCACCCGGACCTACCTGCACCAGCAGGGGCTTGGCGATGCGTTCATCGACTACATGAGTCAGTGGCCGGGATTCGTGGCATAGCGGGGATCGCAGAGCGTCCAGATAAAATGGCAAGGGAGAACACCTATGGCAGACGACAGCGTTTTTGAAGTCGAACCGCTACGGGCTACCTTTGGTGCGGTGGTGAGGGGCCGCAGGCTCGCGACCCTGGACCAAGTCGAATTTGCCGCCCTCTACGATCTCTGGCTCGAGCACGCCCTGCTGGTGTTTCCGGATCAGCACCTCAGTAACGATGAGCAGGTGGCTTTCGCGCGTCGCTTTGGCGAGCTGGAGTTCGAACTCGCGCCCATCAGCAACGTCCGCAAAGATGGTTCGGTACGCGTGGAAGACGACGGCGACGACGTGATCAAGATACTCAAAGGCAATATGGGTTGGCACAGCGACAGCACCTACATGCCGGTTCAGGCGAAAGGCGCCGTATTCACCGCCCATGTTGTGCCCGCGAAGGGTGGAGAAACCGGCTGGGCCGACATGCGCGCCGCGTACGACGCTCTGGATGACGAGAAGCGTGCCCAGGTTTCTGAGCTTGCCGCTTACCACTCTTTGTACTACAGCCAGTCCAAGCTGGGGCATACGCCGGCCGAAGGCAGCGACTACAGTGGCTACGGGTTCCACGGTCAGGAGCCGCCGCTGCGACCGCTGGTGAAAGTCCACCCCGAGACGGGACGTCCTGCGTTGCTGATCGGGCGGCATGCCTATGGCATCCCTGGCATGGCGCCGGAAGAATCCGAGCGGTTGCTGCAGGAGCTGGTGGATTCTGCCTGCCAGCCTCCGCGTGTCTACCATCACCATTGGCGACCGGGGGATGCAGTGCTGTGGGATAACCGCTGCCTGCTGCATCGAGCCTGCCCCTGGGACATGCGGGAGCCCCGCGTGATGTATCACGCCCGCATTGCCGGCGACGCCCCCACGGAATCTGCCGTCCCCGTCTGAAACGCGGCGACTACATGCCTTTGACGGGACCTCGGGCGGAAAATCTGGAACAATGATCGGCTTTTCGTCGGAGACCTGTCCCGCCATGGCTGCCAGCAACCCCACCGGAACCGCGATAACCTCTGCCCGTAATCTGGGATTCGACCCCGACGCGCTGCGGGAAAAGTATCGTATCGAGCGGGACAAACGGCTGCGAGAGGACGGCAACGATCAGTATCTCGAAGTCAGCGGCGATTTCTCCCGCTACATAGACGACCCCTACATCGAAGAGAAGATCGAGCGGGAGCCCCTTTTCGACGAGGTGGAGGTGGTGGTCATCGGCGGCGGCTTTGGTGGGCTGCTGGCAGGAGCGCGGCTGCGGGACGCCGGCGTGCAGAGCATTCGCGTCATCGAGAAGGGCGGTGATTTCGGTGGTACCTGGTATTGGAACCGTTATCCGGGCGCAGCCTGCGACATAGAGTCCTACGTTTATCTGCCGCTTCTCGAAGAAGTAGGCTACATGCCAAAGCGGAAATATGCCGACGGCAAGGAAATTCTCTGGTATAGCCAGGAGATTGCCCGCAAGTACGATCTCTACAAAGACGCCTGTTTTCAGACCGAGGTAACCGCCCTGCGCTGGGATGAGCCCAGCGAGCGCTGGATCATCGAAACCAATCGAGGTGACGCCATGCGCGCGCGTTTCGTCGCCATGTCGAACGGGCCGCTGAATCGACCCAAGCTTCCGGGCATTCCCGGTATGGAAACCTACAAGGGTCATACCTTTCACACCAGCCGCTGGGATTACGAGTACACGGGCGGCAGCGCCGAGGGCGGGCTGATCGGCCTGCAGGATAAACGGGTCGCGATCATCGGCACCGGGGCTACCGCCGTTCAGTGCGTGCCGCACGTCGGCGCCAGTGCCAAGCAGCTCTACGTCTTCCAGCGCACGCCATCCTCCATCGATGTTCGTGCGGATCGACCAACCGATACCGAGTGGGCAGAGAGTCTGGAACCCGGCTGGCACCAGAGGCGCATGGACAACTTCAACGTCCTCACCTCGGGTGGTGTCGAGGAAGAGGATCTGGTCCAGGACGGCTGGACCGAGATCATCCGCAATCTGCTGTTTCTGGTTCGCAACGAGGACGAGCCGGATCTGTCACCCGATGCGCTGCTCAAGAAAGTGGAGCTGGCTGATTTTCAGAAGATGGAGCAGATTCGCGCCCGTGCTGAAGCGCTGGTGGAAGACCCTGAGACAGCGGAATCTCTGAAACCCTTCTACCGCCAGTTCTGCAAGCGGCCCTGCTTTCATGACGACTACCTGCCCACTTTCAACCGCCCCAACGTGACTCTGGTGGATACCCAGGGTCGGGGGGTAGAGCGGATCACCGAGAAGGGGGTGGTAGCCAACGGCAAGGAATACGAAGTGGATTGCATCATCTTCGGCACCGGCTTCGAGGTAGGCACCGCCTATTCCCGCCGCTGCGGCTACGAGACCTATGGCCGGGACGGCGTCAGCCTGTCAGAAAAGTGGCAGGACGGCATGCGCACGCTGCACGGCATGCACGCGCACGGCTTCCCCAACTGCTTCATCATGGGGTCCATGGGTCAGTCTGGTTTTACCGCCAACTACCCCCACGCTCTGAACGAGCAGAGCAAGCACATCGCCTACATCGTCGACCAGTGCCTTCAGGGCAATCAGCACCTCGTCGAAGCCACCGAGGAGGCAGAGAGCGAGTGGGTAGATGCCATCGTCCAGTACGCACGGCTGAACGAGAAGTTTCTCGCCGATTGCACGCCCGGGTATTACAACAACGAAGGCAAACCCCAGGACCGGTCGATGCAGAATGCCAACTATGGTCTCGGGCCGGTAGCGTTCTACAAGCTGCTGGAAGACTGGCGGGAAGAAGGCCAGATGCGTGGCTTGAAGGTGAGCTGATCTGGTCGTTAACCTTCAGGTCGCGGGCATGAAGCTTTCCACCTCTGCGGCGCTATAGCCCAGCTCCTGCAGAATCGCTCCGGTGTGCTCGCCGACGCTGCAGGCGCCGCGTAGCGCCTGGCCCGGCGCTACGATCAGCGGGCCGTGGCGCAGGTAGCGACCCCACTCCGCATGCGCAGCCTCGGTAACCAGTCCTGCTTCTCTGGCTTCGGGGCTCGTTAGAAATTCCGCGATGGTGCGCTGCGCGGCCGCCTGATGTGCGCCCATCTGAAATACCCAGCGGTCTCCTGCCTGCTTCAGCTCGTAGCCATCGAAGCCGGTCTGGTCGCGGCGCGGGCTGGGTCTTTCCGGCTTGCCGGGATAGCGCAGGAAATCGTCGAAATTCGCGTAGGCGTTGGCGCAGAACATGTCCACGGATACGGCCTGGCCGACGCCGTGTCGCTCCCGCGCCATCAGCGCCAGGAGCACGGCCGTGGCGGTGACCATGGAGGTGTTCGGATCGGGATTTACCTCGTTGGCTCGGAACAGCTTGCGCGCCCAGTCTCGCAGCTCTTCGTCCTGCAGCTGCTCAGCGGGGGGCTCGCCACCAAGCTGGTAGAACACGCCGCCCATGGCCGCGCCGGGAATGGGATGGGTAGACGGGCGCCTGGCGCCCGGCCCGTCCGGTCCGTAGCCGGATACCGCGACGTGGATGATGTCGGGCCGCTGCAACCGCGCGGCGGCGTAGTCGATGCCCAGCTTCTCTGGAACACCCTGGCGGAAGTTGTGCACCAGTACGTCGGCACTTCTGATCAGGCGTTGCGCAGCCTCACGACCGGCGTCGGTCTTCAGATCCAGGGTGATGCTCTCTTTCCCTGTGTTTACTCGCGCCGCTCCCAGGCCGTCGAGCATGCCGCGGAAAGGATCGCCCCCCGGCGTCTCGACTTTGATTACCCGAGCGCCGAGATCGGCCAGTACCGAGCAGCCAAGCGGGGCTGCGATGATGGTGGCAAACTCGACCACGGTGATGCCTTCCAGCAGCGTGCCCCTGCTTGGTGCGGCAGGTTTCCCGGTAAAACCACTGGGTGGCTGGGTTTGCGGAAGCGCGAACTCGCCGGGCTCTGGCACTGTAAATGCGACGCGGCCAGGGGTTGCGGACAGTCGCGCAACCACGCCGAGCTGACTCACCGACCCCTGAGTCACCACGTGCCCGTTGGCCGTGACATCGGCATCGTTCAGGGCTTCCTGGGTGCTCTGATACCGATGCGCGACGATGCTGCCGTTGGCGAGGAAACGCTGCATCCATTCGTCCGATGTACGGGTCTGCATGTGGGTGAGCAGCCGCGCACGGAACGCTTCCTCGTCTTCGGCCTCGTCCCAAGCGAGGCCGACTTCGTCGAGAAACGTCTGCAGCAGATGCGGCAGCAGATTGCCGAGCTGCAGCCAGCGGCCGTCCGCGCACTGCACCGGGTGGTAGTTGATGGTCGGCATGATGGCGGCCGGGTTTGCGATCGGCGGCAGAGCCACGCCGCGGTCGCGCAGCTGACTGCCGATGAGCTGGACCATATCGTAAGCAAGCAGCGCACGCTCCAGGCTGACCGATACCGTGGCGCCGTGCCCGCCGCGCGCCCGCCGGAACAGGGCGGCGAGGGTTGCGCTCGCGGCCATCTGGGCGCAGGCGTGCACGCCGACCATGACCGCTGAATAACCGGGACCCTTGCGGTTGGCGATGCCGGCAAAGGTCTGCATGCGTCCCACGTGCGCGGCGACCAGGCCTTCGTAGCCGGGCAGATCGCTACGGGTCTCGAACCCGCGTATCCGGCACAGTACCGGACCGCTTGGCAAAGTCAGGCGGTTGAGGTCTGCATCGTTCAGGGTCGTGACAACGGCATCCGCCTCAGTGGCGATAAGGCGGCGCAATCGGTCGGTGGCGTTCGGGTCTTTCAGGTCCACGCTTGCCGCGCGCTTACCTCGCAGCCACATTTGCGAGCAGGGCATGGCGCGGAACGGATCTCCGCCGGGGGGTTCTACGCGAATGACCCGGGCGCCAAAATCTCCCAGCATCATGGTGGCCAGGCCGGAAACCGGTCCGATGCCCAGCTCGACGATAGTCAGTCCGTCCAGCGCCTGCATCAGCTTGTCGGCGGTCGTCGGTTTGTCGTCAATGTCTTGCGTGGCTGCGAGCGTTTCATCCAATCCTCCCCGTCTCGCGACTATAGCCGCATCTGTGGCTCCTGCCGAGGGCAGTTGGGTTAGACTGTCAACCTTTAACGTCCTGCCCGGAGCTTTATGAGCACAGATAGCGGATCCTGGTTGGCAGAGCATCAGATCGAAGAGGTGGAAGCCATCGTTCCGGACATGGCCGGAGTTCCGCGCGGCAAGTTCTTCCCGGCGAAAAAGTTTCTCAAGCACAACCTGCGTCTACCCGAGTCCGTATTTCTCCAGGGGGTCACCGGCGACTACGGCGAAGTGCCAGGGGATCTTTACGACGTCGATCCGGATCTGGTGTTGGAGCCGGACTACAACACCCTGCGCATCGTTCCCTGGACCAACGAGCCGACGGCCAGCGTCATCGTCGACTGTTGTCGTCAGGACGGCTCGCCGCTGGAGCACGCACCGCGCCAGGTGTTGAAACGGATCCTGCAGCTCTACGCCGTCAGGGGCTGGAAACCGATCATCGCGCCGGAGGTAGAGTTTTATCTGGTGCAGCAGAACAAGGACCCCGACTACCCGCTGGAAGCGCCTGTGGGTCGTGCCGGCCGTCAGGAGACCTCGGGTCGAATGTACAGCATTGAGGCGGTGAACGAGTTCGATCCCATCATCGAGGACATTTACGACTACTGTGAGGCCATGGAGATCGACGCGGACTCACTGTCTCATGAAGACGGCGCCGGGCAGTTGGAAATCAATTTCCTGCACGGCGATCCGCTGGAGTTGGCGGATCAGGTGTTTCTGTTCAAACGGGTGGCGCGGGAGGCGGCTTTCAAGCACGGCATCTACGCTACCTTTATGGCCAAGCCCATGGAAGGGCAGCCGGGCAGCGCGCTGCACCTGCACCAGAGCGTCGTTGATGCCAAGACCGGGAGGAATCTGTTCTCTAGAGAAGACGGGTCGGACAGCCCTCTGTTCCGCTCGTTCATCGCCGGCCTGCAGAGGTATGTGCCCGACGCGCTGATGATCTTCGGACCTTACGTCAACTCCTACCGGCGCTTTACCCGCTATCTGGCGGCGCCGATTAACGTGCAGTGGGGCTACGACAACCGTACCGTGGGCTTTCGAGTCCCTCGCGCGGATGTGGACAACCGGCGCGTGGAAAATCGCATTCCAGGCGCCGATGTGAACCCATATCTGGCCATTGCAGCATCTCTCGCCTGCGGCTACATGGGCATGGTCGAGAATCTCGAGCCGAGCCAGCCGCTAGCGGGAAGCGCTTACCGGATGGAGCAGGGGCTCGCCCGCGACCTGTTCGCCGCGCTTGATCTCCTCGAGGCGTGCGAGCCTCTCTACGACATCTTCGGTCGCGAGTTCGTTGACCTTTACTGCGCCATCAAGCGGGTGGAACACGAAACTTACTTCCAGGTCATCAGCCCCTGGGAGCGGGAGCACCTGCTGTTGAACGTCTAGTCGCTTGTCGGCCAATCGGCGGTCGGCAGCGTCGCGCTCAGGTTTCTGCCAATGCTTGCTCGATGGCTTCTACCAGCTTCGGCGCGTCCGGCGTGGTGTCCGGGGCGAATCGGCGAACTACTTTCCCCGCCCGATTAATCAGGAATTTCTCGAAGTTCCAGACGACCTCCGGTTTCCGGGTGGGTTCCATCTTGTGGCCTCGAAGCATGGTTTCCATGCCGTCCCGGTCCTCGGTTTCAGGTTGCTCGGATATAAGATGCTGATACAGCGGGTGCTTGTTGGATCCGGTCACCGGGATCTTGCTGTACATGGGGAATTGAACGCCGAATTTGGTGCTGCAGAATTCCTGAATTTCCTCGTTGCTGCCCGGTTCCTGGGCGCCGAAATCGTTGGCCGGAAAGCCGAGAACAGAGAATTTCCGGTCGCGAAACTTTTCGTGCAGCTTTTCCAGGCCTTCGTACTGCGGCGTCAGTCCGCACTGTGATGCCACGTTGACGACCAGCAGCACTTCTCCCGCGTGCTCGCCCAGGGTCGCGTCCGTGCCATCTATCTTCTGCACCGGGATGTCGTACAAAGTTCCGCTCATGATCCTGTCTCCTGTTCTGGTTGCGGTCCAATTCAAGCCTCGCTTGATCAGAGGCATGGGTTGGTCATGCTACTGCATTGCACGCCAGCAGGCATGCGGCTTAACCATTGACTGCCGGTAGCCTCAGGGTATTTGATGGGGCGTTTCTGAAAATGTTCATGAGGTATACCGCCGTGGATCGGAATACCCGTCGTCTGCCGAAGCCTAGTAGCGCTGTCCTGATCGCCGTCTGTCTGCTGGGTGGGATCGTCCCGGGCGAAGCGGCGGCAGGATGGCTCGACAAAATGAAGCAGGCGCTGGAGGGTTCGGAGCCCTCGGGAGCACTGGGAACCGAAGAAATCGGTCGCGGTCTCAAGGAGGCGCTGCAGGTCGGTACCGGAAACGTCGTCGCCAGGCTGGGAAAGACCGGCGGCTTCGATCTAGATCCCCAGATTCACATTCCCCTGCCCAGTGAGCTCGACGGGGTGAGAAAGATGCTGGCCGGCGTTGGCATGGATGCGACGCTTACCGATCTCGAGCAGCGGCTCAATCGCGCTGCCGAGATTGCGACGCCGAAAGCGAAATCTCTGTTCCTCAATGCGATTCAGGACATGACCCTTGACGACGTCATGGGCATCTACAACGGCCCCGATGACGCGGCCACTGCGTACTTTCGCGCAAAGATGTCCGACACCCTGGTCGGCGAGATGACGCCGGTCGTCGATGAAAGTCTCGGAGAAGCCGGCGCCGTTCAGGTCTACGATGCGGTCATGGACCAGTATCGGCAACTTCCCTTCGTGCCTGAGGTCGAGGCTGACCTCAGCGACTACGTCGTTGATAAGGGCGTGGACGGAATTTTCTATTACCTGGCGAAGGAGGAGGCCGCCATCCGGGAAAACCCGGCGAAACGAACCACCGATTTGCTGAAGCAGGTGTTCGGCAACGGAGATTAATTAGGGTGCTTTCAGCGTAGAGGAGTGGGTTCATGCGGTTAATGGTAATAAGAGCCTTTTGCAGTCTGGGTCTGGCTTTTGCGGCAACATTCGCGGGGGCCGAACCTGGGGCTCCGGCGCTCACGAGTGCGCCTGCAGCCAACTACCTTGGCGCTATGGGGATCGGCGTCAGCGATCTGCAGCGTTCGACGAGCTTTTACACGGAGGTGCTCGGACTCGAGGTCATGCGTACTTATGAGCTGGGATACATCGAGGAAATCGTTCTCGGCTGGCCCGACAGCCCCGGCGCGGTCGTCGTGTTGATGCACTGGCCCGACCAACCTCGCCGCTACGACGGCAACGACGTCAAGCTCGTATTCTATGTGGACGATCCAGCGACAGTCATAGCGCGCATCCGCGAGCGGGGCGGCCGCATCGACCGCGAAGCAACGCCTCATGAAGCGGTCGACGGTGCTATCGTCGGCCTGGGTCGAGACCCCGACAACTACGTCGTCGAAGTGTTGGAGCGCTGAGAGGGCCGATCAGTCGCGCGCTGGACCGAAGCTCAGAACCACGTCATCCGGGAGCAACTTTGGCGGTTCGGTGCTTGTCAGCCAGACCAGTCGATCCGCACGCCTGGCCAGCAGCAGGCTGCCCTGCTGGCCGATTTCAGCGCGTAGCTTTGCCTCGTTGAAGTCCTCGCTGAGGGTAGTTTTGCGGAACGTCCAGCCCTCGGCAAGCCGTGCGTTCAGGGCCGCATAGTCGCCTATATCCTTGAGAAGCGGGCGGCCACCCAGGGTGACGGCAAGGCTGTGAATGCTGTCTCCGCCATCTAAGCGACCGATCTGAAAAACGTTGCTGCGTCCGAATTCCGGACCGAAATCGGTGCATACCAGGGCATTGTATGAATTGTCGTCGGTAGCGGCGATCAGGTAACCAAAACGGTTGATCTCCAAATGATGTTCGGCCAATTCGGACAGTATTTCGCCGTAGAACACGTCGATGCCTTGAAGGCGAGCGTCGCGCAGGTGACTCCAGTTGCGGTCGACAATGGTGGTAGGCAGCTTCATCGCGGTGAGCTGCTCGGCAAGCGCCGTCGTCCAGGCTGAAGCACCAACGATCAGCACGCCCTGCGGGCCGCCGGAACCCAGTTTCAATAATCTCGCCAGCGGGTTGAGCGAGAATCCGTGCAGCACCACGGTGGTGACCACCATGGCGAAAGTGAGTGCGATCAGACGATGACCATCGGTGACGCCCTGCTCTGCCAGGGTTACGGCAAACAGCCCCGAGACTGCTACAGCTACCACACCCCTCGGCGCGATCCATGCGGTGAGCAGTCGTTCCTGCCAGGAAATGCCGCTGAAGACGGTGGATGCCAGCACAGATACGGGTCGGGTAACCAGCAGCATCACGGCCAGGAACAGACCGTCCCGCGGCGTCAAGGATTTGAGGCTCGACGGCTCCAGGCTGGCAGTGAGCAGAATGAACACGCCGGAAACCAGAAGTATGGTCACGAACTCCTTGAGACGCCGCAGTTCGGTAAGGCTGGCTATTCGTGAGTTGCCCAGCGTTATGCCCAGCACCGTCACGGTCAGCAGGCCACTTTCCTCCAGCATCAACCCGGAGACCGCGTAGGTTGCCAGGACGACGACGACCACAGCGGGCGCTTTCAGGAATTCCGGTATCCAGCCGCGGATGAAAGTCATTGCGATGAGCCTGCCCAGGCCGTAGCCGCCCAGGGCAGCCCAGGCGATGACTCCGCTGACCTTCAATATCAGCTCCTCAGTAGACAGAGCCGCCTTTGACACCAGGACGATCTCGAACACCAGAACTGCCAGCAGCGCTCCAACAGGATCAGCAAGGATGGCCTCCCAGCGTAACAGCGAAGCAACCCGCGGCTTGAGCCGCGCGTGTCTCAGCAGCGGAATGACGACGGTTGGACCCGTTACCACGAGAATGCCGCCCAGGACGAGCGCGCTGGGCCATGAAAGTTCGGCGAGTAAGTGACCCGAAAGCGTGCCTAGCGAAAATGCGATCAGCACACCAAATGTAACAAGCCTGCGAACCGCTACCGAAGTTTCCCGCAGTTCCGCGAAGTTCAAAGACAGCCCACCTTCAAAAAGGATGAGGGCGACGGCTATCGCAACCAGCGGTCGCAGTAATGGTCCGAAATCGGCGGCAGGGTCTAGCAACCCCGTCACCGGGCCGGCCACAACGCCTGCCACCAGCAGCAGTACGATCGCGGGTAGCCTTGCGCGCCAGGCCAGCCATTGAGCGGCCAATCCCAGCATGCCGATCAGCGCGACCTTGACGACGAGAGTGTCCATAAGCGGTCTGCCTGATCCGAGTGCGTTAGATTCCAGAGGGAGGCTGGTCTCGAGGGTACTTTCAGGTGGGCTGAAATACCGGTATGACGGCGCCGTCGGGAAAGCGCTCGAAGGTTACCGCCACCGGCATGCCGGCCTTCGCTACGGCAGGGTCACAGCCCACCAGATTGGTGGCCATGCGCACGCCTTCTTCCAGGTCGACCCAGGCCAGGATTACCGGCAGATGCCCTTCATGGCGTGGGTGATAGATTCGCTGCAGGCGCGCGTGGCTGTACAGCGTGCCCCGACCGGATGCGACGCGCCAGTCCAGGCTGGTGCTGCCGCAGTGCTGGCAGCGTTGCTTGACCGGGTACATCCAGCCGCCACAGTCGCCGCAGCGCTGCAACCGCAGTTCGTTTTTCCGGGCGCCATCGAAAAACGGCCGGTTTTGCTCGTCGGGTTCCGGCAGCCAGCTGATCTCATCGTTCATCTAGGGTTCCTCAGGCCGCCTCGGGCGACAGCAGCAGCGTGGAGTGATAGTTGAGCACGCCGCCGTTCCCCGACACCATGATCAGATCGTTCGGCACCTGGCGCTCGTCGCCTTGGCCGCGCCCCTGAATCACCGCCTCCGAGATCGGCGTCATTCCCCACATGTAGAAAGACGACAGCTCGCCGCCGCCGGTGTTGGTTGGCAGAGCACCGCCCGGCGCGAGTCTGCCCTCGGCGACGAACGGACCACCCTCACCTTTGGCGCAGAAGCCGTAGTCTTCCAGCGTGGTTATGACCGTGTAGGTGTAGCAGTCGTAGATCTGGCACTGGGTGACGTCGGTAAGAGTTGCGTCTGCCATGGCC
>JAHEEG010000118.1 GCA_024640825.1 Gammaproteobacteria bacterium
CGGGGTCGATAGCCCCTCGACAACCGGGTCAGAAAACGGACTGATCGAATCCATACGGCTTCACGCGCTTTTCACTCGGCCTGCAGAAGATGACGCTACAGGCCATCACCGCCCCTCCACCGCGAGTTCGCCCGGTTTGAACGGGAGCGTGCCCAGCATTCGAAATAGCCGCGAATCCAGATCAAAGGTTTCGCGCGGCGGCTCACCGACCATCGGCGGCAGGGCCTGATGATAGTCCCGGTCGTTCTGACCGCAGCTGCCGCAATAGGAGCCCGGCCGTTCAGCGCCGCAGTTTGGGCATACCGTCAGTGTATTGTGCCGGATGATGCCGCGATACCCTGAGTTCGCTGCTGCTGTCACCTGATCCCGGATACTTAGCGCACTCAGCCCTCCGTGATATCTTGTTGAATCCCGAAGAGGTTAATCATGGACGACCACGACCGATTCATGTCCGAAAGTCCACCGCCGGAATATTTTGACGGCTTCGATGACGTGCCGTTTCACCGCTTTCTCGGCCTACGTCTGGTGGAGCGACGTCCGGATCACGCGTGCCTGCGGCTCACGATCACGGAACAGACGCCTACCGGAATTGGGGGCAGCGTGAACGGCGGCGTTATCGCCACCATGATCGACATGGCGGTAATTCCCGCAGTATTTACCGGGATCCGCGAAGGGAGCCAGCCCGCCGGCACCGCGGACCTGCGGGTGACCTACCTCGGGCAGGCCCACGGCGCCTGGATCGAGGCGGAAGCAACGGTAATCAAGCGTGGCAGGCAGCTCTGCGTGGTGGAAGTGAGCGTGACCAATGACACCGGGAAGCTCTGCGCCCGGGGCAGCGTGCTCTACGCCTTGCGGTCGATCTAGAAATTTCACAATCCCGCAGCAGAACAGCAAAGCAGCTTAGGAGAAACAGGATGAAAGTCGGCACTATCAGCAACCTGTTCCGCTACCCGGTCAAGAGCATGGCCGGCGAACGCCTTGACAAGCTGACCCTGGGCCCGCGAGGCGTGCCTGGTGACAGAGCCTGGGCGGTCCGTGACGAGGTCCTCGGCGGTATCCGTGGGGGGAAACGCTTTCCTGAACTCATGCAGTGCCGATCGGCATACCATGGAACACCACCCACCGAAGGATCTATCCCAGCCACCATCACCCTGCCTGACGGTCGGCAGCTGGCCATAGACGCAGCAGAAACCCCGGAGCTGCTGAGCAAACTGGTGGGGAGCCCTGTTACCGTCTGGCCGCTGCTGCCCGAAGACCGGCTCGATCACTACCGGCGCGGGGCGCCGGTGCTCGAAGACATGGAGGCGGAGTTTCGCCGTGTCTTCGGTCGCACCGAAGACGAGCCACTTCCGGACGTGACGAAGTTTCCGGACTTCCTGGCGGAATTTGAATCCCCGCCGGGCACCTACTTCGATGCCTTCCCGCTTCTCGTCATGACCACCGAGTCATTGGGTCATCTGCAGCGCACCGCCCCCGACCATGCCTTCGATGTGGATCGCTTCCGGCCCAATCTGCTCATCGAGACCGAGTCCAAAGACGCCTTCCCTGAGCGGGGCTGGCCAGGCAGAACCCTCAGCATCGGCAGCACCGAAATCCACATCGAGATGGATTGCCCGCGCTGCGTGATGACCACCCACGGCTTCGGCTCGCTGCCGAAAGACCCGGGCATCATGCGCTCGCTGGTGAAGCTCGCCGGTGGCGACCTCGGGGTCTACGCAAGCGTGCGAACGCCGGGCGAGGTTCGCATCGGCGATACTGTCGAGCTGAACTGAAAATCTGAGCAGCAAGGGGAACCAACGATGGCATACGTCGAGGCACAGACCGTTCATGACGCGGACTCACACGTGATGGAGCTGCCAGGCACCATCAACGGCTATCTGGCAGCCAAGGATCGCCGCCAGTTCGAGGACAAAGTTCCCGTCAGCCCTGCCGAGGAACGCTGGGCTTTGGAAGCGCGGGGCTTGCATGACGACCCGGCGTTCCGCAGCGGGGACGAGGACAACATTCTGCTGCGCAAGAACTACCACGCGCTGGGATCGTTTCGCAACACGGACAGACCCAAAGCCCTCGACCTTCTCGGCTTCACTTCGCAGCTGGTTTTCACCACGACGGCGCTCAGCAACTACGGTCTGGAGCACAGCGGAGAAGCGGCCCTGGCGCTGGCGGTGGCCCGGGCACACAACCGCATGATGGCGGAGTTCTGCGCCGTGGATGAGCGGCTGCTGGCTACCGGCTATGTACCCCTGGTCGATATCGAGAAAGCACCCGGGATCGCCAGAGAAGCGCTGGATCTCGGCTGTAAGGCGCTGGTCATCCCCTCGCGCTGCCCCACCGATCATTCACCGAGCCATGTCGGTTTCGATGCGCTGTGGGCATTGGCCGAGGAAGCAGCAATACCGATCCTGTTTCACGTCGGTGGCGAAGAGAAAATGCACGCCGCCTATGCCGAGAACGGCCTGCCCCGAGTCAGAGACTTCCACGGCGGCGACGAGAATTTCACTTCCAGCAGCTTCATGGCCATTCCCCTGGCCGTCTGGCAGACCATGGCAACGCTGATCATCGACGGCGTCTGCGATCGATTCCCCGAGCTCAAGTTCGGCGCTATCGAGCTCGGCGCATCCTGGGTGCCGAGCTGGTTGAAATTCATGGACGCCGGCTTTGGCGCCTTCCGGAAAGGTGAAGAGCGGCTGCAGAAGCTGTCCGCACGACCGAGCGAGATTGCCCGGCGGCAGTTCCGGGTGACCCCCTACCCTCACGAAGACACCGGATGGATCATCGAAAACACCGGCGAGGATATGTGCCTGTTCTCGTCGGACTACCCCCACGTGGAAGGTGGCCGCAACCCGATCAAGCGCTTTAACGCGACCCTGAATGGGGTCAGCGCTTCTGCAAAGCGGCGATTTTACCAAGACAACTTCATTAACCTCATGGGCCGCGGGCTGGATCGGTCGCTGCATGACTGCAAATATTGATGAGATCCCCACAGCCATACAGAACCAACCGACGCTGGTAGACCTCAAAGCCCTTCACATGATGCGAGGAGTGCCCATGCACGATGTCCACCCCAGTGAATGGACGCCAGCACGCAGCAGTCGATGCCTGCAGCGCTCAAGCAGGCTATTTTCTGAGGGTGCATGCGGTAGTGGATGTCCTTGCTGGCATCGTACGACGCAGTCCGGGTGATGCTCGTTTCAAGATTGATGATCCGCGCAACCGGATCGACCTCAACCAGCTTCGACAGAGCGTCACCCCACCCGTAGCGCCACGACACCGGATAGCCGAATTTACCGTTGCGCTGGACCGCGAGCCGCACGCAATCGCGCGCATCGCGAACATAGGGTTGATGTAGCGCCGGGTCGCTCTGGTGCGCAAGGATCTGGTCGATACCGCGCCCCAGCATGACGTCGCCGCATAGATAGAAGTCTGCTTCCAAGCCCATATTTAAGGCAAAGCTCCCGCGCTTCGGAAACCGCCAATATCTCAGACTTACATCGGCTGATAAACAAACAGCAAGGTACATCGTTCCACAACGAGAACTCGTACCAAGCCCCGGCCGGCGCGACCTTCTTGGGCAGACAGCACTTCTTGCACTGCTTGTCACTGCCACAAGGACTTAGCTCTTAGGAAATCCTGTTCGGCCAGCCGATACCGCACCCAGGATGCTTTCAAATCGGTATCGCAATGTCTTCACTGGAAAAATAGCGCAAAGGAGGAGAGTATTCCCCTGCACGCCAATGGCCAGGCAAGATCAAAGATAGGAAGCTGGTGCCCTCGATGTCTTTGGCGTTACGTTTCTACGCGCACCACTAAGGAGCCATAGATCACCGTGATTTCGGTAAGAGTTTCATTCTTCGCAAGCCGGGCTTGCCTGCTGTTTATCGCACTGGGCCTTGTTTCCGGGTGTGCCAGCTTCGGCCGAGGTGTTACTGAGGCCTTGCTTGGTACTCAGCAGAAAGAAGCCGAAGATACACGACTATGTACGGTTGACGGAGAGGCCTTTGCAGGCATCGCGCCGATGCTCGAGCGGCAGGCGGCGGATCCGGTTTCAGCAGGCAATCCTGATCGAACAACCACCAAAATCGTATACGTTCACGGTATCGGCGAACACCAACCGGGACACAGTGGAGAGTTATTGCGATCGCTGACAGAAACTCTGCAGCTTTCGGTTCGGGCTGGTATCGCCAAACGGATCGTGCTCGCCCCACCGAACGAGCCTGCCCGCGCTTACGGGGAAGTCAACGTCATCCGAGTCACCGACGCTGAGCGTCGACGGGAACTGCTCTTCTACGAGCTAACCTGGAATCTCATTACTTACGAGGACAAAGCCGCGATCGAGTTCGATAAGGCTGTGATCTACAGCGCTCGGCGAGCGGCAGTCAACCAGCGCTTCCGTTTGTTTACCAACGACGTGCTACCGGATCCTCTGGCGTTCATCGGCAACCGCGGAGACGATATACGCGGGTCGGTCGGACAGGCCCTGTGCTGGGCATTGAGTGCGCGCTGGCAGGACCTGGATGCGCTCACCGAGGGGGCGCGATGTGAGAATTCGTCATTCTACGGCGCGCGGGCCGCGGCCGACGAACTCATCATCGTGACCCACAGCCTTGGCAGTCGTGCAGCCGTTGACGCATTACAGAACACGGCACGGAAATTGGACCTGCCCCTGGAAGGCGCGGCCAGGGGGGCTAAGTTCGCGACTGATCTGAAGGCTAAACGGATCACCCTCTTCATGCTCTCCAACCAGCTGCCTCTGCTCGAGGCGGGACAGCCACAGCAGACGGTTACCGCCGCTGGCAATGACTACTGCGGACCAGACGCCCCGCGCGCGGATGGCCGATTTCTCGAGAGGCTGGACATGGTTGCATTCACCGACCCGAACGACCTCATGAGCTATCCGATTCCGCAGACCTGGGCACGAGAATATCTCGATTCCAGGCTGTGTGCGAACATCCGCAATGTAGCCATCAACATCGCCCACGTGCGTCGCCTGCCAGTGCTTGGCGAGTTTGCCGATCCGTTGACCGCGCATTCCGGCTACAGCACGGACCAGCGTGTTATGGAAATCATGGCTCACGGCATCGGCAACACTCGAACCAGCAAGCTGGTTCTAGAGCGGTGCACTTGGGTGGAGGTGGACCCGCGCTTGGACTGATCGTGTACGGGCGGCCACCCGCTATGACACCACGACATGCTCGCAGCTGAAGATCGGATTTTCCCGAAGCTGTCCAGGCAGCAGGCGGGGATATAGAGCATCGCCTTTTGGGGAGCCGATCACGATATCGCGGTTACTTCCATCGGATAATGAATTCTACATTTGCGAAGAGCACGGTGATGTACAAGGTCGAAGGGGCTGGAAAAAAAGCCGGAAAGGAGTTCGCCAACGTGTATCGTGAAGGTAAGATTGTGGGGTCTGCCTCAATCACCTTCATTGAGTGGATGCGCAAGCGAGTGCCGGAACGTCAGCTTTTGCCGGAGCAAATGGCCCTGATTCGATGGTACGAGAAGCGTTAAGGGTCGAACCCGGTAGTCTCGCTGTGCGATGCAACCGTCCGGCCCCCGGCGGAAAGCGATCCTTCCACGGCTTCAGGTACAACAGTAGAAAACGGCCACCAGAGTAAGCCGGATGCGCTGCCGATTGCCGGTCGCCTGACCACTCGCACTTGCTGTCCACATCAGCATTCGCAGATTAGCCTACGCTTGGCGCGTCATCGCTAGCCACCAGCAATGCGCGCGAAATGCCTCTTCGCTGTCTATACCGTATCGCTCAATCAGCGTCTGCATTGGTACGTTTCCCTCATCCATTGCCATCTTCAGAAGCGCCGGTGCGACTCGATCCGAGCTCGCGGCTGGTGACGGCTATCGTGAGGGAAGCCCCTGAGGACTGGCAGACAGCGGAGAAACGCTACCTGACCTTCGGTGATTAACGGGCGATCAGGGGATAACTGAGATTACAGAAGAGATGTTGCTTAATCATCCGCGAAGCTGGGCGTTACATGGCTCGCATGTCCTCTGCGCTGTTCAAGAATCCGGCCCCTTACATTCGGATTGCCGCTGCGAGAAGACTTACCCAATGCTTACGATACGTTCGTTGCACTTGATCTGTCTTTCATTCAATCTACGAGCGTAATCAGCGAAGTAGCTGGCTTATCTGGGACAAACGGGACAAATCGGAATTACGCAGGAATGTACGACAGTGACAAAGAACGGCCGGATACCAGCCCCGGCAACAGCGGACGTATTCTTACCTCCTTCCTAGGGCCGTCGGTGATCGTTCGAGGAACGATCACCGACGCCAAGGACCCCCTCACGATCCGGGGAACGGTAGAAGGCACAGTCGAGCATGAGGAAACCCTCTTGATCGATGAGCAGGGCACTGTCACCGGAGACATCAACGCCAAAGAAGTCGTGGTCCATGGCAGCGTCACGGGAAACATCCACGGTAAAGACCGCGTGAGGATTGATGCGACAGGGCGCGTGGCGGGCGACATCTTTGCCGAACGCTTTTCGGTGGAGGAAGGCGCGATCATGAACGGACGGGTGATCATGAGCCCGATAGGCGCACCGGATCAAAAACCGCTTTTCACGCACGCTACCGAAGAGGCCGCCAAAGGCCCTCAAACCGTAGTGAAGCTATCTACGAATCAGGCTCCCTCTGCGGCAGACGAAAATTGCGCGCCGAATAAGAGCAAGCCGTCTTAGGAGACAGAGAGGACATTAGCATGCGAAAACTCTGGCAAAGTGGGCAGGAGAAAGAGGCACGAACTCAGGCCAAGCCCGATTCGATCACGAAACCGACGAAAAACGCTGCTGGCCCGAAGGCGGCAGAGCCTGCAAAGCGCAACGAACCGAGCCAACCCGACATCACACCCAGCGCGAGTGATAGCCACGCCGCGACCTCCGGACACCGGTCTTTCGTTGGTAGCGCTATGTCGGTCAAAGGCGACCTCGAAGCGAACGAGGACCTGCTTGTTGCCGGGCGGATCGAAGGTTCGATATCCTTACCTGAGCACTGCCTCACGGTAGCAGCGAGCGGTTGTGTGCACGCGTCTATCTCAGCCAAAACGGTCGTCGTTGAGGGAGAAGTCCAGGGTGATGTCGATTGCGGTGACTCGGTCGTGCTGAAAGCCACCGCACGGGTTACCGGAGACATCCGGATGCGTCGCATCAACATCATGGACGGCGCTGTGTTCAACGGCAAAGTCACGATGCGCTTGCCGGGCGACTGATCACGTCCAAGGTCGGCGCTCTGCAGGTGTGGCTCATTCCGGCTGGCGAACTGTAAGCATGGGTCTCCTGAGATGCCCACCACGATCTCGATTGTCACTCTAGGTGTCAGCGACTTAAGCCCTTCCAGGGCGTTCTACGAAGCGATTGGTTTCAAGCGCGTCCAATTTGACTCCACGGCTATCGCTTTCTTCGAGGCAGGAGGCTAACAATCAGTTCTGTTCGCGCGCAAGGAACTGGCGGTGGCGTCCGTTATGCGATGCGAAGCAGTCAGATCGCCCCACTTATACGAACGAGCAATAACGACTCAAAGCGGTCACTCCGAGCCTAAAAAACGCTGGGGTATCAGGGCGTTTGTGTTCAGATCCTTGGGCGCTCACTCGGCAAGTCAAAAAGCCGCGCCAGCGATTCCTCAGAACAACGCGATGGTGACGAGAAGCAGATTCCCGGAGACATAAAGAAGCGGGAAAAGCCACCGACAGCGGCGATCCAGCCGGTCACCGGCCTCATACATACCGTGCTTGTCCATAGCCCCGACAATCAAGTTGATGACGACCGTGGCGCACATCGTGACGAAGCTGAGATTAAGGAACCCGTGCATCAGCGTGAAGTATGAAATGCGGGGTAGGCTGTCGCTCAGTATCAGTTGGTATGTGACTCCGGTGAGAATGCCGATGAAGGATACGGAGATTCGGTCGCCGAGCGATGACCTGTCCATCCAGAAAACGCAAAACGACAGCATCACGATGACCACCAGCGGAAGCACGATTAACCTCCGGATGTAGAACGACTTACGCTCCACGTGCACGCTGACCACAAGCGTTGATGAGACCCCGCCGCCCCGGATGTAGGGCGCGAAACCGGTGCGGATCCTCTGGGTGATTTCTGTGACAGTCCATTGCGGAATTTTTCTGTCGAGTTCCGGCGCGTGGGTAACCTCGGATGGCGTCCGCAGCACCACCTCGTCAGGCGCGGCGTCCAGAACCTCGAACACCAAGTCGAGCTGCTGGCGGTCAAACGGATAGCGGCTCATGTCGAGTGTGACTTCTGCAACCGCATTCACGGACTGGATCAGGCGGGAAGCTCCATCCGGTTTTACCCGCAGCACCACGCCGCTGATGTCGTACTGCCCGGATTCGTTGGCTAGTATGATCTGCGGGAACCAGCCGGGTGAGATTTCGTCGAACTGATAATTTCCTGGAAGAGTTTCTCGTCGGTGCCCGCCACCGTGGGATCAAATGCCTGCCTTGGGTCGCGCCACGTCGAGATGAGCACGCCGTTGAATTCCACCGTCTCTCTCTCATCGTCGATCTCGTTGATCTCGTACAGTACCAGGCTGATCTCTACGGCCACCGGACCCTCGTTGTTGGGCGCATTGAGCAGGAACGCACTCGCCGGCGCGGCAGCCGGCAATGATGAAGCGTCGGCCTGGCCGACCAGGCTGCTTAACATCACGGTAATCGCAACAATAAATGCCTTCAGCGCCGTGTCCTCATGCGAGAAAATTATGCAGATTCAATCAGGTGAACGGCAGGCCCATACGACACAATCCCCAGGTTTCGATCCTCTTCTAGAAAGGTTGCTGGTTCGATAGCGATGCGTGGGATTCCGTGACGGCAGAGGGACTTTCACCGAGGCAGCGCGGCTTGCTCCGCTGTGCGAGAATTTCCCCCACGCCGACAATGGAATCGGCGATGAGCAGCAGCACAACGTTGTAACCGGACGGTGCGTCGCGCCCGATTTATAGATCAAGACGATGTGCTCCATCCTTTCTTTCAGCGACGAGGTACGAACCGCGCGGCCGCGGTATTTGAGGAAAATATTCCCATTCAGTGTTGGCGAGTTTGCCAGCACAGCATCGGTGAGGACTAACTGCAGGCCCGCTTACAAACACGCCCCGGGGAATAATTGGCTGAATTTGAGCTTGCCTGCCTGGCGACGGTCATCTACTTGATCCAGCCTTGCTCCTGAAAGCGTTTTTTGAGCTCGCCGGCCATCGTGTTCGCCACGTCTTTCTCGCGACCCTCAACACCTACCTTACCCTCCTTCTTGTCGTGCTCTTTTTTGCCAGCACTGACGATGAGGCCAAGCGGATTATGCATTGCGACGGCACCTAGCGCCGTCACCGCCGTACCGGGCGCCTTGCTCCCCTGAGCGTCTGCTTTGCCGGAACCGAGGCTCTGTGGCCCCTGCTCGGTCATGCGAAAGCCTTCCGCCGCTACCTTGATATCGGCATTCCCTTTGCCGAAGCCAACAGAAAAACTTTCCTTTTTGTCTCCCTGCACGACGGACAACAAATATCCGTGGATCATCAGATCGTTTACCTGTGGTTGGGTCGAGGAGTCGGCCTGCTTCGCGTGCATTCCCATTGAGTTGATCTGGGTGATCAGATCAGCAGCAATGGCTGCGCCGACCTTGCGGCCGGAGTCGATCTCTTCTTGGGTCTGTGGTGGATCGTGCGGAACTTCCTCGCCGGTAAGCGCCGAGCCGGCAGGGACGTCTGTCGGCGTGGCGGAAAAATCATACACCCAGATCGTCTCTGGCCGCGGAATCGAACCCCCTGCGTATTTTTGCTGGTCGCTGATTTTGGTCGCGGCAGTTGCAGCAACCGGGAAAAGTAAAAGCAGGCAAGCACAGTACCAAAACAGACCTTTCATCATTTCGCTCCACTCGCAGTATTTTGATTCATGCTCAGGACGTGGCCATCCGCTCCATCGTACAGAATCGTGCGATACAGCCAATCCCCCTTAGCCATTATTCTGTTTATCAACCCCAAAAGACTATCGAAAAATGTGCCCCACGCACAGCAGAGTTTGCAGCGCCGCCAGCACAAATGACCACTGGCCCAGGTAGACTTCCGCATTGAGCATGACCAGCGTCAGCAGTAGTGCTTTCTGCGACAGCCCGACTGAATCACCCCGGGTTTGTCGAAGGCTCCAACGCTTGGGACGATGGAGCAATGGACACGACAAAACGATACCCACCTGAGTTCAGGCAAAGAGCAGTTCGCCTGATAGAAATAGCGCAACCGGGTGGCACTTCCGAATGGTCTGCCATCCAATCAGTGTGCGCGAAATTGAGCTGTCTGCACGAGACGCTGCGGCGCTGGATTCGCCAGGATCAACGCGATCAGGGCAAAAGAGCGGGACTCACGACCGATGATCAGGCCCGCCTGAAAGCGCTGGAGAAAGAGAACAAAGAACTTCGACGCGCCAAAGAAATTCTGAAGACGGCATCAGCGCTCGGTCGAGTCGAGCTCTATCGCTCTCGGGTCGGTCTCGCCACGCGTAGTAGCCACTGCGTGAGACCTTCAGTAAACGACACATCATGCGGATCGAATAGCGTTGTCGGTGACGCTCCATGCACTCGTACCTCACTTCGACTGCTTGGCAAAGAACGTCGCCGCTTCCTTTAAAAAGTCACCCTCCTTCTTCACCTGCGCAAGTTCGCGCTTGAGTGCCGCGATCTCCTGATCTCGGGTCTTGCCGCTCCCGGGGAACGCATCCTTGCCCAACAGCTCGAGCTCATTGCGCCATCGTTGAAACTGCCGGGCACTGATCCCCAGCTCCTCGCACACCGCTTTCACGGTCATACCCCCTTCCGAGGCCCGGAGAATCGCTTCCCGCTTGAACTCAGCGTTGTAGCGCTGGTATCGCTTCGCCTTCCTCATCTGAACACCTCCTGGTGCCTTCGCACCACATTCTAGGTGTCCACATTTCCGGCGCAAAACCAAACGACCCAGGCTGTGTAAAAACTCGGTTGGGCGACAGCGACTAGTGACTTTGTGAGCATCGATTTCCAACGATTCCGGCACGTAGGCCAGAGGCAATGCACTTTTTCAAAGACGAACTCAAGCAGCAATCGCCTCCATCAGTCTTTGCGCACCGAGGATGTTCATTACTCGTTTCATGTTGTACGCCAGAACGTGAAGACTCATCTCGGTACTGACTTTCGGGATCGTTTTCGTCAAGAAGTGCGCATACCCCATCCAGCATTTCAGTGTGCCGAACGGATGTTCTGCCGTGGATCGGCGTACCCGCATCCGTTCAGGCTCTCGCTCGAGACGTGCTTCCAGCGCATCTACGATATCTTCGTGTTCCCATCGACCAATCCGACGGTAGTCGCTGCTCGTGCATTGCGAGCGCATCCGGCAATGCGGACAGTGTGATGACCAGTATTTAGTGACTACCTGACCTTTCTCATCACGCGTAAATCGTGCGATGAGCCTTTCTCCGGCGGGACATTCGTACTCATCGTCTTCGGCGTGAAGTCCGGTGCGAGTCGCCCCGTCAGCCACATCAACCCCACATTGCGCTTGGCTTCGGCCTCCAGGCGTCGGGATGAATGCACCTTATTCAGGTAACCGTAGATAAAAATCTTG
>JAHEEG010000270.1:0-536 GCA_024640825.1 Gammaproteobacteria bacterium
GGGAGCGAGCCATCCGTAGTATCGGATTTTGCGAAAGCCAGGGGGCAACACATGAAGGAGGAATCGTCGGATGAATTCTTCAGCGGGAAGGGTGCATTGCTTGCGGGCATTCCCGTCACGGCGGTCCCGGTAGTGGAAGCAGACCTGGCCGTTCTCGAGAGAGAGGATTCGGTGGTCGCTGATGGCGACGCGGTGAGTGTAGCGACCGAGGTAGTCGAGGGCTTGAGCGGCCGATGCCGCGGTGGCCTTGGGGTAAACGATCCAGCGCTGGGAACGCAAGGAGCGGATCAGGCGTTCGGGGTAATCCGGGGAGGGATCCGGCATCTGGAGGCGGCCGCGGTGACGGAGGCGATCGAGGCGCTTGAGGAAACGTGCGCGGAAGGCTTTGGCGAGGGCGTCTTTGCTGAAGAGGTAGTTTCGATGGGCGCTGCGCCAGGTGCCGGTGGACGCATCCCATGCGCCACCGGGCACCAGGCAATGGATGTGGTAGTGGAGGGTGAGTTTCTGGGTCCAGGTGTGGAGCACCGCGACGAACC
>JAHEEG010000270.1:546-3197 GCA_024640825.1 Gammaproteobacteria bacterium
GTTGCCGTAGTTCCCGGAGTCGTCACCAAGAAGAACGGTCACTTGTCTCTTTGCTGGAGCCCTCCTCCATGTCCTCGGCACGGGTGAGGATCCGGGCATTGAGTCCCAGAAACGCGCAGGCATTGCTGACGCTGCCCAGGTTCCCCATGCCACTGCCCGCAGCCGGAGCGGGGATGCCGACGGTCATGGCCTGCAGGTCGTGGGGTAGAGTGAAGACGACATGGAAATAGGGGACCGGAAGCAACTCCTGCTGCCGGTCCTCCAGCCACTGTTGTTTGCGGGTGGTCTGACAGGTGGGACAGTGCCGGTCCCGACAGGAGTTGTACAGGGGCACCTGCTGGCCGCAGTGCTCGCACTCGTAGAGGTGGCCGCCCAGGGCCGCGGTCCGACAGTCCAGGAGGTGGCGGATCACCCGGCGGTGATGGGAATCGATCGGATGATCCGCCAGAAAGGCCTCCCCGTAGCTCCGCAACACGTCGGCCACCCGCAGGGGGGTGGATGGCATGGGGGTCCGTTCAGTCCAGCGGGTTGCCCAACGGACACTGCCGCACCGTGCTCACGTGTAGATACCCGGCGGTCGTGCTCAGCGACACGTGCCCGAGCAGACGCTTCACCGTGTAGATGTCCACCCCGGAGCCGAGCAAGTGAGTCGCGAAGCAATGCCGTAGCGTGTGGATACCCCGGCGGTGGCCGAGCCCGGCGCGGGTGCAGGCTTGTTTATAGACCGCCAAAGCGGTATGGGTATCCAGCGGCCGCCGCGGATCCTGGCCGGGAAATATCCACAAGCTGGGCCGGTACTCTCGCCAGTAGACCCGCAGCGCATCCAGCACCCAGTCGAAGAGAACGGTATAGCGATCCTTGTTGCCTTTGCCCTGCTCGACACGAATCATCATCCGGTCCGGACTGCTCTCGATGTGTTCGGGCTTCAGGTTCACCAGTTCACTCACGCGAAGCCCCGCTCCATACGCCGTGCACAACAGGGCGCGATGCTTCGAGTTGCTCGCCGCATGCAGCAGCCGCTTGACTTCCTCGGGGCTGAGGATGACCGGCTTGCGGTGACGACCTACCCGAGGCGGAATCGTGAACCGGGTCTGGTCCCAGTTCAGCACATTCCGGTAGAAGCAGCGGAACGCAGAAAAGTAGACGTTGACCGTACTCCAGGACCGCTTGCGGGCTTCTATGAGTTCCTTGTGCAGAAACTCCTGGATCTGGTCATTGCTCAGTTGATCGGGCGATCGGCCAAAGTAGCGCGACAGATCGCTGATGGCGTGCAGGTAGGCTACCTGCGTCTTGGGCGCGAAGCCTCGCAGCACCATGTAACGCGTGAACCGGTCTCGCAGAGGACTGCTCATGATGGACTCCAGGGTTGCCCGGCATGCCTCATGCACACCGGATGGAGTCAGCGTACGCCTTCAGCGGTCCTTTCGCCCGAAATCCCCCCTCCGCGAAGCGGTTCCGTTCAACAAGTCATTCGCCTGTTATCGCGGGATATGCCCATGCTAATGGGACAGACTTGCCTATTATCACGGGATATCGCCGGGATAAGACAGATTCGCCAGTTGTCCACGGCAAACACCCGGAAAAAGCTGACCAGATTGTCCATCTTCATGCTTTCATCGCCATCCGGTGCCATCCGCCGATATTGGCTGATCCTATCATTTCACCAATGACCGTCCAACTGGTTTCCAAGGCTTAATCGTTGAGGGTCATGGCGACTCGCCCACGGCCAACGAGGTGTTACATGGAGCAAATGAACCCGTGGAGATGTCAACAGTATCTTCTGCTCGTACTGTACCGCAGCCCCCTCTATGCGAGTCTATGCTCCGCGAAAACACTTAGCATTACGTAAAACCACTGCGCACCAGCAACACCAGCGTGAACTTGATAGTGTCGAAGTCCATGCTCACGGAGTGACAGTAAGCTCACCTGCGTTTCCAGATTGGTAGCCGTCCTCTGATCCATCTGATCCGGGCCCCGCATTGCGGTCCGCGTATGTCCAAGTCGAGCCGCCATCGCCGGAAAACCGCACTGCGAAATCGTAATTGCCTGCCTGCGAAACACTCCGTGTTGTCACATGCTCATCGTTATCTGATTCGCCGGCAGCCGCTCCGCTCCAGCCCGGCATTGGGCTGCCAGAATACCAGACCCATTCGGGTTGCCATCAGGGCTGGTTCCATCGGGTCCGTATCCTGCCTCCGCTAAGATGCTGGGATCTGAATCCACCCCATCGCTTTTGTCAGTCAGCCCTTGTACCCTCAAACGGCCATAGACAGTGAAGTCCGCGCCTGTCGAAGTGGAAACGCTCAGGGGCCACTGCAAGCGGCACCAATCCACGTCGTAGGTTGTGGTTGGTGGCACAACCATTACCATGCGATAGAAGACAGGCACGTATGCTGAAAGTGTGGCGTTAGTACCGGTCGGGATCCCGTTCAGTGAATCCCAGGAGTTTGTCCAGGGGCCATCTGGTGATGATGCCCACTCGACATGACATGTGCTGTTCGGCACAAGATTCGACCACGTCAGCAGTCCGTTCCTGAGCAAAGTAGCTTCGACCAGATTGGTTTGTGCCTGCACAGACAGCAGGGCCCAACGCCACGCCAACAGGCCATATACAAGCATCAATCTCTTCATTCTGACACACCTCCTCCTGG
>JAHEEG010000271.1 GCA_024640825.1 Gammaproteobacteria bacterium
ACGGTGAGCAGCGCGCTTACGTCAATGCCCAATCGGTCAGATACATCCCGGAAATGGAGCTCTGGGCGGACTATCGTCGGCGCTGGCAGGCAGATCTGATCGCTCTGTTGAAGCAGCGTGCCGATCTGGACGTCTTCAGCCGCGGCTTCGCCAGGTTGGCGGAGCAGCGTGAGGCCTACTACGGCGACGAATTGACCGCGGTCTTCGACAGCAACATCGCCCTCAACCTGGAGCTGAGCGTCTGGCTCATCAACAATCTGACGAACAGGCAGCAAGAACGTTTCCTGCAGCGCCTTGATGGCCTCGCACGCGATTTTCGCGAGCTGGCGATCGCGGCGCCGGAGACCCCCCCCGAGTTGGAGAATTGCCTGATCACCTGCTGATCCCGAGGTGCCGAGCGCCCGTGGGGCTTTTGGTCAGCCCTCGTCCAGAACCACCCAGGCGATCAGATAGCAGCCAATGGCGATCTTTGGCAGAAACAGTGCGGCCATGATGAGGCCCGTCCTCGTCAGGACCGGGTCCGTTTCCAGCGTTCGGGCGAGGCCGGCACAGACACCGCCTATCCAGCTGTTCTTGGGGTCGAGCTTGAGTCGGGACCGGAACTGATCGAGTGTTGGTGTTCCCATGGTTGTTTCCTGGTGTTTTCTCCATTTTCCGTACGCAGTCCTTCCGTAAGCAGGCCGAAGGTCACGAAAGTGACGATCAACAGCAGGCTGGCGAAAATCGTGCCGCGGGGCGTGCTCAGTCGGGACAGTCTGAATGGCTGTGTCATGGTGGCGATTCCCCCCTCGTCTTGCCTCGTGAAGAGCCGTGCATTTCTACAAATCAATCTGCGCGTAAAACCGGCAGCGGCACTGCTGAGATACAAGAGTCGTGCCAGCGGCCTGGTATCCACAGCCATCGCGTTTTTCGAGCTTCTCGGCGGTATTCAATTGCGTTCGCGCTTTGAGTGGTGGTTAATTCCGCCAACAGTTGGTGGCCTAGGCCCGTTGTGCCGGGCGAGATCCCGATTACGCTTGCCAATGCAGGACAGATCGCGGTAGAAGAAACGCCTGGAAGCTGGCTGGGGGGAACGCCATGGATTTTCATTTTGCGACCGCCTGGGAGCGCGTCGCGGAAACCGTGCCGGAACGGCCGGCGCTCATTTGTGATGGGGTGACGCGGACCTGGCGAGAATTCGAGGATCGGGCATCGCGCTTCGCGTCAGTATTGGATGCGCACGGGATCGGCGCCGGTTCCAAGGTTGGCCTGTATCTGCACAACAACAATGAATACCTCGAAGCTCAGTTCGGCGTTTTCAAGGTTCGCGGCTGTCCTATCAACGTTAACTACCGCTACAAAGCGGAAGAGCTGATTTATCTGCTGGACAATGCCGACGCAGAGGCCATCGTCTATCAGGCGTGTTACGCGATGCGAATCTGGGAGATTCGCGATCAGCTGCCAAAGGTGAAGCTGTTCATCCAGTTGGATGATGGCACCGAGGGGCTCCTCCACGGTGCCGTCGATTACGCATCGGCCATTCGTGGGGCCCAGCCACTGCCGCCTTGCCCTCGGGATCCGGCGGACATCTATATGCTTTATACCGGTGGCACCACGGGTATGCCCAAGGGGGTGATGTATCCGGGTGGGGAGTTCTGCGCCTTTCTCACTGCCATGGGCGCTGCTGCTCGGGAGCTTGAACCCCCGACTGAGGTTGCGGACCTGCCTGCCTTGTTATCCCGCATCGAAGCCCCGCCCGTCAGCCTGCCCGCCTGTCCGCTCATGCACGGAACGGGCATGTGGCTGGGCAGCATGGTGCCGCTGATGCTTGGCGGCACCGTGGTAACGACACCCAGGCTCGGGCTCGATCCGGACCTGCTCTGGGGTCTGGTTGAGCAGCACGGGGTTTCTGATCTGGTCATTGTTGGCGATGCCTTTGCGCGCCCGCTCCTGGGCGCGCTGGATGCGGCGGTCGAGAAAGGCAACCCGTACGATCTGTCGTCCCTCAGGCAGATCACCTCCAGCGGCGTGATGTGGAGCGCGGAGGTGAAGGAGGGTCTTCTCCGCCATCACGACATGGTGCTTGCCGACGTCATCGGCTCTTCGGAAGGTGGGATGGGCTCGTCCGTTACGACGCGCGATGCACGTCCATCTACCGCGAAATTTCAGCTTAATGAAGGGGTTAGAGTGATTACCGACGACGGTCGTCTGGTCGCCCCAGGCTCGGGAGAGATCGGCAAGGTGGCCACCAGCGGGTTCGTTCCGCTCGGCTACTATAAGGATCCGAAAAAGTCTGCGGAAACGTTTCGCGAGGTGGACGGCGTGCGCTACAGCTTTCCCGGTGACTACGCAACGGTAGAGGCCGATGGCTCCATCACCCTTCTGGGACGGGGCAGCGCCTGCATCAATACCGCGGGCGAGAAGGTTTTTCCCGAGGAAGTGGAGGAGGCGGTCAAGAAGCATCCCGGGGTTGAGGACTGCCTGGTGGTGGGTGTCCCGGACGCGCGTTTTGGCGAGCGGGTAGTCGCCGTAGCGGCGCCCGTCGCCGGGGCCGATCTTTCGGAATCTCAGCTCATCGAACATGCCAGGGATCACCTGGCAGGTTACAAGCTGCCCAAAAACGTACTCCTCGTGGACGCGGTGCGCAGGGCGCCTAACGGCAAGGCGGATTACAAATGGGCGAAAGCGCATGCGCTCGAGGCGTTCGCTCCGTCAGCGTCTTCGGGGGAGCACTGATGTGGCCGGGCCGTTAGCCGGGGTTCGGGTTCTTGATCTCACCAGCATGATCTCCGGTCCGGTGGCCACCATGATGCTGGCAGATCAAGGAGCCGACGTCATCAAAGTGGAGCCCACCTCGGGAGATCTGGTGCGGCACATGGGCCCCAATCGTCACGGTCTTACCGCCACCTTCATCTCCGCCAACCGCAGCAAGAGAAGCCTGGCGGTGGATCTGAAGTCTGAGGCAGGCATGGAGGTTTTGCGGCGCCTGATCGCCACCGCGGACGTTTTCGTGCAGAACTTCCGCCCCGGTGCGATCGAGCGCATGGGTCTGGGAGAAGGGGCGGTGCGAGGAATTCGGTCGGATATCGTCTACGTGTCCATCAGCGGGTTCGGAGAGACCGGACCCTACGCCCATAAACGTGTTTACGATCCGGTGATTCAGGCGCTGTCGGGCCTGGCATCTATTCAGAAGGACGGG
>JAHEEG010000119.1 GCA_024640825.1 Gammaproteobacteria bacterium
CGTCTGCCGCCAGCTTCCAAGTATGAATGGCGTTCTTATGGTAGATGGAGTTGGTGCCGCGAACCTCCCGCAGCTGGCCGTAGGTGGGCTGGACGTAGCCGGTCTCATCTACGGCACGGCTCTGGATCAGGGCGGGGGCGCCGTCCCAATCCCATTCCAGGCCGAAGCGGGTGAGCGCTCGCGGAATGACCTGGCTGGTGAACCGGGCTTCCCGCCAGGTGACGCCGCCGTCGACGGACACGTCCACGTGCTTGATGCGTCCTCGCCCGGACCAGGCGAGGCCCTCGACGAAATATTTGCCTTTCCCACGGAAGGGTTTTTCCGGACAGGGGCTGGTGACCACCGAGTTGCACTCCTGGACGAAGGTGAACTCCCGGGCCGTGCCGTCCGCCATCAGATCCGTGTACTTGGAGGTTTCCTCGCGGTGATACCAGGGCTTGTCGCCTACTTCCAGCCGCCGCAGCCACTTGATGGATGTGTTCCCCTCCCAGCCGGGGTTCAGCAAGCGCACCGGGTAGCCCTGTTCAGGGCGCAGCGCCTCGCCGTTCTGGGCGTAGACGATGATCGCGTCGTCCAACGCCTTGTCCAGGGGAATGCTGCGGCTCATGTGGGCGCCATCTGCGCCTTCGGCCAGAATCCAGGCCGCGTTCTTGTCCAGGCCGACTTCTTCGAGCAGCGTGGAAAGCATGACGCCCGTCCACTCGCAGCAGGCCAGCATGCCATGGCTGAACTGCACGCGGTCCATCTGCGCGCCGCGCCACTCCATGCCGCCGTTGGCCGGGCACTCGAGGAAGCGGATCATGCTGACGGACGGGAAACGCATCAACTCGTCCATGGTCAGGATGATGGGGCGCTTGACCATGCCGTGAATCATCAGCCGGTGCTGCTGCGGATCGATCTCTGGAACGCCTGCATGGTAACGCTCGAACACCAGCCCGCTGGGGGTGATGATCCCCTTGAGATCGCCGAGGGGCGTGAAGCTGATGCTGGCAATCCGGTCGGCGGTCAGCCAGTCGACGCTGCGCCGCTGCACGCTGGCCTCGTAAGCGGAAGGCTGGCCATAGGGATTGGTGAGCACGCCGGACCCGAGACGTTTTGTCCAGGCGGGCACGTTGGGTGGCAGGTTTTCTGTGCCGGCCGCCGCCTTACCGGCCAGGCCCGTTGCCGCCGCCGCGCCGAACAGCGTCAGCCCCTGCTTGAGGAAATTCCGACGCTCGGCTCCGGGCAGCTTATCGCCGGATCGTGATAAGGATAGAAGTTCTCGGTCTAGCTGACCCTGGCTCTCGCGTTGACTCACACCCCCTCCAAAGCTAATTTCTCTCCCGAAACCGCGATAGTTAGTATATTATAAAAAACTTATATAACAACCCCTAATCGTGTATAAAGTCATTGTCCTCAAGTTGAATTGCCTCAACTTGATTTGACTCAAGTTACACTCGGAGTAATTCATGGATCTAGAACTCATGCAGGAAAATGCCAGCCGAGCGAGCGAGCTCATGAAGCTGCTCGGCCACCCGCATCGCCTCATGATCCTCTGCGAGCTCAATCAGGGAGAATGCTCCGTTGGCGAGCTGAGCGAAAAGATCGGCATTGCTCAATCGCCCCTGTCCCAGCACCTGGCCCGGATGCGTCATGAGGGCGTGGTCAGCAGTCGCCGCGAGGCCCAGACAGTCTATTACTCGCTTGCGGGTCAGGAGGTGGCTGCGGTTATCTCGCTGCTGTACCAGCTGTACTGCAATCCGATCAGTGCCCAGGCTTCCAATGGAAAGGCATCTAACGGCAAGGCTTCTAACGATAAGGCGGCGATCAGAAAAGCAAGCTGATCCGCGCCTACTCTGCATCCATGCTGCGCCCGCGCTGCGCCCGCACTGCGTGGGCGCGCATACCATTCCCAGCACTGGACAGCTTTGCCATACTCCCGCCTTCTGAAAGGTTCAAACGTTTCCGCTTAGGGGGGAGTTCATGGGTAGAGTAGAAGGCAAGGTGGCCATTGTCACCGGAGCCGCGTCAAATCCTGGTCTTGGGCGCGCGACGGCGATGACGCTGGCGCGGGAAGGCGCACGGTTGATGGTTACGGACATTGACGAGGCAGGCGCCGCCGATTGCGCCAAGGCCATTCGCGATGCAGGCGGCGAAGCGGTGTCCATGGCGCAGGACGTCACCAGCGAAGACGCCTGGACAGCGGTGATCGGCAAAACCCAGGACAGCTACGGACGATTGGATGTGCTGGTCAACAACGCCGGTATTGCTGTATTGAAACGCATGGAGGACATGAGCCTCGCGGATTGGAACCGGCAGATCGACGTGAACCTCACCAGCGTTTTCCTTGGCTGCAAGTACGCCATGCCCGCCATGCGCGACGCGGGCGGCGGCTCGCTGATCAACCTGTCGTCGGTTGCCGGGCTGATTGGGATGGCCACCTGTGTTGCCTACGGCGCCGCCAAGGGCGGCGTGCGCATCATGTCCAAATCCATCGCTGTGGAAGGCGCAGCGGACAACATCCGCTGCAACTCGGTGCACCCGGGGGTGATCTGGACCAACATGCAGGCCCAGGCGACGGGCCGGAAGGACCCCGCAGGCGTACCTGTAGGCCCGGATCGCGTGCCTCTTGGTCGGGTTGGGGAACCTCAGGACATCGCCAATTGCATTCTCTACCTGGCCTCTGACGAGGCCAACTACGTCACCGGTGCAGAGTTCACCATCGATGCGGGAATGACTGCCCAGTAACACTGGCCAGTAACACTGGCCAGTAGCGATGGACTGGACTGGCTGGGAATCGGCCGGCCAGCTTGTCCGTGGCCGGGAGGGCCGAGGTTCATGACAGGACGTATTGTGTTGCTGCTGATCGTGCTCGCGGCCGTGGCCGCTTACACGATGCGGGGAGAACTGGCCCTGCGGGTGTACGCTCGCGCGGCGCAGGCCAACATGGTCGCCGACCTGCTGTCGGAGCTCCCCGACGGCTTGCACGTCGCGCTTTGTGGCGCGGGCTCACCGTTCCCGGATCCACAGCGTTCCGGACCCTGCCTGGCGATTATTGCCGGGAAGCAGCTGCTGTTAGTGGACGCAGGCACCGGCGGCGCCAGGAACCTGCAGCGCATGGGCGTTCCCACAGGTCGGGTAGCCGCCGTCCTGCTGACCCACTTTCATTCGGATCACATCGACGGGCTGGGCGAGCTCGCCATGTTGCGCTGGGTGGGGGATGCCAATACGACGCCGTTGCCGGTGCTCGGGCCCGAGGGGGTCGAGCTGGTGGTCCAGGGGTTTAATCAGGCTTATCGTCTGGACGCCGGCTACCGCACGGCCCATCACGGGATGGCCGTCGCGCCGCCGAAGGGCGCTGGCATGCGGGCGGATACCTTCACATTACCGGCGGACGGCACGTCGGTGACGGTCTGGGAAAAGGAGGGACTACGGGTGGTCGCGTTCAGCGTCGACCACACGCCCGCGTCTCCGGCAGTGGGCTACCGCTTCGACTACGGGGGACGGTCGGTGGTCGTAAGCGGCGATACCAAGAAGAACGCCAACGTTGCCACCCAGGCAGAGGGTGCCGACCTGCTGGTACACGGAGCTCTGGCTGCGCAGCTGGTAGGCATTCTCAATCAGGCCGCTACCGCGACGAACCAGACCAACCTGGCGAAAATTACCCACGACGTTCCCGACTATCACACCACGCCGGTAGAAGCGGCGGGGATTGCGGCGGCGTCCGGGGTCAAGGCGCTGCTCTACTACCACATCGTACCGTCGCTGATTCTGCCAGGTCTGGAGGCGGCGTTTCTCCAGGGTGTGGACGACGCCTATGACGGTGAGGTCGTGTTGAGCCGGGACGGGACCTTCGCGTCATTGCCGGGGAGCAGCGACGAGATACAATTTTCCGAACTGCTTTGACGCGCCGCTTCGAAACGGCGGGGCTGCCGCCGGCTTTTTCTGCATAATGGATTGTCCAACGACACAGGAACAGGGGAGAAAACATGACCAACAGCGATATTGTGGTGGCCTTCGTGGACGCCTGGAACCGGATGGACTGGGACGGCATCGTTGACATGCTGGCGGACGATGTGGTCTACCACAACATCCCCATGGAGAAGATCGAAGGCAAGGAAGCGGCCAGAGCGTTCATCACCGGGATGCAGCCGGATTCGGTTTTCTGGGAGATGCTCAGCATCGCCGAAAACGGCAACAGGGTGCTGACAGAGCGCGTGGACAACTTCGACCTGCCGGGCGGGAAGAAGGTCTCCATACCCGTGATGGGCACCTTCGAGATCGAGAACGGCAAGATCCGGGCCTGGCGCGATTACTTCGACCTGGCGACGTTCACCAGTCAGATGGCCTGAACGGAAGGCGGAGACACCGCGGTTCATCCTGGAACCGCGGGTTTCCCAATGCGCTATCAGTTCCGGGTCAGGCCTTAGAGCCCGCCCGCTGCGCGTAGCGGGGCGGACGTTTGCCGGATTCATCCACCAGATCGAACTCCTCCGCCAGGTCTTCCACCCACTGGATGGTACCTGTGCGTGACATCAGATCGTCTGCGGTAAGCAGCGCCACTGCGGAACGGCCGACGAACAGCGGGGTCTGGGCGTCTGACAGATCCATGCCCTGGCTTTCGGCGGAGTCCTTTATGAACTCGGTGGCCACGGACCCCGGGTAGAGAACCACCGCGGCGACCCCCTTCGGCTCGAGCTCGATGGCCATGTCGGCGGTCAGCCGGTCGAGGCCCGCCTTGCCCGCGCCGTAAGAGCTGGAAAAATGATAGCTCTGGCCGCCGGGCGAGGAGACGTTGAGCATGGCGGCGCCGGGTCCGGCGGCGAACAGCAGCTTTGCCGCGTGCCAGCTGGCCACGTAATGGGCACGCAGGCCGATGCCCACCTGGTCGTCCCACACCTGGATGGGATGGTCCCAGAAACCGCCGCCCCAGGCGGGCGGGCTGGGAATCTTGTAGACGTTGTTCACCAGAATGTCGATGTGATCCACCTCCGACGCAATGCGCTCGAACAGCGCCTTGATGTCATCGTCGTCGCCGTGATCGCAGCGTATTGCGCGACCCTCTCCGCCGGCCTCGGTTACCTGTCTGGCCGTGGTGTCAATGGTGCGCTCGCCGTCACCCGTCGTACGTCCGGTGACGTAGACCGTGCAGCCCTCTTCTCCCAAAGCGATGGCGATGCCCTTGCCGATACCTCGGCTGGCCCCCGTCACAACGGCAATTTTTCCTGTCAGCTTCCCCATAGTTTCCTCATGTTCTGTCTTTTCCTGCGGATTGCCTGCGTCTTGCGTATCGCTCGCGCCTGCGGCTGATGCGGATTGTACGCATGTTCAGGCGGCGATGGCGACGAGCTTCTCCAGTTCCACCAATCGTTTGTTCAGGGCCTCAGGCCGCTGAGCGCCCAGGTGCAGAACCAGCCGGTGGACGCCCAGATCCTCGAAAGCGCGGATGGTGTCCGCATCCGCCGTGTTCGGCGTGATGATGATCTCGAAATCCTCCCTCGACCGATTTCGGGCGACCAGGGCCTCGTCCAGATGCTGGAGAATGGTCCCGGTTTGTTCCGGGTTGAGGCCGAAACCATACCAGCCGCTGCCGAATTCGGCAGCTCGCCGCATTGCCCGCTTGCTGTGGCCGCCCACGATGATAGGGATGTGGGGCTTCTGTACTGGCTTGGGATCCATGCGGCAGGGCTGCACCTGCAAATGCTTGCCCTCGAACGCGGCCACCGGCTCTGTCCACAGCCGCTGCATGAGCGTCAGGAACTCATCGCAGCGTTCGCCCCGGTCCTCCCACGAATAGCCGCAGGCAATGACCTCTTCTTTGCACCAGCCGACGCCGATGCCGAAATCTATTCGGCCGCCGGAAAGCCAGTCCAGGGTAGCGAACTCTTTGGCGGTGTAGATGGGGTTGCGCTGCGGCAGCAAGCAGATGCCCGTGCCGAAGCGCAGGGTCGTGGTGGCGCTGGCGAGAAAGCCAAAGGTCGCCACGGTATCCAGCAAGCCCCCGCCCTCCGGTACCGGCAGCTTGCCGTCGCGGGAGCCGGGGTAGGGGAACTCGGTCTTGTCGAAGAGCACCACGTGCTCGCCCATCCACAGTGAATCGAGCCCCGCGGCTTCCACGCGTCGACCGAGATCCTGGATCATCTCCGGTGTGGCCAGCGGTGACATGAATGTCGCGAATACACCTATTTTCATGGCTGTTGGTTTCCTCTGTCGGTGGGTGCGTACCTGGATCGTGGAATGTAACAAATTAAAAAAGTTTTAACATGTTCAAATGGAGGCTACCATAAGCTATGGATCTGATCACCGAACAGCGCCTGGCCCGGCGGGCGTCCATACTCGAAGCCGCCCGGCAGATGATCGCCGAGGTCGGCTACGAGGCGGTTACCGTGCGGGACCTGGCGGAACGCTGCCGGGTCAGCGTGCCGACGCTGTACAACCAGTTCGGCGATAAGGACGGCGTGCTCAGCGCTGCTATCGAGAGCCAATTGCTGAGCGTGCTCAACGGCGCCCCGCTGTCCCGTGAGAAGCCCGGGTTTGTGCGTCTGCTGGCCGTGGTCGACCAGTGCGCCGAGCAGTTGCTGGCGCTATCCGCCTATCATCAGCGGCTGCTGGAAGCCTTTGCCTCGCTGGACAGCACCGCCAGTGTCCAACAGCGCGTGGCCCAGCAGCTCATCAACGTAATGCGCGAGGAACTCGCTCGGATGCAGGCGCGCCGGCAGCTCGCAGCCTGGGCAGCGCCGCAGCTGTTGGCCGAGCAGATGACGTCCGCCTGCATAGGCGCGGCCATCGTCTGGAGCTCGGGGCTGCATGAAGACCCCTATCTGCAGCCGGCCATGCGCTACGCGACCGGACTGGTGCTGCTCGGTGTGGCCCGAGGCGCGTCGGCAAAGGCTCTGCAGCAGCGTGTCGAAGTCGCGCAGGAGACCCTGATGCGCGGTCGAGCGGCCGCGCGAGTGTTGGAAGATGTGAATTTGTCAGACGAGTCGGCCACCGGACATCCACCGCCAATTTAGAACCCAGATTAGAAACCGAACTCAATTTATGAAGGAGTGAATCATGGCTAAACCTTTTCCCAGACATCCGAACCTCGAGGGTGGGTTCGCGCCGCTGCAGATGGAATGCGAAGCCCCGGACCTGGTGGTGGAAGGCGAAGTGCCCCGCGCGCTGAACGGCGCGTTTTTCCGCAACGGCCCCAACCCCCAGTACGCGCCTCGCGGCGACTATCACTGGTTCGGTGGCGACGGCATGATTCACGGCTTCTACCTCCACGACGGCAAGGTGGGGTATCGAAACCGCTGGGTGCGCACCGTGAAGTGGAATGTCGAGCACGAAGCCGGTGAGAGCCTGTTTGGCGCGTTCAACCCGATGGATTCGGACGAGCGGGTTCAGGGCATGCAGACCGACGGCCTGGCCAACACCAACGTCGTCTGGCACGCCGGCAAGCTGCTGGCGCTGGAAGAAGCTCACGCGCCGTTCCAGTTGGATCCCACAACGCTGGAGTCCATCGGCCCATGTACTTTCGACGACAAGCTGGTGGGCCCGATGACGGCGCATCCCAAGATCGATCCGGAAACCGGTGAGATGCTGTTCTTCGGTTACAACGCCGATGGCATGATCTCGGAGCACATGTCCTTCCACGTGGTGGACCGCGACGGCAAGCTCGTCCGCTCCGAGACGTTCAAAGCGCCTTACGCCTCGATGGTGCATGACTTCATGATTACCAGCGAGCACGTGATCTTTCCCATCATGCCGCTGACGGGTTCGCTGGAGCGGGTCATGAAGGGCGGCCCCGTCTACGCCTGGGAGCCGGAGAAAGGCGTGCACATCGGGATCATGCCCCGCAATGGCAGCGTCGCCGACCTGCGCTGGTTCCAGGGTGATCCGGCCTTCGTTTTCCATCCCATGAATGCGCATACCGACGGCACCAAGGTTGTGTGTGACGTCTGCGAGTTCGAGCAGGCGCCGCTGTTCCCCTGGGCGGACGGCACCCCGGGCGATCCTTCCAAGGCGGTGCCCCGTCTGACCCGCTGGACTTTCGATCTCGGCAAAAACACCGATGACTATCAGTGGGAACGCCTGCACGATATTCCCTGCGAGTTCCCGCGTCTCGACGAGCGGCGCACGGGCCTTGGCTATCGCTATGGCTACTTCGCCTGTGAAACCAATCCGCAGCACAAGGTCGGTGGGTTCAGCGGTATCGGGCGGGTCGATCACAAGACCGGCAAGCTGGATCTCTACGATGTGGGTGCCGGGTGCGGCACCAACGAGCCCATCTTCGTGCCGAAATCGGAATCTGCCCCCGAAGGCGAAGGCTTCCTGCTGGCTAACGTCTACGATGACAACCGGAAGGCCACACACCTGGTGATTCTGGACGCAGAGAACGTTGCCGATGGTCCTTTGGCCACTGCCTATCTGGACCATCGGGTGCCTTTCGGATTTCACGGCAACTGGTGCCCCGCCGCGTAAGAGGCGGCCGACACATGAGCGGCGGCTGAGGGATAAGCTGGGCCCCACGCACAAGTGGGGCCCGACGCGGCGCGCGGGCCTAGCTGGTCAGATCGGCCTCGTGCAGCCCGCACTCGCGCTTGAGGCCGAAAAAGCGCGTCTGCTCGCTGCTTTCTGCGTCCTTGAGGGATATCGTGGTGTGCGTGTCGCCGATGGAAACGTAGCCCTTTTCCCACAGTGGGTGGTAGGGCAGGTCGTTGGCTTTCAGGTAGTCGTAGACGTCCCGGTCGGACCAGTCGGCGACGGGGTTGACCTTGAACCGCTCGCCGGTGAACTGGACGAAAGGCGTGTCGGCGCGGCTTTCTGACTGCACGCGTCTCAGCCCGCTGAACCAGGTGCCTACGGCAAGCTCTTTGAGCGCCCGCTGCATGGGCTCGACCTTGTTGTCGTAGTTGTACTGCTCGATGCCCTCCAGCCCCTGATTCCAGCGCTGACCGTAGCGGGCCTCCTGCCACGCTGGGCTCATGTGGCTGCGGTAGACCTTGAGGTTCAGGTTCAACCGCTTCTGCAACTCGTCGATGAAGCTGTAGGTCTCGGGAAACAGATAGCCGGTATCCAGCAGTATCACTGGAATGTCAGGTAGCTGGCGAGTGAGCAAATGCAGGCTGACGGCTGCCTGGGCCCCGAAGGACGAGGTGAGGACGTGGCTGCCGGGTAGATTTTCCAGCGCGCACTGAACCCGGCCGTCAGCGTCCAGCTTCGCCAGGCTGTGGTTCCAGCTGTCCAGATGGGTCTTATCGGTGAACGGGCTGTCTTTTGCGGCTACGGATCCCGAGGCGGCGCTGTCCCGAAGGCCCAGCGGTACTGTTTCGCCGATTTGCATTTTTCTGCTTACGCCGTTCATGGCTGCTGTTACCGATCCGCTGCTACGCTCCCATCCAGGGGGATACCCACGGATACAAGCAAGGCCACCAAAAGTAGCTGTCCCGCTGTGTTCAGGGAAGGATCGATTGGCTATCAGCAAATAACCAGTGCGCATAGGCCGCGCCGGTCAACTCAGAGGCGTGAGGCGGTGATCTCTATGTCGGCGTGCTGCCAGGCAGTCCGGAAGCGCGTCATGACCTGGTCGGCTTCGGCGTCGCTGCCCTGTGCTCTCAGGGCCTGCGCCAGGCCCATCAGCGCCCAGCCGTTCTCGCGCATGATGCCGAGATCTTCGCGGTAGGTTCTTTCGGCCGCCTCCGGATCGCCCGCGGCCAGCTGGATCACACCGAGGGAGTGCCGCGCCGGGTAGAACCAGAACGGTGGCTCGTTGTAGGGCAGGGCGTCTTCGTGGGCCACCGCCGTGCTCAGCGTGGTCAGCGCAGCATCCAGATCGCCGCGCGCTGCGCTGATCTCGCCGTCCAGGACCAGCGCGGCGATATCCAGCAGCACATCGGCGCTGTCCCGTTCAAAGAATATGAGCGCTGCCAACTCTGGGTGTGCCCTCAGCGACGCCAGCTGCTCGGCTTCCACGGTCGCGCCCTCGATATCGCCCAACCCCAGCAAGGCCCGGCCGCGTGCGTAGTGCCAGACGGCCCGCGCGTACAGCAGATCCGCGTCAGGCTCCGGGCTGTCGAGGATGTCCTTCCAGGCGCCGAAGCGAACCTGGGCGTAGGCCGGCTGCATGAAGAAGTGCTGAGCCACGGCGACCTCTTTATTCCGCAGCAGCTCCGGGGTCAGTCGGGCGGCGGTGCCTCGGGCCATCTCGAAAGCCTGTTCGCTCCAGCCCTCCATGGCTGCGGTTATCCACCCGAAATGCCAGTTGTGCGGGATGTACCCCGCGAGATAGATGGGACTGTTGGAGCGGCACACCTGCACGAACTGGGCGTCGGCGTCAGCGGCTTTCATGTTGTTCAACGTAGCGTCGTGATAGCGGCCGGTGCGGATGTAGATGTGCGCCGGCATGTGCACGAGGTGCCCGGCCAGGGGCGCCAGATCCGCCAGCTTGTCGGCGTATGGCTCTGCCCGGTCGGCCGCGCTGGACTGTTCTACGGCGTGGATATACAGATGAATGGCGCCGATGTGGTTTTCGTCCAGCGCCAGGGCCTGCTCCAGCCGGTCGAGAATCTCCCGGGTCCATGGCCGTTCTTCGCCGTCGAACACGAAGAAGTCCCAGGGATGCAGGTCCATCAGGGCTTCTCCCGTCAAGGCGACGATGTTCACGTCATCCGGGAATTCCGCCGTCGCCGCGCGCATGGCGTCGGCGTAGGCCTGATCAAGCCGCGCTCGATCCTCCGGCTCTTCTGCCTCATAGCGCTGCACCAGTGCCGCGGTAAGCACCTGCTCCTTGCGCGTGGCGCCAGCGGCCAGCCGCTGCGCCTGCTGTGCCAGCAGCTGCGCGCGGGGCGCGTTGGCAGGGTCCATGGCCGCGTTGACGTTGGGCCCGAGCACCAGCGCGCTGCCCCAGTAGCACATAGCGCAGTCCGGGTCGTGGAGAGCGGCTTCGTTGAAGGCGAAATCTGCGGCGGCGTGGTTGAAGGCGTAGGCCAGAGACAGGCCCTGGTTGAAGTAGCGTTGCGCCGCTTCCGAGCGGGTCGATATGGGAAAGTCGAGGTCACCCAGCCCCTCGAACAGGGGCTGTCGCCACGCCTCTTCATTCCCGGGATTTTCCGTCGATGGTTGCGCCGCCGCATTCTGGACGGCGGGATCTGGCGCCTTTGAACATCCGGCCAGCAGAATACAGGTGGCCAGCAGCCCGGCAGCCAGGATCCGGTAGCTGATGTCCGATTGACCCATGGTGGCGTCCGTTTCCGGGGTGAGTTCCGATCTTAGTCTTCAGGGATCAGCGGGTCACGTTATAACGCATTAGGGATCTGGTTTTTCAACGCTCAGGTCCGTGACAAGCGACTCGGGATGGGCATAATGCCCGGCTCTCCAGAGGTAACCCATGTTCAGAAATATCCGTCTCTACCGGCTGCTCAGCCCCTGGCCGGAATCCGAGGCAGCGCTGTCGGCTCAGCTCGAGAACGCGTTGTTCAAGCCCTGCGGTCCCTATACAGAGCGCAGCTCCGGCTGGGAATCTCCGACTGGAGACCCTGA